>JADKDR010000002.1:314208-628416 GCA_016714535.1 Bacteroidota bacterium
TAACTGCTTCTCAAGAGGTTTCGAAACCAGGTTCTCCATATCGAGCGGTGAGGTGCCATTATAGAATGTAGTAACAAAAATGGTTGGTATTACGATGTCCGGAAATTGCTCTTTAGGCAATGCCTGATAAGAAAAAATTCCAAACAAGGTGATGATTACTGTCAAAACATAAACACTTGTTCTGTTATCGATAGCCCAACTCGAAATTTTGAACTCTTTAAATTTATCAATCATACTTTTTTATTTTATGTAAGAGGATAGGGTAATATTTGGTGTTGAGAATTGTTATTAAAATTCAATTGCATCCCCTTCGTTCAATCCTTGAAATCCTTTAACTATTAATTTATCACCCTCTTTGAGTCCGTTTTTTACTTCTACCATACCTTGATAGGTGCTTCCCGTTTCTACCATGCTCTTTGCTGCTTTCACTTTATCGCCAGTAGTATTTGCAATAACTACATAGTTGCCGTTGGCATCTGATTGAAGTGTATTGATAGGTATTGTAATGGCTGTTTTATTGTTATAGTCCGCTACCTTCATAATGGCAACCATGCCCGGACGAAGGCCTTCGGTGTTCGACTCCAAGCGTGCCTCTATAGTAAATGTGCGGGATAATGGATTAATGATTTTTGATACGAAAGTGGCCTTGGCAGTAATGGTAGCATTCGCATCAGGAAAAGTTAAAATTATTTCATCGCCAACCTTCACTTTCGAAATATTTGCTTCGGCAAGTTCCCCTTTAATTTTCAATCCAGTTAAGTTTACCACATTAATGCAAGGCATACCGGGTGCAATGGCCTGTCCTTCTTTAATGCTCACTAAATCAACCGAGCCATTGATAGGTGATTGTATTTGTGCCATTCGCCATTGCTCTCTAAGTGTGGCCATCTTTCTTTCAAGCGCATCCTTATTATTTTTTGCGCTCATGTATTGTATCTCACTTCCTATTTTTTGCTTCCCAAAGGTTATCTTGTTTCTTAAACACTGTAGTTGCAAAATCAAGTTGGGTTTGCAATTCATTAATGCCTTGCAATACAACTGCATCATCAAGGGTAGCTAATATTTGTCCTTTGGTTACTGCTTGCCCTTCGCGTACCAAAATTGACTTAATGGTTCCAGGCATTTGAGGCGCTACATTTACATTTTGATCGCCATCCACCTTAGCCTGCACATCTATATAATGTACGAATGGTTTTTGCGTTAGGTCAGCAACCTCTACTTTTCTGGTTTTTGTGCTTGCATCCTTGCCTGCTAATTCTTTGCGCAGGGTATTAATTTTATCATTTAATGCAGCTTGCTCTTTTATTAACTTGTCCAGCTCAGCTTTTTTATCTGTGGAGGTCGATCCACAGCCCACCATTACCAGGGTTAATACAACAATGGATAATTTAGTGATTGAGTATTTCATATATAGTGATGTTTACTTTTTTTTAATAAATGTTATTTTATAGCTCCTATCGATTTATCTAAATCAATTTTAGACACAATGGCATTGTACAATGCATTAAAATAGTTGCTGCTAGCTTCTTGTACAGCTGCTTCAGCATTTACAACTTCAATATTACTGCCAACACCTTCATTATATTTAATGCGCGTTACATTCAAAACCTCCTCTGCAAGCTCCTTGTTTTTCTTTTGTGTTTCTAACGAGGCTAACGCATTTTGAAGATTTATTTTCGCTGTCATGTTTTCTAAACCCGAGGCATTTTCAAATTGTTTAATTCCGTTATCCAGTTTTTTAAGGGTAAGTTTTTCTTGCGAAATTCTTGCACGTTTTTGAAACCCATCAAAAATGGGCAAATTGATACTGCCTCCAATAATTCCTGTTGGATACCATTTTTGCTTTGTATCAAATATATCAAACTCATTTCGCAATGCTTGTCCCTGCCACGAGCCATAAGCCACGATGTTTGGTAAATAAGCGTACTGATTGCGTTTCACGTTTAGCTTTTGCAATTCGCGTGTGGTTAATAGCACCTGATACTCGATGCGATTATTCACATTTACATTTTGCAACGAACTGCTGTAATTAGACAAATCATCATCGGTTAATTCATCGGTAAGTATAATGGAATCATTCACATCCATGCCCATTTGAAATTTCAATACATACTCGCCAAGCAAAAGCATCCGATCAATATTCTCTTTTTCAGTCTTAAGATTATTAAGTGAAACCTCTAATCGCTTTTTATCAATTTCCTCTACAAATCCTTCTTTATACATCGCTTCGGTTTCGGAAAATAGTTTTTGCAAGCGATTGATATTACTAACTAAAATTTTTGCACGCTCGCGACTTACTAAAACATTGTAATACGATTTTCTGATGGTGGCAGAAGTTTCAATTTTAACTTGTTCAGCAGTTTTTGCAGTAAGTTCCTTATACTTATGCGAAGCCTTGAGGCCTATAATGTATGTGCCATCAAATATTAGCTGAGAGGCGCTTATGCTGCCAGTAGCAACATATTTGGTAAAAAAAGTGGCCGGCACTGAACCTGGCAAGTCGGGCGGTGCATTGCTGAGCAGTTGTTCGGCAGCTAATATATCATACACCACCTTACCAAAGTTTGGAAACAACACAATAGGTGCTTTGGCATAATACTTCAAATCGCCCTGAGCCGTTATTTGAGGTAATCCTATCCCGGTTAATTCAGAAATTTTCTTTTTTGCAATATCAATATCAAGCAGAGCGTTTTGAACATTAACGCTATTCTGCATGGCAAATGCCACTGCTTGCTCTGCACTGAAACTATAAGTTTGGGAACTGTCCTGAGCGGCCATTTTATGTATACAGGCCAATTGCAGGAGCAATAAGACAAATTTAAACTTCATATTATTAGTGTATGTTAATCTAGTTTTAATTATTCGGTTTCGTTTACATCAAGCAACTTATTAATCAACTTGTGACCTTTTAATGTGGCAATCCCAAACAGAAAGTGTTTCATAAGTTCAATGTGTACATCAATAAAATTGTATTTATGAACCGGAAAACTTCTTCCATTAATTATCATTTCAATTTGGAGTAAGCGTAACCTGCTAAGTATTTTTATTTTCAAATCACTACGGTAATATCCTTCTTTCATACCTCGCTTCAGATTTAGCTCAATCATACTGTTTACACACTCCTCCATAAAATTATTGAACTCGTTCCATGCCTGATGATGATATTTTATCAAGTCATAAAACATAACCGGATTGATAACACCAAATTCGTTTGACATATAATTCATGGTAGCTACAATTTCTTCAATGGCATTCTTGCTGCTTGTAACAAACGAATTTATTTGCTGCTGATTTTTACTCATTTCATCGTGAAGTAAAGCTAGTACCAGTTCGTTCTTATCATCAAAGGTCTCATAAATTGTCTTTTTACTAATACCAGCATGTCGGGCAATATCATCCATGGTTATTCTCTTAATACCATGCTGATACATCATGGATCGTGCTGTATCAATAATTTTTAGGTGTGCAGGATGTACGTTCATTTTCAAAATCAGGGCACAAAACTATGGAAACTTTATAAGCATGCAAAGTTTATTTTGTATTTTTTCACATTTTCCCCTTAGGTTGACCTTTTAGTTCAAATATATATTTACTTTGCACTACGTTATAATTATAATCAAAAACAAATGAAAAAAACCATGACATTCTTCTTTGGCTTACTTGCATTGGCAAGTCAAGCACAAATTATTGTTGACACCAATACCCCTTTACCTCAAATGGTGCAAACTTTTGTTGGCAACGGAATCACCATTAGCAATGTAGCCCACACCGGTGGCCCAGGTAGTATTGCCTTGTTTTCGGGTGCTACTAATTTGCCTATTCAAAACGGACTTATGTTATCATCAGGGTTTATTGACTCCACTATTAATCTGCCTGCATCAAGCATGGCAAGTGGATATGGCAGTGCCGTTGGAGATGCTGATTTATCTGTATTGACCGGCACGCCCACGTTTGATGCATCGGTTCTTGAGTTTGATTTTGTTGCTTCGGGCACTATTGCAGAATTCCGGTATTTATTTCTAAGCGAAGAATACAACGAATTTGTGGGTTCATCATTTAATGATGCTTTTGCCTTATTTATATCTGGTCCAGGGATAAACGGTGCAGATAACATTGCCTTAATCCCCGGAATCAACCTTCCGGTAGCTATCAATAATGTGAATAATGGCAATGCCGCTGGACTAAGTAATGGCCCTTGTTTCAATTGCGCCTTTTATATTGACAATTACAATGATTCAACATTTATTTTTGATGGCTTAACTACTAAACTTACCGCTTCTCATGCCATTACTCCAGGCACTACTTATCATTTGAAATTAGTGGTGGCCGATGCTTCTGATATGATTCTTGATAGCGGTATTTTGCTTGAAGCTTATAGTTTAAAATCAACCGGCAATTCATCACTTGATGAAATAAAAGATATCAATCACTTCTTTGTTCAATTAGAAAATATAGTTTTGTTTCAAAATATGAAAACAAACAGCACCGTTGCTGTAATTGATGCTGCCGGTAAAACTGCCATAAGTACTTCTGCTACGAATAGCAAGACAATTGACTTAAGCGCACTTTCTGCAGGTATTTATACCTTGCAGATTCATCAAGGTGAATCGTTACTTCGCACAAAAATTCTGGTAAAATAATTGTAGAGCCAATCAAAATGAAACTCGGTACCAATAAGTATCGGGTTTTTTGTTTTTATGAATTCAATTTAGAGCCGCGCGCTTCTATTACTTTCTAATAATTACTTTTACCACCTTACTTAAGTTTATGAAAAGCCACGAAGCAATAAGCGTATTTGATATTTTTAAAATTGGAATTGGACCAAGCAGTTCGCATACACTTGGGCCATGGCGAGCCGCCCAGCAATTTGTAAATGAAATAATGGGGCTGTCTGATTTGGCGTTAGTGAAACAAATAGAGATAACTTTATATGGTTCGCTTGCGAAAACTGGCAAAGGGCATGGCTCTGATATAGCAGTACTACTTGGGCTAACAGGTGCCGACCCGGTAACGTTTGATACTGCGCAGGTTATTCCGGTTTTCGAAAAAATAAAATCTGATAAACGAATTTTGCTAAACCAGCAAACGGAAATACCATTTGACTATAATGTTGATTTGATTTTTTTGCGAACCGAGTCATTGCCTTATCATCCCAATGCAATGAAAATAAAAGCCACCTTTAATAATGGCAACCAACATGCATCGGTTTTCTATTCAATAGGCGGAGGATTTGTAGTTAAGGAAGGCGAGGTTAATCAAACAAAAAATACACAACGGGTAAAATTTGAAATAAATGATGCCGATGACTTACTGCAATGTTGCATGCGTGCAGGTAAGAGTATAAGTAACCTGGTGTTGGAAAATGAAAAGGCATGGCGCAAGCCTGCCGAAACAAAGGATGGTGTGCTACGCCTATGGCAAACTATGCGCGAATGTATGTATCGCGGATGTCATACCACAGGGCAACTGCCCGGTGGACTGCATGTTACACGCAGGGCGGCAAGTATAAATGCCAAGTTGCTGCATGGTAGCACCTACCATAATCTTGAAACTTGGGAACAACAAATAAAAAACACACCACCACTATTTCAAACTATATTGAACTGGGTAAGTTGTTTTGCGCTATCAGTTAATGAAGAGAATGCATCATTTGGCCGTGTGGTAACTGCCCCAACCAACGGTGCAGCAGGGGTTATACCTTCGGTAATGATGTATTATAAACTATTTGCCGGTGGCAATACCGATGAAAAGATGATTCGCTTTTTGCTTACAGCATCCGAAATTGGTAGTTTATTTAAAAAAGGCTCCACCATATCGGCCGCCATGGGCGGGTGTCAGGCGGAAATTGGTGTATCTAGCGCTATGGCTGCCGGTGCACTTACCGAGTGTCACGGTGGTAGTATACGTCAGGTGATGCAAGCTGCCGAAATTGCGATGGAACATCACCTGGGTATGACCTGCGATCCCATTGCAGGTTTGGTACAAATACCCTGCATAGAACGAAACAGCATGGGCGCTATAAAAGCAATAACCGCTTCGCAACTTGCTCTTCAAGGCGACCCGGATTCGGCTAAAGTATCGCTTGATGCCGTAATAAAAACAATGTGGGAAACAGCCTTAGACATGAACAGTAAGTATAAAGAAACAGCTGATGGTGGTTTGGCTACTAATATTCCATTAAGCCTGAGCGAATGCTAGCTTACAACTTTATTTCTTCGCCTGCATCGTTGTAGAAGTGATACGCTAGCAATTGCAATTTTGAATTGGGGACAATGCTAATTCTGCGTTTATAATGCCACATCCATTTAAATTGAATTGAAAAAAATCCTTTTGTAATAAAAGAGGCAATTAAAATTTAGACAGACCCCAAATCTATCAATAAATTAATTCAGCAAAGACGCCACTTAAACTCTATAAAACTTTTGAACCCTTGACTTTTAAACTTTTAAACCCTTAAACCCTTAAACCCTTAATACTTCCCAAACTTCTTATACCCCACCCGTTTTCTTTTATCTGCTACTTGCACTATGTATATACCACGCGCAAGGGTGCCTATGTCTATTTCTATTTTGGGTTGTGGCACGTTGGTATGTTGGCTTAGTATGGTTTTGCCATCCATTGTGATGATGTTATAAGCACTTATACCCTCGCATGTAACGGTGAGTGTATGCGTTGCTGCATTGTTTAATAATTGAATCTCTAATGCAGCTACCTCATTAATGCTGGAGGCAGTGCAGTCTATAACGGAGATGTCGTCTAGGAAGTAGTACCCTAAAGGCTGTGACCAATTATTTGTACTATCTATTGTTAAGTTGCTATCAGGTCTAAAACAACCAATAGTAATAAATTGTTCGCCTCCTTTTGCAATAAAACTTCCTTTTACTTGCATCCAATTTGCTGTATCCAATAGAATATTTCCACTTTGATTCTCGATTTGAGGCAATATTTTAAACATATAATTACTATCAGGATTAAGACTATCCTTTGAAAAATAGGCACCGATTTTATCAATTACTATTTTAGCATTATTGGCGGCATTTACATAAAATGACACTTGATAATTTCTTCCGTATTTACAAGAATCGACTAATTTTGAAGTTATACATTCTCTATCATTGCCATTAGGAAAAATGAGAAATCCAAAGCCTACACAACAGTCACCATTTCTTGGTTTTTGATACCCAAAAGTCGGATTATTGGGAAAAGGTGCTGTGCCACAACCTTGAGTATAGGATAAACTCCAAAAATCGGCTGTACCTATTGATTCATACCATCCAATACACGGTAATGCAGGTAAATTCCCATTATTCCACCAAGTCCAACAATCTAATGTGTCTTCAAATCCTGGATTCGATATTAAATTTTGAGATAAGATATTTTTACTGAATAATAAAAATACCATTATTGTAAATGATCGTATCATTAGTGCTTAACAATGAATGAGCTATAACTGTAAGCTTGATTTTGCAAAATAATTTTCACAAAATATATTCCATCCGATAATTCGCTAACTTGTATATGCCTATTATCGGTTATTTCCTTTCGAATAAGTAAAGTACCCTTGCTATCATATATTTCCAAATTAAAAGCTCCAGATAAGGAAGGATTTAAATAAATATAATCATTTGTTGGGTTAGGGTAAACAATTGATAAAGGCATTTCGGATTCTATATTATTATTTAATCTATTTACATTTGATGTAAAATCAACAAAATCAAGACCTAATAATACGCGCGCTGAATAAACAGCTTCTCCACCATTTAAAGGATTTTGATAGGCTATATTTTCTAATATTGATTGATGTGAAGCACTAGTTGTAAAATTATCTACAGCCCATGTTTGTAAATATACTTCATTAAAATTCTTAAAATTATTCTCAACATTATTTTCAGGAATAATAATATCATTTACCATTACTGCACCTTGCACTAAAGAGTCCATTACAAATTCATTTACCATTTGTAATAAGCCAGCGTTTGAAAAATAATACATGCTATCATAAAAATTTTGTAGGATCAAATCGCTTGATATGCCTGCATACATTAAAGTGCTATCACTACTAAGCTGATTAAAAATATCTATTTTACCATTTATTTTTTCTTCAAAGGATAGGTTTGAAAATTCTGCTGCATCTGATACAAATGCCGCCATTCTTTCATTAGGACACCCAGGACAGGGCACTTCGCAATCATTGGTAATTGTTCCAGTATTTGGTGTTACAAAACCTGTGGGACTCATTTGAATTGCAGTAGATTGGTAAGGCAATGCTATAGGGCCTGGTCTGTAAAACCATGTTGGAAAAGCACTCGATAGATCTTTACTAAAAGCAAAATAACCTGTAGGAAAGTACCACGTATTCTCCTGTGCTGCTGCTGCACTGCCCTGGTCGCCAATATTACTTGCATCAAAGCGCACACCAATGCGGCAGGTATCCATTTGGTTGCAGTGTACGGTGTTTATTTGTTGTGAGTTAAAGAAGCGGATGGCGCTGCCACCAACTGCACTTGTATTTATATGATTAAACATTGTATTTATTTTTATAATCAATAAACCCCCACCTTAAATACCCTCCTCCTATAACGCTTATCCTCCACAACCAACATATACACCCCCCGTGACAAAGCTGCTGCACTTATTTCACTGTTTAGTAGTTTGCCTTGCAAGGTTGTTTTGCCAAGCATATCTATTAGAGTATAATTTTCTATTTGCTCATTGGTGCTAATTACAAGTTTGTTATTTGTAGCATCATACCATACATTAAGTTTTATTTCTTCTATATCCGAAAGCGCGGTGGCGGTGCAGTCTATTACGCTGACATCGTCTAGAAAATAATAAGCTCCAATCTGGCTGCCCAAGATATTACTATCTAACTTAATAGAACTGTCTTTATTAAGGCAACCAATTGTTATCCATTTCTCATAACCTACTGCTTTATAAAAGTACTTTATGTTTGTCCATCCTAACGTATCCACAAAAGGGGGCAAATTATTACTTGTTAACTGAGGTATAATATTAAATAAATAAAAACTATCAGTATGCAAACTATCTTCTGAAAAATAAATGTCTATACAATTAGCTCTGATTTTACTTTCGTTTGCGGCATTAATGAAAACAGAAACCAAATAAATATGGTTGCTTTTCAATGTGTCTATTAATTTACCAGTAATTGCTTCTTTGTAGTCTTTAATAACAGGATACAATGTAGGTGAGTAACCAGCACATGCAACTCCAGTTTTTGGTAATTGATATCCTAAAAAATTATTGGGTAAATTATTCACTCCGCAGAAACTTGTATAAATCATACTAAAATAATCAGGTGACGCTATTGATTGATACCAGCTTTTACTTGGTAAATTTGGCCAAGGATTTTGTATCCATGTATTGCAATCCACAGTGTCTTCAAATCCTCCGTTAAACACTAAATTTTGGGCATTGATTCCAAAATAGGCAAGGCCGGCAAGCCAAATAGTCAAAAAAAGTTTCATTAGTAAATTGAACTATCTATTAACTAATACTTTTTCAAATGCAATGTATTTTCCATCTATATATAGCCTTGCAACATATATTCCATTACTAAAATTGGAAATATCAATTTCATTGTATTCTTTTAGATTGAATTTAAACTTAGTTTTGCTCGAAATATCAATAATTTCAATAGCTCCCGGTTCATCACTTTTTATTTTACAATTAATATACAATTTGTTTTGCGCGGGATTTGGAAAAACATGAAACGACTTGTTTTCATGCATCGTTTCAAGTTTAAGCTGTCTTAAATTAGAATTTGTAAAATCAACTAAATCCCAACCCAAAATTACTCTTGCCGTGTAAACTGCCTCACCCCCACTTAATGGATTTTCACTTGCTATTTGGGTAAGGGCATCTATATGTTCTTGATTAAATATAAAAATCCCAACGGCCCAAGTATTAATGTAAATATCATTTACTGCTTTAGCATTTTCTTCAAAATGATTAATAGGGCTTATCCATGTATTAACTACATTGGCAAACAAAGCTAGAGAATCTGAAATTAAATCATTGACAATGGACAGCATTCCCATATTCGTATTTGATGCACTATCATAAAAATTTTGCAAGATCAAATCTGTTGGAAAACCTGCATACATATAAGTTGGATCGCTATTCAATTGTTCATATACACTATACTTTAGTAAATACTTTTCATCTTCCGAAAAACTTGCAAATTCATTTTGTTCGGTAACGATTTCTGCCATTCGTTGATGAGGGCAGCCAGGGCAAGGCACTTCGCAATCATTAAACTGAAGTCCTGTTTGAGGATTTTCAAAACCAGTAGGGTTCATCTGTGGTGGCAATGGAAAATATGGTATGTTTGAGGAATTAGGTCGATAAAACCAACTAGGAAAAGGACTACCAATATTATAAAAAGCATAATAAGCCCCCACCGGATTCTGTGGAAAATACCAAGTATTCTCCTGTGCTGCTGCTGCACTGCCCTGGTCGCCAATATTGCTTGCATCAAACCTCACTCCAAGGCGGCAGGTATCCATTTGGTTGCAATGTACGGTGTTTGTCATTTGCGTGTTAAAGAAACGGATGGCGCTGCCCATGCGTGAGAGTAAGTTGCTATTTATTATATTATGGGTTATGCTTTGTCCGTTAATACCTAAAACGCGGTCGTCAAGGGCAGCGGTGGGGTTAGCACCATCTTTGTATATGTAGTTTCTTTCAATGCGCAGGTCTTTGCAACTTGCTGCATTTATTCCTACGTAGTCCAAGTTTGGGTTAGCAACAATATCACTATTGGTAAGATTAATTGTATTGTCTGTTATAGTTAGTTGTTCCCAGTTGGTAGCTACAATGCCTCGTCTTACACGTTTAATGGTATTATTGTAAATGTTTTGCGTAGGTGTAAAAATGGTAATTGCATTGGCGGGATTGGCCATGCGTATTCCGGCAAAGGCTTGTGTAGTTGTATTAAGACCTGTGTTTAATGAATTGTTGTTAATATCAATTGTGCTTAATGAAATAAGGCTTCCCCATATGCCAGTACCAAAATTGCTGATGTTGTTATGATGTATATTATAAGTGGAATAATTAGCATCAAACAAATTTATTGCGGTGCCAGTTGAGGCGGCAGTACTACCTGGCTGTAGGCGTATGCGATCCATCTTATTATTAATAATATTGGCCTCAATGGCTCCATTTAAGTTAATTCCATTGTCACAGTTGAAATATGCGTTTTCAAAAATCTTTAACTGTGGTAAATTGTTCATTTCACCAATATTTACAGTGCTTACAGCCCCAACATTGGTAATGTTAATAGCATAGGCTTGCGGGTAGTAAGGTATTTCATGGTGTACTATATTTTCGAAACTGTTGTTATACATGGTTAAGAAACTATTGTTAGCATCTACCCCACAGTTGAGATAGTCAAAATAATTGCGCATATGATAAGGGTTGATGCCTGTTTCATTTTCATTTCCAATTTTTACAAGGCACATGTTTTTAAAACGGATACCACATTCCGGTATTCTGCCTGCATAGGGCGGTATAAGTGTTGCCTTTTGTCCCGACAATAAATCATAAGACAAGAAACGCGTATCTTCTATACTAATGGTACTTGCATTAAGTGCACAATTATTTTCGGCAAATAATGAAATATTATTTTGATTGAAGGTGGTACCCTGTCTAAATTCAATATATCCTTCATTTGTGTAAACAGCTATTTGCGCTTCTTCTATGGTGGAATATCCGGTTACCTTTAACGAAGCATCGTTTTCAACATTTATTCCTGTCCACATATAATCGCGATTGCATGTGTGTAAATGCGAATATTCATTAATGATGAGTTGATTGCCATCTTCTACGTTAATTATTGCATCAGGCCAAAGTAAAATATCCAGTTTGTTAAATTCGCATGACTGATCAATAATAAAAGTGTTGTTAATTGAAATGGTTGAACCAAGCATAGTAGTATGAATGGTAGGAGGTATTGCTTGTAGATTAACGTATATTCCTGTGGGAGGATTATTAATAATATCCGATGATTTTAGTCCAGAAAAATCTACATCAGCCGAGCAACACTCATAAATAATAAACGTAGTACTTTTGGTACAACTTGATATATTATCGCTAACGGTAAATGTTATAGAACCGCTTCCACCAAATTGAGAAACAAAATCTATTACAGCCAAAGGCCCAAATCCTGATATGGTGGGACCTGCACCAACAGCAATCCAACTATATGTATAATTGTTATTTACATTGCTAACCTGATAAGTGTGATTGGGGTTGCATGATGCATGGCTACCTGCAATAATAGGTTGCGGTAGATTGACTCCTTGTGCAACAACAATACAACTAGCTGAAATGGTTGCAGCGTTTGATGCTGTAACGGTAACAGTATATGTTCCAGGCGGTACATTAAGATTATTTTGGGTTACCGCTCCATTACTCCATATAAAAGTATAAGGTGGTGGATAAATATTTTGATCTAAGCATTGCAATGATAAGTATATATTACCTAGGGTGCCTGGACAAGGGTGATCCACTGTAAAATCTATACTGTTGGTAGAAAACATTGTTACATTGTCGCACATAAGCATTCCACCATTAACACCACCTCCTGGAATAACATTTAGAAATGCGTCATCCTCAAAAGTTCCAAGTGTGATGTGATCATAAGGTTGATTTGCAACAAAGTTAAATGCTATGGTGGCCGGAATGCCATTATTGGGTACATTGATAGCGCTCGTTACCATTTGCAAATTAGGTAAAGTGGGGTCTAGAAATGTAGCAGAATTGGGGTCTGTGTATGGTCCAATTGAAAAAAGTGCCTGAACTAATGAGCTGTTTTTAATCATTAATGAAGTACGTCCATCCAATTTCAAGGTGTATTGAACTCCTGGAACTAATGGTTTTACCAATGCTTCTTGAATATACTCACGATAATCATCTTGCCGATTAATATAAAAGTCTGTCATTCCAAAACCTCCAATATAAAAACCAAAATCAAATTGATTCCATATATCTAGAGGGCAACTATAATTGGTTGCTTCTAAGTTATAATCGCTTGAGCTAGATGTTGGCAAATACCATTTATCTAATATCGAAAGTCCATTAGGCTGTTGAGCAAGGTATTGATTATTTGTAGTTGCTGGACACCACAAAAAATCTTCAAATTGGCCGTTTTGTATTAGTTCGCATGGGGGTGCCATATTTGGTTTAGGTTCGAAATCTTTAATTACTACATACGTTTCATAGATGTAATTACTCCCGTTTATTTCTGCTTTTAATTTAATATTAAATCTTCCTGGCATTTTAAACATAAAAGCATAGTTGGTCATACCAACTAAAGAAATATCACAAGTGTCGCCAAAGATGGGAAACTCATTTGAGTCAACTGCGCATGGAATTCCAAGATTTAGCTTAAATATTGTATTTATTGGGCAATTTAATGATTGATTAGTTATCGTAACAGTATCGCCTCTAGAATAATCTGCCTTGTCAAAAGAAAGCCCCAAAACGGGGCCTTGACTAAAGGCGAATTTGCTTAACACTAAACAACACAACATAACAAGAATTGTTAACTGCCTGTTTGTCTTATAAGAATCATGTGTGTGTGTGCAAAAATTGCGCCAAATGTACTGTTATCAATATTTTCAGCTTCGCATACAGCTACCGATACAAGGCCGTATTTTAGATACGTGTATTTCATATTTTGCTTTTTTAAAGTTAATTTTTTTAGACAAAGTGAGAACAAAGAGAACGCGTCATAATTTTTGTAAATACAAAGTAACGAGATTTTTTTAATTGCGGTAGGAAAAATTTGAAGAACTTTACAAAAATATATAGCTAACAATCTATCAAATTTTTATCTCTTCGCGCGCTACATTGAAAAAATGAAATTCAAGTAACTGTAATTTATTATTTGCCTCCAGTATAATTTGTCTTTTAAAGCGCCACATCCATTTGTATCGAATTGAAAAAAATCCTTTGGTAATAAATGAAGCAATAAATGGATGAACCGATAAGATTATTTTCTTTTCATTCTGCTCGTTAAATAAATAACGCAAATTATTTTCGATATCATCCATAATAAGAACACTTGCTTTCACTTCGCCAGTGCCTTCGCACGAAGGGCATTTTTCTGCGGTTACAATTTGCATCTCAGGACGCACGCGTTGACGCGTTATCTGTGCCAGACCAAATTTGCTAAGTGGTAACAAGGTATGCTTGGCCCTATCGCGTTTCATTTCTAATGTAAGGGCTTCGAATACTTCTTTGCGATGCAATGGATTTCTCATATCGATAAAATCAATTACAACGATGCCGCCCATATCACGTAAGCGAAGCTGACGCGCAATTTCGCGAGCTGCCATCAGGTTTACCTGCAAGGCATGGCTTTCTTGTGTTTCCTCGTCCGATCGTTTACGCACACCACTGTTTACATCTATCACATGCATGGCCTCGGTATGTTCTATTATTAAATAACTACCTCCGGGCATGTTCACTGTTTTGCCAAACACACTTTTTATTTGCTTGTCAACCCCATATTGTTCAAAAATGGGTACTTTGCCTTTGTAGGTACTAACTATACCTAGCTGATCGGGCGCAATGGTGCGCATGTAACTTTTTATCTCCTCGCACAGCAAATGGTTGTTAGCTGTAATACTTGAAAAATTGGCACTGAGCAAGTCGCGGAGTATGGTAGAAGTACGATCCATTTCACCCAACACTCTAACAGGAGGATTTACAGTGCGCAATAATTCGTAGCATGCCTTCCAGCGCACCATTATATCTTTAATATCCTGGTCAATGTCGGCTACCTGCTTTCCTTCGGCAGCAGTGCGTATAATGAGGCCAAAGTTTTCAGGCTTTAATGCTGCCCCCATTTTACGGAGTCGGTTCCGTTCTTCGGCACCTTTAATTTTGCTGCTTACCGAAATAAGATCAATAAACGGTGTAATAACTACAAACCTGCCGGGTAAGGATATTTCAGAAGTCAGTCGATGCCCTTTGGTTGAAATAGGTTCTTTGGCTATCTGAACCAATAACCAATTATTCTGTTGTAATACTTCATTAATTTTGCCGGCCTTGTTTATTTCGGGCTCGCACTCAAAATTAGATAAATCGCCACTAGGTGTTTTGTTAGCTGCTGCCCCCTTAATATACTTTACTTGAGAGTTAAGTTGTGGACCAAGGTCGGTATAATGCAAAAAGCCTTCCTTCTCATATCCAATATCAATAAAAGCAGCATTAAGACCAGGAAGTGTTTTCTTTACACGGCCAAGATAAACATCGCCTACAGCGTATACCTGTCCCTTTTTTTCGGTTGTAAGTTCTGCCAGTTTCTTGTCTTCGAGCAGGGCAATTGTAACTTCACTGCCATTGGCATCAATAATTAATTCGTGTTCCAAAGTAAAAATCCAATCATTTATAATGTAACTAAACGGGCCTGGTTAATCCCGAAAAACATATTGCTTCACTAATACGAATGTTACATTTCTAAAAAGGCATTCTAAGAAAAGCGTGCTTTACCAACACCTTAAAAGGCGTTGGTAAAGCAAATTACACGTAGGTTATTTCTTTTTGTGGCGATTTTTTCTAAGTCTTTTCTTACGCTTGTGCGTTGCCATTTTATGTCTTTTGCGTTTCTTTCCTGAAGGCATGATCTTTAAATTTTATTATTAGTTTAATTACTTATCCAAAAATAAGGGGCGCAAAGGTAAATTATATTATTTATAATCCAAGTTTTGAATGAGAATCGGCTCAAAAAGCCAAAATGAGGCATTTGGTTATGATTTCGGGGCGGCTTTGTTTATTAAATAACGCAATATTTGATGTTGCTATTTTAAAACACCTTCAACTCTCCTACCTGTCTTTTAGGTTGTTTTTAATTTTGTGCAAGTATTGAAATGTGCTAGCATATTGAGCTACTAGAATTGTGCTAAATGTGACTGTTATTTGATATTTTATAATTCTCCGAGGTAAGATCCCAATATTATAAATCCCTCCTAACCAAATTTTAATTTTATAACCAAGGGTCAATTAGTTACTTTAGCCGAGTTAAAATTAATCAATGAATAATAAATTTTTATTGTGGTCGGGAAGATGTTCTTTTAATGTTTGCGGGACATTTTTACTTATCCTGTTACTTTCAATTTGTACAACAACCTATTCACAGAAAAAGAAAAAAGACAAACTAAGTGAAGATGCACGAATGACCCTTGACCGCACCTTTGTTGATGCGCACCGTGAAAAAACTACCGGTAGTATAGAAAAAGCAATCACCTTATTTCAACAATGCATTTCAATAGATAAAGAAAATGCTGCAAGCTATTTTGAAATATCAAAACTGTTACGGACGAAAAATGAAAATGCCAAAGCCCTTGAGATGGCCGAGACAGCGTACAAACTAAATAATGCCAATGAGTGGTACGCGATGGAGTATGCTGAACAATTACAAATAAATAATCGTAATGAAGATGCAGCCGAAATATATGAGGCATTAATAAAAAGATTTCCTGAGCAACTCAATTACACGTACATGCAGGTAAGCACTTACCTCAATGCAGGAAAGGATGAAGAGGCATTAAAGATTCTGGATAAAATAGAAAAGCTGTTTGGCATTGACCCTGAGCTTACTCGCGAAAAGCAACGCATTTATCTTAAGATGGGAAAACTTGACAAAGCTGCCGAAGAATTAGAAAAGTTGATAAAACAATATCCAACACTTGACCACTATGGACTTCTTGTAGAGCTATACCAGGTAAACGGAGTTACTGATAAGGCATACGAAGTTATACAACGCATGCAAGCCATTGATGCCAAAGACCCGCGCGTGGCGCTTTCGCTTGCCGAGTATTATCGATCGAAAGGAGATAAAACAAAATCGTACGAACAATTGAAGGAGGCTTTTAAGAGCACTTCGTTACCTGCCGAAACGAAAACAAAAATCCTACTATCGTATTTGCCCACTATTCAAGCTAGCGCTGAAATGAAGGAGCAAGCAACCGAACTATCGAAACTATTTGTAGAAACCAATCCCAATGAAAGCAGTGCACATGCCTTTTACGGAGAATTGCTTATGCAAGACAAAAAGTATGGCGAAGCACGCGAACATTTTCTTTTCTGCACCAACAGTGATAATCAGAATTTTGGCATGTGGCAACAACTGCTGAGTTGCGATCTTCAACTTAGCGATTGGGAAGCACTCAAACTTAACAGCAATCAGGCAAAAGAACTTTTTCCTTCGCAACCAGTAGTTTTTCTGTACAATGGTATAGCGCATTCGCAACTCAAAGAATATGATAATGCTGTAAAATCGCTTACGGCAGGCAGCAAGTTGCTCTTTGCTGGCGATCCTTTGTTAATTGACTTCTACTCCAATCTTGGTGATAATTATAACAACCTGAAAAAGTTTGAAGATAGCGACAAATATTATGAAAAGGCATTAAAAGCAGATTCTCAAAATGAAACGGTTTTAAATAACTGGGCCTATTATCTATCACTACGTAAAGATCGACTTGATAAAGCCGAAGAAATGGCAAAGAAAGTTACAACGCTTTCGCCTAACAATGCTACCTACCTTGATACCTATGGCTGGGTATTGTATATGAAAGGTGACTATACCGGAGCAAAGGGCATACTTGAAGTTGCGCTTAAGCACGGTGGTGACAGCAGTGGGGCTATATTGGAGCATTATGGCGATGTGCTATTTAAACTTAACGATACTGTGCGTGCGCTCGAATATTGGCAAAAGGCAGAAAAAGCCGGTGATGCCAGCGAACTTATTAAGCAAAAGGTGTACGAGAAAAAATTATTTGAACAATAACCGGTAGCAGTTTATTTTTTATGCCAAAGCTACTGACGTATATGGTTATCGTTATTTTATTTGCAGGTACAGGTTGTGCTTCGCGAAAAAAAACTATTACCACCATTACCAAGCCTATTGCATTCGACACTATTTCATTTAAAGGAGTAGAGGCCAATCAATTAATTGATTCGATTCGTTTTTATGGCTTTAATGCGCAATCTTATAGCTTAAAGGCAGATGTAAAATTTGTGTCTGACTCCGGTGAGCAAGAGTTTAATGCCAATATACGAGTACTTCAAGACAGTGCCATTTGGATTAGTATCAACGCCATTTTGGGAATTGAAGTTGCACGGGTCTTGATAACCCGCGATAGTTTGTTTTTAATTGACCGGTTAAATAAACTGTATAGCAAAGCGGATTATGCTATGCTAAACGACTTGCTCCGCCTGCGAGTGGATTTTAATACCATGCAGAATATGTTAACAGGCAATTTTTTTGAATACCGCAATGAGAATAAATTTAACTCCGTATATCTGGAAGACAAATACTACATTGTTAGTACATTAAACAAACGCAAACTACGCAGGTCCCTGGAAGATAAAGACCCCAATAAACCGATTGTACAAGACTTTTATGTGGAACCATTGATTTATAAAATTTTACAATTGCGTATTGAAGATGATAAGCTTAAGAAGACCTTACAAACCGATTATAAGAACTTTCAACAAACCGATGCGGGCCTTTTTGCCACTGAGCACTATACACAAGTGCATGCTGAAAAAAATATTTCTCTTCAAATATCGTTTCACAAAGTAGCTGTAAATTTGCCGATAGAAATTCCGTTTTCTATTCCGGAAAGCTATAGCCAAATGCAAAAATGATATACCAGCACAAAAGATTATTATTACTAAGCATACCCATGCTCATTCTGTTGCATGCTTTCATGCAACCAGCCTTTGCACAGCCATCAAGCAAAGCCAGGCAGGAGTTGGAAAGCAAAAAAGAGCAACTGTTAAAAGAAATAGAAGAAACAAACAGACAACTAAAACTGAATGAGAAAAATCAAAAATCTACAAAAACGCAGCTAAACCAACTTAACAAACAAATACGTACCCGCGAATCACTGATACGCAATATTAATAGCCAAATAAGCAATTTGGGGTCTGAGATTGATCAAACATCAGAAGAGATAGAAACCTTGGAGGCACAAATGACTCTGCTAAAAAACCAATATGCAACTATGCTTAGCAAGAGTCAGCGTAAGCGTTCGCAGTATAACAACATGATGTACATTTTTGCCTCGGCAGATTTTTATCAGGCTGTTAAACGAATAAAATACGTGCAACAGTACACGGATGCCCGCAGGTTGCAAGCTTTTAAAATTGACTCTACCCAAGTAGTCTTAAATGAAAAAAAAGAAATGTTGCTTGCACAGCGAAATGAAAAAAGTACGCTGAAATCGAGTGAGGAACAAGAAAAGAAAAGTCTGACGAGTGAAAAGAAGGTTCAGGAATCTTATATGACCAACCTGAATAAGCAGGAGGAAACCTTAAAAAAACAGCTTGCCACCAAGCAGGAGGCTAAACGTAAGCTTGAGAGTGCGATAGCTGAAAATATTCGCAAAGAAATAGAAGCCGCAAGAAAACGCGCAGAGGCAAGTGGCAAAAAGAAAGATGATATCAATAGCAAAAACGCCTTTAATCAGACACCGGAAGAACAAAAGCTAACGAGTAATTTTTCAGGAAATCGTGGTTCATTGCCATGGCCTGTTGAAAGTGGAGAAATCGTTTCGGAGTTTGGTGAGCACCAACATCCAGTATTAAAGAATATCACGGTAAAAAATGATGGTGTAGATATACAATCGCCTAGGAGTAGCCAGGCCCGTGCTATTTTTAATGGCGAAGTTACCGGAGTAATAAATTTACCGGGAAGCTATACTGCAGTTATTGTTAGGCATGGTGAATACTTGACCGTATACTCTAACCTTGAGGGGGTTGTTGTGCGTAAAGGTGATAAAGTAACTACCAAACAAAAACTTGGTACTGTGCATACAGATGCAGCTACCAATGTAGCTGAGATAAATTTCCAGATATGGAAAGGATATACCAAACTAGACCCTAAAGCTTGGCTAAAAAGATAATGTCATTTATTCTTAAATGTATTAAAAATTTAGCCTCCTGAAACTTTCATGAATGCTCTCCAAAACATACGAATAGACAAATGGCTTTGGGCCGTGCGGATATTCAAAACCCGCAGTATGGCATCTCAAGCTTGCGATAAGGGGAAAATTAAACTCAATGGAGAAGTTATTAAGCCTTCGCGTCATGTGCGAATAAGTGATGCGATAAGTTTGAGTGACGGCACTTTGACACGCACCTTTGAAGTAATGGAATTGCTGAGCACCCGTGTAGGCGCAAAATTAGCTATAAACTATTGCAAGGAAACCACACCCGAAGCGGACATACTCAACCACCTGGCTTTGCGCAAGGCAGCTGAACAATGGCGAATGCCCGGTGAAGGTCGCCCCACTAAAAAAGAAAGACGCGAGCTTGACGATTTTATCTGGGGTGGTAATTATGGCGAATTTTAACCGTTAACCCTCTTTGATTTTTTGTGTATTAGCCTGTTAATTTTTTAATGAATAAATTGATATTTGATTATTGATTAATAGCACCTTTGCCATTTAATCAACTTAGAAAATAAGATTATGGCCGTTACCTTTAACAAACTATCAATAGTAATACCTTGCTATAATGAAGAGAAAACCGTTCACCTTATTCTCGACAAGGTAATAAACATGAAGATGGTTAACGACATTCAAAAGGAACTGATTATAGTTAACGATTGCTCGCGAGATAATACCATTGGTGCTATCGAAAACTACTTTAAAAACAATCCGGCAATTGAATATCAAATATACAGCCACCCTGTAAACAAAGGTAAAGGAGCCGCTTTGCATACTGGTATAAAAATGGCCACAGGTGATTATGTAATTATACAAGATGCCGATCTTGAATATGATCCAAATGAATATAACATTTTGGTGAGGCCCATACTGGATGGTTTTGCCGATGTAGTTTATGGTTCACGATTTATGGGAGGTAAGCCTCATCGCATTTTATTCTTCTGGCATTCGATAGGAAATAAATTCCTTACTTTTTTGAGTAACATGGCCACCAACCTTAACCTTACCGACATGGAAACTTGTTATAAAATGTTTAGGCGCGATATTATACAAGGGCTTGAACTCAAAGAAAACCGCTTTGGCTTTGAACCTGAAGTTACTGCTAAAGTGGCGCGAGTAAAAGATGTTCGCATTTACGAAGTGGGCATTAGTTACTATGGACGCACCTATGCCGAAGGAAAAAAGATTAGCTGGAAAGATGGTTTCAGGGCTATTTATTGTATCATGAAATATAAATTTTTCAGCAAATAATTATTTCTAAAAACAATGCTTACCACCACACAGGGCATTGTATTGCACTCGCTTAAATATGGCGAAACATCGTTAATACTAAATATTCTTACGCGCGATTATGGTCTGCACACCTATATTTACAAGGGTGTGCGTAAGTCAAAGACGCATGCGGCTAATTTGCTTTTTCCGTTATCATGCATCTCACTTACGTCTTATATGAAAGCATCCACAGGCATGCACTTACTTAAAGAAATTAGCGCCAGCCCGTCATTGCCATCCATATTATTAAGTCCGCAAAAAAATTTGCAATCATTATTTTTATCAGAAGTAATTCTCAAAAGCATGAAGCATGAAGATACCGATCAGGCAATGTTCGATTTTCTTCACGACCAAATAATATTGTTAGAAAACACCCATGAGAATGTATCATTGTTTCAACTTAACCTATTAGCCAAGCTGACTTTGTATCTGGGATTTTCGCCTCATGGAAATTATGACCAGCAGCATAACCCCTATTTTGATTTGCTCGAAGGTTACTATTCGGGCCATTTGCCTGTGCATGGCCAATACCTTAGCGGGACTGATGCGGCTTTATTTTCGAGAGTATTTGCAATAGACGAGCGTCTATTGCCGCGCTTAAACATTACACTTGCCGAAACTAAAAATGCATTGCACCTGCTTACCAAGTATTATCAACTGCATGCTTTGCACGGACAGCAATTAAAATCATTTGACATCTTACTCGAATTGCTTTAACTCTTAGAAATCAAATTCGGTTGAAGCCGAATCAATGACCATAGAATCTTTTGGTAAAATTAGTTGAAGCGCCCTACCGTTTATTGCTGCTTGCTTTAGCGATACGGTTGTGTCTTGTTCAGTTATATGACCGCGAGCCAGCATCTTATTCAACATAAGGTTATAATAACTTTGTAAATAGGGTTTGCTTATTCCTGCACTATCTACACTATGGCGAAAGGTTCTTGGATGTGGAACCAAACTGGCAAGGAATATACTTTGGTCAAGTGTAAGTTGCGAAGGACTTTGTTGAAAATAAAAATCGGCTGCTTCTTTTATTCCATACACATTAGGTCCCCATTCAATTACATTAAGATATACTTCCATCATGCGTTCCTTACTAACTATACGATTTCGCTCTAATAACCAAACTAACAAGGCCTCTTCTACTTTGCGCGAAATTGTTTTGTTGCGATAGAGAAAACAATTTTTTACCAATTGCATAGAAATGGTGCTTCCTCCGCGAACAAATTTTTTTTGCTTTATGTTTTCGGCAATAGCTGCACGAAATGCTTCTTCGTTAAATCCCTGATGAAACATAAACGATCCATCTTCACTGGTCATTACAGCATTTATCAAATGCATACTAATATTTTGAAATGGCACAAAATCAGGGTTCTCTTCACTAACCAGAATGGAGCGCATGATACCGGTACCTTCACCTGCATCAAACAAAAAGCCTTCATTCAATTTAGAAAGGTTTGCTTTTCCAAACTTTTCAATTCGGAAATTTTCTCCCTTAAGCTCGCTATCAAAAATAAGACTGTCGGGTTGGGTAAGGTCAACTAAAAAATTCAGCCGATAGGATAGGAATCCTTTTGCCTTTATTCCTTGCAGCGATTGAAACATATTTTCAGGAAGCCCATCAAAAAAATCCTGGGCTTGCATTGAAGGTAGGTTCAATTTAATAACCATTTGCGTGTCAGGATTAATCCGGTAACTAGAATACAAGGTGCTATATATATGGTTGCATTGAATATGCGTATTGCTATCCAATTCAACAGAATGTTCGCCAATGAGCAGATTGCCCTCTAGAGCTGCATCTTTAATCAAAATATCCTTATCACTTAGTCGCCAATGGTTAAAAGCAAGACCAGCTAAAATTACATGGTGCGAGATAACTCGTTTATTACCGGTCTCACTTAATTTTATAGACCCCTTTGCATGTGAAAAATTTAATTTTAATAGGCTGTCGGACGCGAATAAAGGAAGGTAACGATTTTCGCCCGGATGTAAAATTTCGAAATCATACGTTTTGTTTTTCTCTAAAACGGATGCTTTAATTATAAGTGTATCAGAAATAGTTTTATCCAAAATACTTATGCTCGTATAGAAATTACGCAGGTCGTATTTCACCGATGGCGATTTAAAAAAAGTAGTTCCCTTATCTGTTGTAACCGATGCTTTTATATTAATGATTTCAAATCCGGTTTGAAGCATGATGAACATTCCTTCGATTAAAGCATCAATACTGCCTCTCCAACTTGTTGGCCGTATATCATCGTTAGGTAATGGTGTCTTATCGGCTTTAATCAAGTTTTTATAGTTGCATGCAGTTGCTGTATTTACAAAACGAAATTCCGGGTTGTTTAAACTAAAAAAATCGAATCTGACTTTACCTGAAAACAAGCGCAATGCAGCTAAGTCGCAACCAATATATTCCGCTTTGAGTAGGGTATCTAAACTGCTCACGGGCACCAGGCTAATTTTACTTGCTTCAACTCGAAACGGACCATTAAACTCTGCACTTTCAAGTGCCAGGTTTAATCCATACTTGGCTCTTACTTTGTCCTGCACCGTTCCAATTGCATAGCCGAGTATATAATTGCGAAGTGCAAAATAGCCAGTTACTGCTACAACAAAAGAAATGAGTAAAACATAAAATAGGGTACGCAATCGCATTGCTCAAAAATAAAAACAGGATGCACATGGTGCATCCTGTCATATACTATTTATAAGGTGTTAGTTGTTTACAACATCAACCATTCCGTAACCTTCGTTGGTTAATACGCCAATTCCGGTTTTCCATATAAAATCGTGCACATCGGGATGTGCGTATAAGGTAAATGGCAATAAATATCCCAACATGGTAAACCCTTCGCTGCACTTATAAAAGCGTGCGAATTTCTTTCCTGAATCCTGAATTTTTTCAACGTACTCCTTATCGGGTTGGGCTTCAAATTCAGCGTATTGATTCAATTGATCTTCGGTATAACCAGCTTTTTCCATTTGATCCATTACTACATTATATAACGTGTCGGCAAACTCGCGCGAATTGGGATCAATAAGTTCCTGTGCCTTTTTCTGATCAATCTTTGGATCTGCCAATATCATAGGTGAAATACCAATGTATCGCATACGCTTGGTAACGGTTGGATCAGCGATTATCTCTTTAAACTTGGGAATAAGATTTAATTTTCCAACTGAAATATAAGGTCTGGAAAAAATCTCATCGATAATCCGATTACAATTTTCGGTGCTTGTAGCACTTATAACCATGGTAACTTTGGTGCTTAAGAAACGCATATACCCATTTTGGATACGCGATGTGCCTTTGAGCGATGAGAAGTTAAATGGTAATGGCTCTAATGAAAACGCACTCACAACCTCATGTAATGCTGATGAGAGTAGCTTTTGATGATGTAAGGGGATAGAGTTGGATGAGTTAAGGTCCCTTACGAAGGAAATTTTTACACGCATAAGTAAAAAGTATTATTACTGAAAAAAATAAATAAAATTCAAAAATGGAGAGATTAGAATGTGGCAATTACTGTGCCATGTGAGGTTACAAATGTAGATAATTCGCCAAGCAATTTTAATGCTTCACCTTTGACTTATGAACAGAAATTCGCCAAAAATAGTTTAAAAGTAATAATAAGTTGATCTATCAATACCGAGAATAGCAAACTTTTTAAGCATTGACGTAATCTTTAGCCAATGAGAGCTATCCACACTGCTTTTTTTGCCTCGCCACTTAAAACACTTGGCAGCACGCCCGTTATAAACAATATTCATTGCTTAAGTAATTAGTATTTTAGCTTGCCCGAAAATTTGCCCTCTATTGTTGCAAGACTGTTTAATGCTGTTGAAGGATTCCATTTTTTAAACAAAAATAAATGGCAACTACAACAGTGCCAATTATAGAAAACAGAACATGCATTTCGAAATAGAAGTTGGTCTTTAAATCAAGTTGCTATTGATCTGCTTTGCTTACATCGATTATCAAATGCAACCTATTGAGTCAATCAAAACGTAATACAACTTCGAAAGCGAGATTGTGCTTGAGATACTTATCTAGGTATCTTCTGAAAACTTGAGCATATGAGAAAGAAAAAACTGAGTTTGCCTTTATGATAATTTTGAAAAATCAGAAAAGTACATGTTTGAAAAAAAACCAAGCACTCAGGATAGTCTGCGTTTTATAGTAGCCAACAGGTTTTTTGTGCGCCCCAGGTTTACCAATAAAGCAACTGCCAGTTTAATGGGCATAATGAGGTATTGAAAAGCAATTATAACAGGATTGGCGCTGATTTTGGAATCGGGATAATTTAATAGTTGACGCAAGGATGTTGAACTACGCTCACAGATGACAATTTCGCTTTTTGAAAGTCCTTGCAAATAGTTTCCACGGTTGTCGCTATTTATGCCCTTCGCATCGGGTTTGTCATTTCCCAAGCTACTTCCCACTTTTGGAACATTGAGCATATCGCTAGCAAAGTCAATCCCTGCAAATTTACATATTGCCTGCACCGTTTGCTCAGGTTGTGCAAGCAAGTCTTCGAACTTTATAATTATTACCCGCTCATGATTTTTAAACTTTAATATGGAGCGAGTGCTGGCGCACCACAACTTGGTAATGGTGACAGGATGGTAATTAATCCATGACCTTATACTTTCCTTTAAGGGAATTGTTTTTGCCCCGAGAAATCTTCGCTTCCACTTACCCTTTTGCGAAAGCAGCACATCGCGCGGGTCGCGTATCATAGCAACAATATAGGCTCTAGGATATAGGTTTAGAATTTCTTCCATGAACAAGGCATTGCGGGGCGTTTGGTCACAACTAATTTGCTTGCCATTTTTTTTACTCTCATACGATAAAAAAAAACGAAAGACATCAACAGGATGCAGGTTGATTTGGGCTGCAGAAAGGGCTGCAGATGCTTCGTCAATAAACAAGGTTGGATTGCGCTCCTGCAAATATCCCTGACGCTCTATGCTTAATAGTTTACAAAGCAAAGCAACCGCATCATCCATTTTAAAATCCACAACCTCCTTGCCCGGAAAATAGAGTTGCTCAAAAAAATGAATCTCATGAAATGTGAAAACCGCTGAATTGCGCCCGAGTATGCGCCCCATCATGGTGGTGCCACTTCGGCTATATCCTGTTACAAATAATTGTTCGGCCTGCACGTTATTACTTTTTAGGGTGTAGCTACCCTTTGTATTTTTCGACAAAGGTGTTAATGTCTCTCAAGATGACAAGCATAAATCTAAAATATTTTGCACCACAATATGGCGACAACAAAATAAAATGACGAATGCCTTAACCGATTGAATCGTTTAAATAACCATGATGTTTTTTGATGCAAGCCGATAGTGTAAAATTTTAGGTTACAATAAACCTATGCTATTTATCATATAAAAAAATAATTTACATTATGATTCAGATAATCTTGTTTTCGTACATTTGAAACTCTTATTAAATGTACTCGCTTGTTTTATTGCTGAAGGTGAGATCAAATTATAAGAAGAAAAAATCAAAAGTAAATTCAAACTAATATCATCTTTAAATCTAAAATTTAATTTATGGATAAGGCAAATAAACGAGTAGTACTGGTAACAGGAGCCACAGGCGGACTGGGCACAGCTATGTGCAAAGAATTATGTAATTCGGGATTTCATGTATTAGCCAATTACAGAAATAAAGAAAAAGCAGATGCATGGCAAAAGCAAATGTTAAGCGAAGGATACAGGGTAGATATCTATGAGGCTGACGTAACGGACTTCGATTCGGTTGGCGCTATGATTAGTAAAATAGAAGATGAAGTAGGCCCGGTTGATACGCTTGTTAATAATGCAGGTATTACACGTGATGGACGGTTTAGCAAAATGTCGAAAGATGATTGGAATGCAGTAATAAGCACCAATCTTGACAGCGTGTTCAATTGCACCCGTCATGTGATTAATGGAATGATGGAGCGAAAATTTGGGCGCATTATTAATATTAGTTCTGTAAACGGACAGCGAGGGCAGTTTGGGCAGGCCAACTATAGCGCTGCTAAAGCAGGCATGCATGGTTTTACTAAAACACTGGCAATGGAAGTAGCTAAGTATGGCGTAACGGTAAATACCATTTCGCCAGGCTATATAGGCACAGATATGGTGATGGCCGTTCCTGAAAAAGTTCGCGAACAAATAGTTGCACAAATACCGATGGGCCGATTAGGAGGCACACACGAGGTGGCTTATCTGGTATCTTTTCTGGCGGGCGAAAAAACGGACTTTATCACCGGTGCTAATTATAGCATCAATGGTGGGCAGCACGTTTACTAGTAACAGTGCGTATATACGTTTGTCCTTTCATCCAAACTAATTTTACGCGATACTATAATTTGGGGAAGAAAATATAGCGGTGAGCCTCACACCAAAACACCTTGAGGAATTGCCTTTTAAGGTTTTTCAAATCGACCTTGGTGGGCATTTTAAATATCGTGTTTCATGACCACACATGTTTAGTTCAAAAGCCACAAATATGCTAATAGCTATTGCTCACCAATCAAGCTATGTTAAACTATCGGATTAAGAGCTCCGCTAATGGGAAATCTATTTGCCGGAAAAAATCTTCAATTTGACAAACCCATCTTGCAACAAAGCAATTACTTCTTCTTGCAATTGAGCGAGTTCTAAAAAAAGGCTGCTTCGGTCAGTTGCAAACCAATGCCAGGATTAAAATCAGGCAATCGTTTCTTTTAATTGCGCAGCTTAACAATTTTTCGGAAAAAATTTTGGCCTCTTGAAGATGTGATTTGCAAGGTGTAAACACCATTGGCCCAATTGCTTGTATTCAAAGTAAAATTCTCTGCTTTAACACTAACAGTTTGGCTGTGCACCTTTTTGCCCTCAACATCAAATGCCGAAATTATCACCTCATCACCTGAAGGAAACGAAGTGAATATCTGCAATTGATTATTAACCGGATTAGGAAAAGCATGAATGACCATGCTCTCATTTAATTCATTAGTAGATGTAAAAACACCACCGGTAATTGCAACATCGTCAAAATAAAAACCATCAAAGGTATTTCCGAAATCGCTAACTAATACAAACCTGATTTTTACAGATTTTCCTTTGTAAGCACTAAGGTCAATGCGTTCCTGCACCCATTCAGGTTGTAAGCCGTCATAAACCGGATTGTAAGGATCTTGAAAATCACTGCCCTCATCGGTAAAGCGACCGCAAAGCGGATACCAAGTAACGCCATTATTATCAGAAATCTGCAGTTGAGCATAATCAAAGATAGGTTCTATCATCCATCGGGCATAAAATGTGAGTTCGGGAATTCCGGTAGTTGCAATCTGTAAAGCGTTAGCAAGAATAATACTGCTGTTGGCGCCATCGTTATAGTTGCCAAAAGGCGAATCGGTAATGGATGCCGGTGCACTTACATAGTGCTGTGTAGTTGTGTTCCAGGAGG
Source organism: Bacteroidota bacterium (assembly GCA_016714535.1). Lineage (NCBI taxonomy): Bacteria > Pseudomonadati > Bacteroidota > Bacteroidota bacterium. The sequence continues at coordinate 342,913 of JADKDR010000002.1, forward strand.
CACTGATCCATTTAGTCATAGTTGAGGCATTGTCACTAAATACTAATGAGGGATAATTGTATACTTTGGTTAGCGTGTCGCGCCAAGTATAATTCCCGTTTGTAACAGCAAGTTCCAGCTCCGCTTCATCACCAATCGAAATATTAGCTTGTAAAACGTATGCTATAGAATCAATAATTACATCGCCCGCTTTTAAGTTACTGTATACTTTGGCAGGCGCTGTGCTTGATACATTTTGTAGCGCGTTAACTGTAACGGTATATGTTCCGGTACTGTCTAGCCCTTTCATGCTCAGCTTATATACCAGATACGGATTTGTTACATACACATCCGTAAGCGTAATGTCTTCGACTGCTGCATACTTTCCAACATGCAAGCCAGCTTGCACGTTAGCATACATGTTTGTTTTTACTATCCAGTCAATATCGCTTTGCGAAGGCCAGAAATCGTAACCTGTTTCGGGTGTATAGGCAAATATTTTATTCTTCGTGTTTTGCTCTCCATACATCCAGTCATCGCTGCTCCCGTTTACAATATAATTTACTGTTTGATTGGCAGTACCTGCTTTGTAATTATTATGCAAGGTGATGTTGGTTGCCATATCTACAAACATGCCCGAGTCGGGTGTGTAGAGGTTGTCTATATAACCCCATGGGTATATTAAAAGATTGCCATAAGAGTGGTAGTTGAGGGCGATTCTGAAGTTATGTGTATTGCAAAAGTCTCTGATCAATTGTGTTTCGGGCTCCGAAAAGGGAGTTGCACCGCGGTATGTGAGCGAGGAGGTGAACGGTGAGGATCCATTATCATCAAACCCCCAATTGTATCCATAATTACGATTAAGGTCAACACCAAAATTACCATCCATATTATCGCGTCTGTTTTTGCGCCACAAGCCTCCACCTGCCGGGTCGGTAAACTCATTATACTTATAGCCATCCGGATTAATGCAGGGAACAAAATATAATTCGGTATGGTCAACCATATATTTTACAAGACTATCGGTGGCATAATTCTCAAGTAAATACCACATATAAAAAATTAGATTTTGCATGCCCATAGGCTCGCGTGCATGATGCACTCCGGTATAGAGTATTTGATTTTCGCCTTCGGCAATGCCGGGGTTGTCGCTTATTTTCAAGTGCCAAATAGAATCGCCCAGTATGGTAGCGTTTGGACCTATAGAGGCTTTATTTGTTATCAAGTTAGGATACAGGATAAACATACTGTCTAACTCATTAATCATTTCGGCATAGGTTAAAAATCCGGCCATGCTGCCTTCGTTGTAATGCACAGGCGATACATAATTAATAGGAAAACAATCTTGCCTATAGCTATTTCTAACTTGCTGATTTTGCGATTTATAAAAATTACGTGCGTTGTCAATTAATGTAAGATATTCAATGGTGTTATCATCTAAAATTTTTCGTTCTGAGGTACTTACCCATGTTTCCAAAAAGTAATTTACTTTTTGCAATCCGTGATCTGTTTCTATACCAAGTGAAGCAAGCTTCCTTATACTTGTTGTTTGAAGGTTAATACGCACCTTGCTGTAATCTTCTTGCGCATTCGAATTATGGCAAACGAAAAACACTAACAAGAGCATTGTTATTTTAATTGACTTTTTCATTCTGTTTTTAAATATAGGTTTCATTATGTAAATTTTCAATAATTATTGAATGGCTATGAGCTAACTCCAATTTCGTATAAAGCAATACCCAATGATAAAACTGTTTACCTACAAATACAAACAGTTAGATCAAAATATAATATAAGAGTCTTTTTAAGATTTACTTAGTTGTTTTCTTTATGCGAATATACTGACTGTCTTAGTTAAGTTTTAAGCCCTTAGTGCGTTGCTATGACTTGAAAAACATGCCTTGCTAATCAAAATATTCGCTTTTAATAGATAAAAAAATAAATCTTGAAAAGGCTCTAAATTTTTTGAATATCAAAAGGTAACTTTATTAATGTACGGTAATCATCTCCGGCCTCCATCATGTCCTCATCTTCTTCTTCATACATCCATTTGATTTGCACTTTGCTTTTGCCACTGTTATATATAGCCTCTAGTTTTCTAAATATATCGAGAAGGCATTTTGAAGACGAAGTGTTAAAATATTCCAGTTGAATGGTTATGATAGTTTCGGCAGCAGGCATTTGCGCATATTGGTCGAGCCACTCGTACACACTTTTATAAAACTCAATCGAATTTTCAGGAATAGATTTTCCCGAAAGTGAAAACGTACCGGCTGCATTAAAGCTTATAGCTGGAGTTTTAATAGTAGGAGTTATATGTAGGTTGTCCATCAATTATTCTGTTATTTAATTAGCACTTCGAGACAAAAGAATGAAAAGGTAGCATTAACCGGATGAAAGCTGTAAGTTAAAGGATGACCAGACTTGCGGGCAATATCAATCATCCCTAAGCCGGCACCGCCTTTGTCCGACAAATCAGTTGAATTTAATTTTTCCAAATAATGAGCGCGCAGCGCGTCAGGGGTCATTAAACTGATTTCGCGTAAGCGTTCTTCTAATCCCGCCACATTTGTATTTAATATGTAATTACCTGTACAAATGGAATAGGCAAGGTCTTCATTTTGACCTACCATAAAAATTGCATTGCCAAAATCGCTCTGCATTTCGGGCGATTGTTCGCCTTGTAGTTTTTCCATATGATGGTAAACATTCTGTAAACACTCAATCAGGATATGATAGAATTTTTTCTTTCGTCTAGTTTCTTCCTGCTTACTATCAAGACGCGACTCCATAATCTGGTATACACTTGTCAGCAGGTCTTGTGTTATCTGACCTTTAAAAGAAAGAATTACATCTTCCTTCTCCATCGTTTTGTATAATGAATATATATCCAAAATTAAGTGGTGCCTTATAGCATTGCGGCAAAAGTAAAAATGATTTTTAAATACATGTTTGTTAAAAGGAATAAAACTATAATTGCAGAGTAAAATAATATTAAAGATTCCTTCGGTGAAAAGGCAAATCGTACTGTGGTTTATAGTGTGCCTCATATTAGGCTGTACTGCGCATTGGATGACATTAGGCCAATCTGATATAAGTGATAGCACCTCCTCTTTCAATGTGAAATACAGCAACAGCGAGACAGACTCTTCGTCTTTAGGTGATACAAATCATAGTAATCCAACCAAAATTAAGAAAGCGAAGCATGATTCAAAAGCGGAGAATGGTGACGATGAAAGTGAAGAAGGTGAAAAAGAAGAGGAAGATGAGCCTGACCTTATTGATTTTTCAGGGATATGGAAAATTAAAGTCGAAGACAATTATCAATTTGCAAATATTAACTATGACGATACTGGCTGGGATGAATTAACCAAAAAGCAACATCGCTTCCTGCGAAGGGATAGTATTTGCTGGATACGAATTCATATTATTGTGGATAGTGCCGTTGCATGGCGTCCTATTGCGCTTACCGTTTATCAGTTTGGTACTGCCGGAGAGTTTTTTTTTGACGGAAAAAAAATACTTACCAATGGAAAAGTTGGTCGCAACAAAAAAGAAGAAAAAGCAGTTGCAAGTTTTAATGCCAAGCCAATCATCCTGAGTTTTAATGGCAAAAAAGAACACCTTTTAGCGGTACGTTATTCATCATTTAATGCAAAGCGATTAAACAAGTTGGGTATTAACCTTGGAATGAATATGCGATTTGTAACCGAAGAGGCAAGTGAGGCCGTAAGCGACCTCGCTGATTTTTCAGCTCAGGAAATTGCACTTTTTATCTTCACCTTATTTGCAACACTCGCATTTATCCATCTGATAATGTATGTTTTTTATCGGGAGAAAATTGCTAATCTATATTACAGTATATATTGTTTTAGTGTTTTCTTGTTTACCTACTATATATACTATTGCATGAATCATGATGATCTTGATACCATACATACCTTCTTGTATATAGTTGCTTTAATGATGCCACTGCTTGTTGTGCCGCAGGTTGCTCTATTGCATACTATTTTTTATGGCCGGTTTTTGAAAGTGCTCTATGTAGTGGCAATCATATTTGTTGGGGGTATGATTTCTATTTTTTTTTACTACCAGTTTCTATTTCTGGCATATACCATCGGAGCGCTTATTGCTTATATAGAAATTTTCAGAGTAATTATTAACGCCATTCGAAAGCGAAAAGAAGGAGCATTTATTTTTGCTTTTACTATTTTGCTGGCTCCGCTTGCAGGTATAATCATTTCGTTTTTGCCGGATGTAATAACAATTTTTGGCATACCCGTACATCTTACCGCAGGCCGCATTATTCCGGTTTGCATCCTACTGGGTTTGCCATTTGCTATGACCCTATACCTGGCACGCGACTTTGCCTTAATTAGCCGGCAATTAAAAAGGCAGCTCAATGAAATTACCGATTTATCGGCCCGCGCTCTTGCTCAGGAGCAAGAGAAAAAACATATTCTGGAAAACCAGAAAGCCAATTTGGAGGTTATGGTAGAACAGCGAACACAAGAAGTAATATTGCAAAAAAATGTTATCGAAAATAAAAATCGTGAAATCACTGAAAGTCTGGTATATGCAAAGCATATACAATCTGCCATACTTCCCGATTTGAAAACCATACAACAGAGTCTGCCGCAATCATTTATTTTTTATTTACCTAAGGATATTGTGAGTGGCGATTTTTATGAATTCGCAATTTGTGAAAATAAAATTATTATAGCAATGGCTGATTGCACCGGTCACGGTGTGGCAGGAGCATTTATGAGTATGATTGGCAGTTCGCTATTCAATCAAATAGTGAGTGAAAAAAGAATATCCAACCCTGCGCAAATATTGAATCTGATGAATGAAGGAGTAGTGAATGCACTTAAGCAGCGCGAAACCGAAAGTCACGAAGGTATGGATGTGGCCCTATGTACATTCGACATGCAAAATTTGAAAATGGAATTTGCCGGTGCCAACCGCCCATTATTACTAGTTCGCAATGGCGAACTAATGGTTTTACCAGCCAACAAAGTACCCATTGGTGGTATGCATGTAGCCGGGCATAAAACATTTACACTGCACGAATGTGATCTTCATACAGGTGATATGATTTACCTGTTTAGTGATGGCTATGCTGATCAGTTTGGTGGCGAACGCGGCAAGAAATTAATGACGCGAAAACTTAAAGAAATTCTTGTTGAAATATCTGTGTTACCGGTAATGGAACAACAATCCTATTTACATCATAAATTTAAAGATTGGAAGGGTAACCATGAGCAGGTTGATGATGTGCTTATAGTTGGAATTAAGATTGTGTAATGCCCATGATTTAGGTATTGCATAGGTATCGCGCAAATAGATATGCCGTAGGTGCAAAGAGAAAAAACGCCTGACAATTTTTTTAAAAAAAATCAATAAGCTCTCTCGTTGGTTCCCTGCATGTAGTTGATAAAGGCTTTGCACACCACTTTATTCCCACCCGGAGTAGGATAGTTGCCGGTAAAATACCAGTCGCCCGTGTTGTTAGGAATAGATTGATGGAGGTCGTCAACACTTTGATAAATAATTTCTACCTCGCAGTTAACCTCTTTGGGTGTAAGCAATTGCGCTATTTTACGACTTAGTTGTGCTTCGGTAAATGGTTCGTAAATTATCTTCACATAATTTACCATTTCCTCTTTCGGTTTAGTCATTTGTTGCATGCACAATTGCAACACTTCATCCATAATGTGTTCCAGATTATTTTCTTCAAGTAAACTAATAGCAGCATTGAAGGCAATAAAATCGCCCAGCTTGGCCATATCAATGCCATAGCAATCGGGGTAGCGGATTTGCGGGGCACTGCTTACAACAACAATTTTCTTTGGTTGTAACCGTGATAATATACGAAGAATACTTTTCTTTAATGTGGTGCCTCTTACAATGCTATCATCTATCACTACCAGATTGTCTACCCCTTTTGCTACTGCACCATAAGTTACATCATATACATGGGCTACCATATCATCACGATGTGCGTCATCTGTAATAAACGTCCGCATTTTCACATCTTTAATAGCAATTTTTTCGATGCGAGGCCTGATGCTGATAATGTCTTTGATTTTTTCGGTATCGTTTAAGTCGGGCAGGGCTTTTATTTTGCGCACCTTTACAGCTGCAAGATAATCTTCCATACCTTTTATCATACCATAAAAGGCAACTTCGGCTGTATTGGGAATAAAAGAGAAAACAGAATTACGCAAATCATAATTTATCGATTCCAGAATACTTGGACAAAGCCTGCGGCCAAGTTCTTTGCGTTCGTTATAGATGGCAGGATCGCTACCACGCGAAAAATAAATACGCTCAAACGAACAGGATTGGCGCTCCAGAGGTTCGCGGCATATTTGCTCAGAAACGCGTCCATTTTTTTTAATGATAAGAGCATAACCAGGTTGCAGTTCACGAATATCTTCAAAGGCCATATTAAAAGCAGTAAGCATAGCAGGGCGCTCGCTAGCAACTACCACCACTTCATCATCATGATAATAATAAGCAGGCCTTATACCACTTGGGTCACGCAGCACAAATGCATCGCCATGACCCACAAGTCCGCAAAGGGTATAGCCACCATCCCAGTATTTACTTGCGCGCTTAAGTACACGTTGCAGGTCAAGGTTGTTTGCTATTAGTTCCGATATTTCTTCATTCGAGTATTCTTCTTGTTTAAAGCGCTTGAAGAGTAGTTCCACTTCTTCATCCAAAAAATGTCCAATATTTTCAAGAACAGTTACCGTATCTGCCTGCTCGCGCGGGTGCTGTCCCAACGATACCAATTGTTGTATCATTTCATCCACATTGGTCATGTTGAAATTTCCGGCTAAGGCTAGTGTTCGCGATTTCCAGCTGTTTTGACGGATAAATGGATGACAATTATTAATCGAATTTTTTCCAAACGTGCCGTAGCGTAGGTGCCCCAGCCACAATTCGCCTGTAAAGGGGATGTTATTTTGTAACCAATCTACATCATCAATATGGTGGCGTTGCGATGCTGTCAACTGATTTAGGGGTTCATTAATTTTTTCGAAAATATCGGGCAAGGGTTGCTTGGCATTGCTGCGCTGACGGTTAATATAATCCACTCCTGCGGGCACATTCAGACTAATGTTTACAACACCCGCACCATCCTGACCGCGATTGTGTTGCTTTTCCATCAGGAGGTACAATTTTTTTTGGCCATAAAATGATGTGCCGTATTTTGCCTTGTAGTAACTTAGTGGTTTTAGCAGCCGGATAAGCGCTATTCCACATTCGTGTTTTATACTATCGCTCATTGTGTGATTGTAGCTTGCAAAAGTAATAAATAATACAGCAGTCTGTGTGGATAGTATGCCAAAAAAAACGCGCTGCATGGCAGCGCGTTAAATTTTTTTATCTCAGCAATTATTTTTTTCTGAACACATACCGTGTAATGAATATTCCCTTTCCATCCTTATCGCCTGCATCGCTTTCTACACCACTTGTTACATAAAGCAACTCCCATCCTTGCTTGGCCATTTCGGTAAGTTTGCTTGATATAATTGCATCGTTGCTGGCAATGTTTTGAAAGTTAATACCTACCATGCTGTAAAAATTAAGCAACTTGGTTTCTTCCATATTGTCAATTTTGGCATCGCCACGGTCTACTTTGCCTTGATCGCTGTCTTTGCCTTCGTTGCGCACGGTTGTAAACCTTTTATAATCTACGGCTGGTTCGGTATTGTCTATAATGCGAGACCTTCCCATACCTCCCGGCACAATAGACTCTACCGTGGTAATTACTTTGTACTCTTGCGCTTGTATTACATTTAAGGTAATAGCCATTGCGCCCATTAAAATCAATTTTTTCATACGTATGTTTTATTTTAAACGATAATATTTCTAAGACTCTTAAATGGCTGTAATGTTACCCAGTTATAATGACTATTTAATGAAATAACAATTGATTGGCTAAAAAGCATGTTGGCTTTTTATGTTGAACCATACCCACAATTATCCTTCGATGTTTACTTCGAGTTAAGAAAATGGAGGTACGTGTTTCCTCTGCTTTCAGCAAAATAATCTAATAGCAACATGAGAGATGCTTGTATGATAAGTCCTAACCCGATACCTGTTATCCATTCCGTTTTTTTAAAAACACAAAACAAACTATGCCGGTTATTATTAAAGCTATTTCAATCCATCGGTACCAAACAAAACTTTTCATCACCGATTGCATGCGCGGTATTTCAATTTTTTTAATGGCACTTAGGTCATTCGTAATATAGCTGTTAACCCGTTCAATGTCTTTTGGGCTGCGCACATATACAGTTGTGCCAACCACAATTTGTATGCATGCTACCAGCAGTAAAGGCGCAGACATTCCATAGTAAAAGGGCTTTTTCATCCACCCTATAAAATAAACACTGCAACCTAAAGCTAAAAGGCCTGCGGCAATAAATAACAAGGACTCATTTTTTTCTGCATCGAAATAGGAGCGAATATTGTTCATCGTCTTAATTATTAAAAATATGATTTAAGCAGTTTTGATATGACACTGCAAATATTTGATTAATTTCTGACCATTGCTATTCTTTACCTACATTGGCATCGCATCCTAAAAGTCGCAATCCTTATGAAGCTAAACATAAGTATCATTCTGCTATTTGCTAACCTGTCTATTCTTATTGCCCAAAAAATCCGGGTTGATACAGTTTCCATCCCAGTAAATACAAGCATACGCGGAATGCAGGTGTTGAATGATTCTACACTGTGGATTTGTGGTAACAAAGGGGTGTTTGCTTATTCAGAAGATTGCGGAGCAAGCTGGTACATCGATAGTTTGCGCATCAATTCGGAATTGCCTGACTATCGCTCAATTGAAGTGATTGATAGGAATACGGTTATCATTGCTAATGCCGGAAGCCCTGCTGCAATTTGCAAAACAATGGATGCCGGGCGATCATGGAAGGTGGTACATAGTGATATGCGGCCCGAAATTTTTATTGATGCCATTGCCTTTGATGACTCATTGAATGGAATTGCTCTTGGCGATCCCATTAATGCATTGCCCGTTATTTTAAAAACAGATAATGGTGGCGATAACTGGACCGATGTTTCTAAAGACTTTTTGTATCAGATAGAGACAGGCGAAGCTTTTTTTGCCGCAAGCAATTCGTGCATGCACTATCAAGATTCGGTGCTTTCATTTGTAAGCGGAGGAGCATGTTCAAATTATTATACTTGTAATTTTAAAACATATACAGTCACTGTTACACCTTTGCCACTTATTTCAGGAACACCCATGCAAGGAGCATTTACAAAGGTAAAATCGGGCGACACCCTTTTTGCAGCGGGTGGCGATTACGATAAACCGGATACCAATTGCAATCGTTTGGCGGTAAGTTATAGCAGGGGCCTAACCTGGCAAAATATCAAGACGGATATTCCTTTTATCTCATCCATGTGTTTACTAAAAAGAAAGAACCTGCTGTTTGCTGCTTGCATGCCTGGCATTTATCTCTCAAGCAATCAAGGTAAGACATGGAAAAAGGTTGCTAAGGATAACCTAAACATTATATATGCAAGCCCAACGGAGAACATTTTGTTTGCAGCTGGAAAAAATGGACAAATAATCAGAATTACTATTGAATAAAAATTTATGCTAAAAAAGCGAATTGGACTTTATGGACTTATCATGGTTGCAGTGGGATCTTGCATTGGTTCTGGTATTTTCAGGACCCCGGCAGAGGTTGCGCTGCTGCTTCCATCTCAAGGCCTCGTGATTATTGTATGGCTGGTAGGAGGTTTTATGGCTTTAACCGGGGCTCTTACCTTTGCCGAGTTGGGAGCCAATTTTCCGGGAAGCGGAGGTATCTATGTTTTTTTGCGCAAAGCGTATGGTGATCTGCCGGCATTTCTTTTTGGTTGGGCCTATCTTGTTATTGTAACCACAGGTTCGTTGGCTGCACTTAGCCTCGTTTTTGCCGATTATTTCTGCAATTTATTTTCCCTGAATGATTCCTTTAAAATTCCATTAGCGGCAAGTGCTGTAATACTATTGTCAGTAATTAATTGCTTAGGGGTGCAAATATCAAGTGGATTTGCAACGGTTATTACTTCGCTCAAAGTGATGGGCATACTTGCTATTATAACGGTAGGTGTATGCTATGGCAGCGAGTTTCATTTTTCTTTTCAAATGGAACCGGACACTCACCTACATGGTTTGCCTGCAGCCTTTGGGCTCGCTTTAATAGGGGCTATGTTTAGTTATGGTGGATTTCAGCATGCATCCTTTGTAGGAGATGAAGTTAAGAACGCAAACCGCAATTTACCTCTTGCGCTTATTATTGGCACCGCCATTGTCTGCTTTTGTTATGTGCTCATTAATATCGCCTACATGAATTTACTTCCGATGAAAGAGTTCTTGCAAAGCACCTCGGTGGCAAGCGATTCTATTTTAAAAATAACAGACTTAGGCGCTCTGTTAGCCACCATATTAATTGCGGGTAGCGTGTTTGGCACCATCTCTATTTATACTTTATCCTCGCCCCGAATTTATTATGCCATGGCCAACGATGGATTGTTTTTTCAAAGCATTGCACGCATACATCCGCGTACACATGCTCCTGTAAATGCCATCTTACTGCAAGCAGCAATTGCGGTTGTCATTTTGCTTTTTTGGAAAACTTTTTCAGATATTATTTCCTATGTAGTGTTTGTTGATTTTATGTTTTTATCGCTTACTGCTGCAGGAGTTTTTATTTTAAGAAAAAAATATCTGAAGACCAAACCAACAACATTTGCAAATTCGCTTGTGCCCGTATTGTTTATTGCTTGTTCATGCTTCATGTTGTTTTATACACTTACCGAGCGCTGGCAAAATGCTGTAGCCGGATTGGTTCTGTTAGCTGTGGGTATAGCTTTTTATTTTGTTATGAAAAAAAAGAAACCTGCGTAAATTATAGTGTGCTTACTACAATTTCATTAGTGGTTACTTTATTGCTCTCATTCCCTGCACGGTCTATGATATATAACTCATAGCGTAAGGTATCATTCGAAACATTAGGTGGAAGAGGCATCAGATAGTCAATGGTGCCATCAATTGATTTGTTGCTTCCGGTTGGTGTAATTGTGGGGAATGGTGCACTTAGGTCTATCAAAAAATTCCACACATCGTTTTTCTTTTCAAAGCAACTGATAATAAAGTTGTTTTCTTTTTGTGTGCCATCATCAAACACACCCAAATCACCATCGCCATCGGCAAAGTATATAGTAACTGTGGCAGCGGTATCTTTAAAGCCATTATTTTCTATTGCAACCCCCATAACTTCAATTTGAGGAATGGGGCTAAGGTCACCATCTTTGTTGCATGCAACAAAGAACAAGGCGCTACTTAGAATGATTACAACCAGAATAAGACCTGCTTTTTGATTCTTTATCATAATTGACTGCAAATTTAATATTATCTGCATACTTTTGCTGCCTGAGTCTGTCACTCTTTTGTTAAATTTATTCTCTACACTTTAAATAACGTAACATAATCTAATAACTGTATCAAATGCCTGTGATAAAAACGATAAATGGAAAAACCCCGGTGATGGGAAAGGACTGTTACGTAGCTGAGAACGCAACCATAGTAGGAGAAGTGGTTTGTGGCGATGAGTGCAGTTTTTGGTTTAATGCAGTAGTACGGGGAGATGTGCATAGCATTACCATGGGCAATAAGGTGAACGTGCAGGATGGTGCCGTTATTCACTGTACGTATCAAAAGGCAGCCACTGTAATTGGCAATAACGTATCTATAGGACATTGCGCTATTGTGCACGGGTGCACGGTCAAGGACAACGCATTGATTGGTATGGGAGCTATTGTAATGGATCATGCGGTGGTCGAAGAAAATTCCATAGTTGCAGCAGGGGCCGTGGTTACCGAGCGTATGGTGGTAGAGTCAGGATGTATCTATGCTGGGGTACCTGCAAAAAAAATTAAGCAATTGTCTCCGGAACATTTTAAAGACATCAATATGCGTATTGCAAATAATTATACGATGTACAAGGAGTGGTTTAAAGAATAAAAGTTTTTGTACTGCTATGAAAATATTTTTGTCGCAAGTTCGATAAATTATTTATAAACATTAGCAGGTAAAAAAAATAGTATGCGTATCAAGAACCGATACAAGAACCGTTTGCTTTAGCAAACATAAACGGTTAACCTAAATAGAGCTAAACAGAACATAAAATAATAACACCAAAATAAATATGAAACAGTTTTTTAAATTCTTCTTTGCATCAATGCTGGGCTTTATAATAGGCTCCATTGTTTTGTTTTTTATCTTTATTGCAATACTTGCAGGCATTGTATCAAGCACTTCTAATAAAAAGACGGTTGAACTCAAGGAAAAGTCAATACTTAAAATTACGCTTGCTGAACCAGTAACCGAGCGCACACCAAGTAACCCATTTAAAAATTGGATGAGCGGAGAAATTAAATCAAATCCTCAGCCCGGATTGTATGATATAGTCAAGCTGATTAATAAATCTGGCGCTGACGAAAACATATCCGGATTATATATTAACGTAAGTGATGTATCGGCTGGCATGGCTAGCCTCGAAGAAATAAGGAATGCGTTAGTTGAGTTTAAGAAGTCGAAAAAATTTGTGGTTGCCTACAGCGAATTTTATTCGCAAAAGGGCTACTACCTTGCATCGGTAGCTGATGAAATTTACCTGCATCCCGAAGGTGGAATGGAATGGAAAGGGATGGGAGCACAACTACTGTTTTTTAAAAACATGTTCGAAAAGATAGGTGTTGAGCCTCAGATTATCAGACACGGAAAATTCAAGAGTGCCATTGAGCCCCTTATTGCCGAGAAAATGAGCGATGAAAACCGTGCCCAAATGAAGGCATTGATAGATGACCTGTGGCGAAACTCGAGCAGTCAGATTGCAAAAAGCAGGGGCAAGACTTACGAAGAATTTGAAATGCTTGCTGATAGCCTTGCTATTGAAACACCAGCTGATGCTGTAAAGTATGGACTTGTAACCAAGACTATATATGAAGATGAAGTGTTAGCATTGTTGAAGAAAAAATCGAATGCCACCGACCAGCCCAAATTTATATCGATGGAGCGTTATGCTAACACTCCTGAGAAGAATGTAAAATATTCAGCAAACAAAATTGCGTTAGTTTTTGCAAATGGCGATATTAACAGTGGCAAAGGAAATGATGAAAGTATTGGCAGTGAAACTCTTGCCGAAACTTTGCGCAAAGCGCGAACTGATGAAAAAGTAAAGGCAGTTGTATTTAGAGTGAATAGCCCCGGTGGTAGTGCCCTTGCAAGTGATGTTATTTGGCGCGAAATCGAATTGACCCGAAAGGTGAAACCTGTTGTTGTTAGCATGGGCGATTTTGCTGCTTCAGGTGGTTATTATATCAGTTGTGCTGCCAACAAGATTTATGCACATCAAAGTACTATTACCGGCAGTATTGGTGTGTTTGGTGTGATGTTTAACGCGCAAAAACTTATGGAAGAAAAATTGGGAGTAACTACTGATACTTACAAAACCAGCGACTATAGTGATATTGGAAGCATTGCTCGTCCACTAACAGCGGCCGAACGTAATAAAGTGCAACGCAGTGTAGAAGAAGTTTATGAAACCTTTACAAGCCGTGTGGCTGATGGTCGCCATATTATACAGGCTGATGTTGATAGCCTTGGACAAGGTCGCGTATGGAGTGGTGAAGATGCCCTCCAATTAAAATTAATTGATGCCTTTGGTGGTATACAGGATGCGATAAAAGAGGCGGCATCATTAGCTAAGCTTAGTGAATATCGTATTTCTGAATTGCCAATACAAAAAGATCCGTTTATGGAGTTACTTCAAGATGGTAGCGAAGATGTTCGCAAATCAATTATTAAAGCGGAACTTGGAGAAAATGCTTCTTACTATCAGTCGTTAAAAAAACTTATGACACTGCAAGGTGTGCAAGCTCGATTACCATTTGAGTTGAAATTAGATTAACTTAGCCATAAAGCAGTCTATTTAAGATTCATATAATCTTTGTAAAGTAACTGCACCATGGCTTTGCCAATGGTGTCGCTTGTTCCATTTGGATTTGGTTGATTAAAGAAAAACACATCAGCTTTTTTATTAGTAATAGTGCCAACTGAGTTTTCATTCGAGTAATAAGCAAAGGGGACGTATGAGCTACTGAATACATCCCGGCTCCATGTATATGTTTCCGAATTAATGTTGAGTTGATTTAGCAATGTAGTTGCTAAATCGTGTTGAGCAATTACTTTTTTAATCTTCATGCCGCGGTAGCGTTCACTAATAACGTTTCCATAAAAGAGACAACAAATGCGATGCGATTCGGGATAATTCATGTCGCGATTTTCGGGTAATTCATGACCATGGTCGGCTACCAGAATAAATAATGTGTTATCAAACCAGGACGCATGTTTAATTTTTTCGAAATAGTTGCGAAGGCATTTATCCGTATACCGCGCTGCTTCTTTAAAGTTTTCATGGGTTGTCGCACCTGCCTTGTCTGCACCGGGCACGTCAAAGGGCTCATGCGTGCTAAGGGTAAGCACCGAATTGAAGAAGGGCTGTGGTTCAGTTGAGAGTAATGCAGCCTGTTTATTAAATATGAATTCATCGTGCGCACCCCATTTGGTAGTTAACTCGGTTGATTCATAATCGCTACGGTCAATTATTTTTTTTGCCCCGTGAGAAAGCAAATAATTTTTCATGTTTGCAAAATCAATTTCGCCACCATACACAAACGAAGACGCGTATCCATTTTTGCTTAAGGTAGTAAACAAGGATGGTAATCGTTCTGCTTTATCGGGCTCAAATATGATTGACCTGTCGGGTAGTGCAGGCCATCCGCTATAAACGGAAGTTAACCCCTGATCGGTTCGAAACCCGCTAGAGTAAGCATTGCTAAACAAAATTCCATGATTTGCAATCGAATCAAAAAAGGGAATTGAACTTGCTTTGTTATTGGTATGCGAGCTCAAATCGGCAGTCCAGCTTTCTAATAATATAACCACAATGTTGGGTTTGGTTTGCGTAATAATTTTTGTCGTACTGTCAGTTGCAAGATAGATTGGCTTCAAATAATTTGCAGCTTCTTCATCCGTGAAAAAGTGAAACGAGTTTTTTTTTGAAACACCATTGAGCATGCTGCGAATAAAATACCAGGCTGGATTAATTGCACTGTGATTATTAATCTGTACGGGTGAGTAGACGGCAGCACTTTCGTTAATGGGTATTACCTGCAGCCCACCGCGTATCATTAAAAACAACAAAAGGGGCACCGTGATAAAAAAGGGAATAGATATTTTTTTATTGTTAAATAAAATGATGCTTCGTGAAACGAAATTTCTTAAAATAATAAACCAGCCACCATAAAACATCACAAATAGTAAGATGCTAACTACTAATAACGGTACCGATACAAAACTGGCAACCTCGGCCGGATTGCCAAGAAACAACACCGCGCGATAACCCAGTAAGGTGTGCCAGTGAGGATACAATAAAAAGTTACCAAAACAAATTATGGAGCATAGCGCTAAAATGAATGCATAAGGAATAATTAATAGATTGGTTAAAGGTCTTGACAATAGATTGGCTATTAGTTGAATCAGAAATCCAAAGCATAGTAAATAACCAATTGCAGATAGATCAAGAGGGAGCCCGGCCACATAGGCATAGGCAGCATGAGCATAACCTGATTCAATAATTTGAGGGTAATTGACACAAATAAAACTAAAGCGATAAAAAGCGAAAAAAAGCAGCCAGAACAAAAATAATTTTACTGGTAACCATTTTATACATGCAGCTATTGTTTTCACTCAAAAAAAATATGAGCTGCAAAATTCTCAAAAAAAAGACAACCACGCGGTTGTCTGTCGTATTATTTAGTTAAAAGCAATTTATTTGAATTTTGTTCGATCAATGGTAAGCTTTAAATTCAGTTTGTCTTTTAGTGCAGCAAAGCATTGAATGTAGTCGTTAAGCGCGGCCTGAGCCATCTCGTCTTCGTTGTTGCGGCTATAGTAATCTATCGATACTTTATGTAACCATAATAATAACTCATACTCATTTCGTTCAAGCAACATGTTTTTTAGTTTCAATTTTATCGTAGTAAAGTTGAAAATGTCCTTGCTATCCTTTGCGCTGTTTAGTTCATTTTGCAGATTGATAATATTAAAGTAACTGTAATTGACACCAAACAAAAGAGCATACTCTTCGGAGCCAAAAACATCTTTAAGCATACTGTCAATTTGCATTAAAGCGTGGCGGCAGTCGGCTGCTTTCATGCGTTTAAATCTTGCTTTAGATAGCACGGCAGGGTTAAAACCTGTGGATGTGCGCTGCATTTCAAATAAAGTGTCCAAAAGTTCTTCAAAGTCAGCAGGGAGTTTTTTCATCAACTCACGTTTGATATAATCTGTAACTCCTGCGGCTTTGGGAATTTTTAAAATATAACTAAAAGCAGGCTCGCTGTTTGATTTCTCAATCATAACTACCATATTGCTTCCCTGTTTTGGATTTTGTTCCATAGTAAACGTCTATTAAATAAAAAAAATAATTTAATCAGTATCCTTATGTTTCGAAAAAAACGTAGCCTCTTAATAATTTTAGTGCATCTTATGGTTAGTAAAATGCAAGGTCAGTCAACGTTTCCTTACAATGGCATTAATGACGAGCGTAACACCACATACGCATTTGTCAATGCCAGAATTTTTATCGATTATCAAACAATAATTGAGGCGGGAACTATGGTAACCAAAAACAATGCCATAGATGAGGTTGGAGTGAATTTGCCAATCCCAAAGGGCGCGTATGTTATTGATTTACAGGGCAAAACCATCTATCCATCTTTTATCGAAATTTGTTCAGATTATGGAATTCCTGAATTAAAAACCAGGCAAAATGATAACCGCAGAGGCCCTCAGTTTTTATCTAATACCAAAGGCGCATATGGATGGAATCAAGCTGTAAGGCCCGAGATACATGCATATATGCATTTCGCTCACGACCATAAGCGAGCAGAAGCCTTACGCAGCAATGGTTTTGGTACGGTAGCAAGTTTTAATAAGGATGGTATAGTTCGCGGCACAGGGGCGGCAATTTTACTTAGTAGTGAAAGCGAGAATCGATCATTGCTTAGAAATAAAATAGCTGCCTATTACTCATTTAACAAAGGCTCAAGTTCGCAGGATTATCGCGATTCGCGCATGGGCGCAATTGCTTTGTTGCGTCAAACATTTTATGATGCACGATGGTATAAGGAAACCAACCCGACTGAGAAAAATATTTCGCTCGAAGAATTTATCACCAACACAACCTTGCCCCAGATAATTGAAACAAGCGATTGGCAAGATGCCTTGCGAGCTGATAAGGTGGGCGATGAGTTTAACTTCCAGTTTATTATCAAGGGTAATGGAGATGAGTATAGTGATTTACAAAGCGTTAAAAATTCTGGAGCAACGTATATAGTCCCTGTAAACTACCCCGAAGCTTATGATGTAAGCGACCCATGGGATGCGATCAACGTATCATTAGGCGACCTGAAGCATTGGGAGCTTGCTCCAGCAAATGCGGCTATGCTCGAACAAAATGAAATATCTTTTTGCTTTACTGCTGATGGCCTTAAGGAGAAGAAAGATTTTTTGAAAAATATTCGCAAAGCAGTTGAGTATGGATTAAGCGAAAAGGCAGCCCTCAAAGCGCTTACTTACCAACCGGCTACGTTGCTTAGCATTGATAAAATGGTGGGCGCCTTAAGAAAGGGCATGCTTGCTAATTTTATAATAACCGGAAAAAATATTTTTGATAAGGAATGTATTGTTTATGAAAACTGGTGCAATGGCAAGCGGTTTATTTTGAAGCAGATAAACTTGCCTGATGTGCGTGGTAATTACAGTTTGATAATAGACCGTCAGCAGCCCTGGCAGTTAAAATTAAGTGGCGATGCAGAGGCGCCCGTAACAACCATCGTAGAAGATACTTCTAAAATTAAGGCTGGCCTTCAATTTAGTAATGATCAGGTAGTCATAAACTTTGACAGCCGCAGAACAAGTGCTAAAGGAAACGTAAAACTTACAGGAAGTTATAATAGTCAGACAAAGAGATTTAATGGAACCGGTTATATGCCTGATGGCTCGTGGGTAAGCTGGAGCGCTTCTTTGGATAGTGCGTATATACCTACCGTTACAAAAGATACCACCACCAAAGCGCTGCCTAAGGTTGGCGACATTTGGTACCCTAATATGGCGTATGGTTGGAAAACGCTGCCTCGCGAACAAAAGATATTGCTAAAGAATGCAACCGTATGGACAAATGAAAACGAAGGCATTATTCAAAACTGCGATGTTCTCATAGGCAATGGTAAAATACTTGGGGTTGGCAAAAATCTCGTTGCCGGTGATGCTATGGTAATGGATGCCACCGGTATGCATATCACCTCAGGTATTATTGATGAGCATTCGCATATAGCTGTAACGGGGGGAGTAAACGAATGCACGCAATCTGTTACTTCGGAAGTGCGTATTGGAGATGTGATAAATTGCGAAGATGTAAACATCTATCGCCAATTAGCAGGCGGTGTTACCTGCTCTCATATTCTGCATGGTTCATGCAATCCGGTTGGTGGGCAAACACAGTTAATAAAACTTCGATATGGCATGCCTCCTGAAAAATTAAAGTTTGATGGGGCCGATGGGTTTATAAAATTTGCTCTTGGCGAAAATGTAAAGCAAAGCAACTGGGGAGATTTTCAAACATCGCGATATCCGCAAACGCGCATGGGCGTAGAACAAACGTACTATAATGCTTTTACACGTGCGCTTACTTATGAGCAACAATGGAAAAATTATTCGTCAACAAGTGCTAAAGGAATGGCACCGCGTAAGGATTTGGAATTGGATGCGCTGGTAGAAATATTGCGTGACAAGCGATTTATTACCTGTCACTCTTATGTACAAAGCGAAATTAATATGCTGATGCATGTTGCTGATAGTTTTGATTTTACTGTGAATACATTTACTCATATACTAGAGGGCTATAAGGTGGCTGATAAAATGAAAAAGCATGGTGCAGGTGCTTCTTCTTTTTCTGATTGGTGGGCATATAAATATGAAGTAATAGAAGCCATCCCTTACAATGGAAAAATATTGCATGAGCAAGGAATAACTGTAGCCTTTAATAGTGACGATGCCGAAATGGCACGCAGGCTTAATCAGGAAGCAGCCAAAGCAATCATGTATGGCAAAGTAAGTGAAGAAGATGCATGGAAATTTGTTACCCTTAATCCTGCTAAACTATTACATATCGACAACAAAGTTGGTAGCCTGAAACAAGGTAAAGATGCCGATGTGGTGGTATGGACAGATAATCCTCTATCCATATATGCCAAGGTTGTAAAAACGTTTGTTGATGGAATTTGCTATTTCGATATCAATGATAATCAAGTAAAGGAGAAGGAGCTGGTGACAGAACGAGCAAGGCTTATACAGAAAATGCAGGAGGCCAAAAATAAAGGTGTCGCAACCCAATCACCCTCTTTTAAATTAGACCATTTATATCATTGTAACGATAAAGAGCAATTGCCGCACTAAATTTTTTTTATTAATCAGTTTAAAAATTCATAACGATGAAATCAATTTCAATAAAATATTCACTTCATATTTTCAGTTGTAGCTTGTTGCTACTACTTATGTTAGATGCAAAATCGCAAAGCGCGGCACCTGCTGCACCTCAGACAAAAAGTATTTTGATTGCAAACGCAACAGCTCATATTGGCAACGGGCAGGTAATAGAAAATTCTTTAATAGGAATTAAAAATAGTTTAATTGAATTTGTTTACGATGCAACTACCGTACGAATAGCTGATTTAAAATTTGACACCATCATACAGGCTCAGGGAAAGCATGTGTATCCGGGATTAATCGCCATGAATACGAATATTGGACTTAGCGAAATAGAGATGGTGAGGGCAACCAATGATTATAGCGAAACAGGAGATTTAAATTCAAGTGCACGCTCAGCTATAGCCTACAATACAGATAGCAAGGTAACGCCAACCATACGCAGCAATGGAGTGCTGCTGGCGCAGGTAGTGCCGCAGGGTGGCATGGTATCAGGCACCTCTTCGGTATTTAAGCTAGACGGATGGAATTGGGAAGACGCCCTATATAAAGAGGATGACGCATTGCATATGTATTGGCCACAAATGACCGTACAGCGCGGCTGGTGGGCAGCGCCCGAAGAAGAGCAGCGCGAAAAAATGCGCAAGGAAATAGATCATATAAAGAAACTCTTTATTGATGCAAAGGTGTATTGTAATGCCGCTGTAATTGCAGAACCAAATCTGAATTTGCAAGCCATGTGCGAGGTAATAAAGGGCAACAGAAAATTATATGTACACGCCCAACATGTCAAGCAAATAACATCGGCTGTCAACTTTTGCAACGAGTATAAAATCAACATGGTTTTGGTAGGAGGTGATGATGCATGGCGGTTAGCTCCCCTGCTTAAGGAAAATAACATTCCGGTTGTAATTACGCGTACCCAGCAATTACCATCACGCCAGGATGAGGATATTGATATATGGTTTAAAATGCCTGCAATATTGAAAAAGCTGGAGTAAAATTTTGTATAACTGATGTCGGGTTTTGGCAGCAACGCAATCTGCCCTTCGAAGCAGGAAATGCTGTGGCATATGGTCTTAGTAAAGAAGACGCACTAGAGAGTATCACGTTAACACCTGCTACCTTGCTTGGTATTAACAACCGTACAGGGTCGCTAGAGGCAGGCAAAGATGCCAACGTGATTATAAGCTCTGGTGATGTGCTTGATATGCGGAGCAGCAATATTGAACGTGCTTATATTAAAGGTGCAGAAATAAATTTAGATAATATTCAAAAACAACTGTACCGGAAATATTGCGATAAGTATGGTATCAAAATTGAATAAGATTTTTTTAAATAATAAAATGACCATCATGACTCATCTAAATTTGTTTGCCATACTAACTTCTATGTTTAGTATCGGTTGTCAAACACCTAAGAATTCGCAAAGTGCCCAAGGGTATTTGCACGAAGTAAAGGGAAACCTGACTTTTACCTATGACTACTGTGGCGGTGCCCGCCCCAGCGATGAGATGCTTGCCAAGTTAAAAGAACCGCGTGTTATTGAAGGGTTTACGGTATACCTTAAACCGGGAAAAGAAAATTCAACAGCTGCTATTACCGATAGCGCCCAATGTGATTCAAATGGAAATTATGTATTTAGAATTCCTAAAGGAGATTATGTAATCTTAATGCCTGCACAAGTCAAGGAGTATGATTTAAAAATTTCAATAACCAGTTTCTTAAGGTTGCTGACGAACCCTGCTTTAAGCAATGGTGGAAAAAAGGTCTGGCAACATTACACGTAACTACAAATGTGGCTTTAGCTGATACGGTTATACAACGCAAATGCCACGGAATTGATTACCTCCCTTGCATGACTTACAATGGTCCTTTGCCACCAAGCATGATGAGAGAATAATTCTTTTTAATTTTTTATGAATGGTAAAGCCAAAACATGTTTTGTCTTTTATACCAAAATGCCTGCAATAGTAGCAGATAAATAAGAGGCAAGCGTACCACAAAGCAATGCTTTAAGGCCAAGTCTGGCAAGATCGCCTCTGCGCGAAGGTGCCAACTCACCAATTCCACCTATTTGCATACCCACACTGCTGAAATTTGCAAATCCACATATTGCCACGCTTGCAATAAGCAACCCTTTTTCAGTTACCGGCTTAAGTCCCTGATGGGTCATATTATCAAAAGCAACAAACTCATTGATGGTTAGCTTTTGCCCCATCAACGTTGCTACGGTAGTTACATCTTGCATAGGCACACCCATGCTCCAGGCAATAGGAGTAAATAATTTTCCGAATATCCAATCGAGCGAAAGTTTAAATTCGAGGCCCATAAAATTTCCACTTTTTAGCAATATAAAATTAATAAGCGCAATCAACCCAATAAAGCCAATCAACATAGCAATTACGTTTACAGATATTTTCATTCCATCACTGGCCCCGTGCGAAATGGCATCAATCATATTTCGGTAAGGTGATTTTACATCCAGCTTAATTTTGCCCATGGTCTCACTTTCTTCGGTTTCAGGCATTACAATTTTCGAGATTACCAGTGCTCCCGGTGCAGCCATTAAGCTGGCAGCAAGTAAGTACTCCGCTTTGGCACCAAAACTTACATATACTACAAGTATGCCTCCTGCAATGCATGCAAGGCTGCCGCTCATACTAGCCAGCAACTCGCTTTGTGTCATGGTGGCAAGGTATGGACGTATCATAACCTGCGCTTCAACTTGTCCTACAAAGGCGCTTGCAACGTTGCTAAGTGCTTCGGCACCTGATACGCGCATAATAAAATTCATAGCACGTGCTATAACAGCAATTATTTTTTGCATTACTCCAAAGTGATACAGTATTGCTACCAATACACATACGAGAATAATTGTTGACAATACACTAAACCCGAAAATGAAAGTACCCTCGCTGCGATAGGGTACACTGCCGCCTTTAAAATTGTCTGTCATGAGACCGCCATAAACAAAAGAGGCGCCCTCTTTTGCAAAACGCTCTATGTAAGTTATAAGATGACCAAGCCATTGAAAAAAGTTTTTTACCGGTTCTACTTTTAAAATGAGAACCGCAATAACCAGCTGCAGACCCAGCCCGCTAAATACCAATCGCTTGTTAATTTTGCTACGGTTGTTCGAAAATAAAAAGGCAATGCCTAAAATTACGACCACTCCGATTAATCCTGTAAGTCTATCCATTACAATAATGATTTAGGAATTTATTATGCCGTCAAACATAAAATAAATATTGGTATGATATAAAAAAAGGTTTGCATTTTGCAAAGTTTAAAAAAATGGCATCGGAGTATATATGGATACCGTTACAAAGAAGGCAACTTCAGTTTGTATGATTTTCAAATCGGAATGCTCAAATATTATTAAATAAAAAAAGTATGTGCTATCGTAATTTCTTATTTAATTCGCATTAACAATTGTAAAAAGAAATACTATGCCGATACGAGTAGTTAAAGATGATGATAACGATAATGTAAAAGATAATTTTCCCGGAGGAGGTGACAGGCCACAACCGGGAGGGGGTGGAGGAGGCGGACCTATGAATTTCCTCCCTATGATCTTAATGTTTTTATTTAAAAATCCAAAACTGCTTATCATAGCACTGTTGGGTTTGGGAGCATGGTGGTACTTTGGTGGGGGCAATCTTGGCAATTTGAGTCAGCAAGCGTTAAGCACAGGGTGTAGCATGAATAAGGAAATTTATGCTCAAACCGAAGTATATGAGCCTTTAGCAGATAATAGCAAGAATCCTCTTCCCGAAAAGACTTCATTACTTGCCTTTGCGCCTGCAAGAGGCAATCAGGGATCGCAGGGCAGTTGTGTTGCTTGGAGCAGTGCTTATGCAGGTCGCAGCATTTTGTACAACCGACAAACCAACAACAATGGCAACGAAGCCTTTAGCCCATCTTATTTGTACAATCAAATAAAATTACCCAATTGTCAGGGTTCGTATATCAAACGCGCCATGGATGCCATGATGCAAACTGGTAGTTTGCCCATGTCACAGTTTCCTTATTCCGAAGAGTCGTGCAGTCGTATGCCTAATCAAACCGAAGTAAATCAGGGCGCACGTTTCAACATTAAAGGGTATCAGCGCTTATCGCGAAAAGATGATGATTTGCGCGTAGATATGTTGGCAGTAAAACAATATTTAAGTCAAGGTTCGCCAATAATAATAGGCATGCTGGTTGGAGGGAGTTTTATGCAGCCCATGCTAGGTCAGGAACGTTGGGTGCCCCTGGCCAGCGATTATGAGCAACAAGGATTTGGAGGTCATGCCATGTGTGTAATTGGATATGACGATTATAAGTATGGCAACGAAGGCGGATTTCAAATTATGAATAGTTGGGGGCCAGAGTGGGGTAACAACGGAGTGGGGTGGGTGCGCTATAAAGATTTCGATTATTTTGTGCAGGAAGCCTATGCCATGTACCCTATGGGTGGGGGTCCGCAATTTGATCAGAATAAATTGCAGGCTACCATTGGTCTTGTTGCAAATGGTAAAAACGCCATTCCCCTTATTCAAAAAAGTGATAATACGTATATAACACAAGGGCCGGTAGATAAAATGACAAAATTTAAAATTGAAATTACTAACCCGGTAGAATGCCATACCTATGTTTTTGGTCAGGAAACTGATGGCAGCAGCTATGTCATTTTTCCATACACACCCAAGCACTCACCATATTGTGGAATAACCGGTACGCGCCTGTTTCCAAAGGATTATAGTTTGCAGACTGATCAAGTGGGTAACAAAGACATTTTTGCCATAGTTGTAACTAAAAAGCCCATTGATTATAAGGCGCTTAATGGAGCCATTAATGCCAGCAAACTACCCACTTATGGAGCTAAGGTAAATGAGGCTATTGCTACTCAAAAGGCAGATGCAATGCAGCATTCGGCCAATGGTGGGCAAATCTCTATGGCCGGTAATCTGAATGGAAAAAATGCTGTGGCTGCTATTGTAGAAATGGATAAAAAATAATCAGGACTAAAGCCTATTTGGCTGAATAAATATAATTATTACTTTTGCACTCCGTTTTTTTAAAAAGAAAAATCGAAGGTGATGGATAAGTTGAAGCATTACGAAATAGATTTTGGAGGGAAGGCGTTTGGTAAGCACCGTTTTACTTATGAATTAAACGAAGAGTTCTTTGCGATATTTGAAGGGAGCATTGTTCAAAATGCATCATTTACTGCACAGGTGGAAATGAACAAGCAAAAACACATGATACAGTTTGATATTTCATTATCAGGCTCGACTCAGGTAATTTGCGATAGATGTAACGACCCTTTCGAAATGGACTTGAACAGTGAGCACCTGCTATTGTTAAAAATGGGAGATCACGTTGAGGAAGAAGATGTAGATGTGTATGTAATACCACAAACACAAACTACCTGGAATATTGCCCAACAACTGTATGAGTATGTGTGCACAGCTATGCCCATGCGCATTGTACATCCTGAGGGCAAGTGCAATCCGGAGTTTATGAAAACACTGGAGCACATAAATGATCACGATGAGACTGAGCAACAAGAAGACCCGCGCTGGAAAAAACTAAAAAATATAAATTTGAATTAATAGAAATTAAAACTGAGATAAAATGCCAAATCCAAAACACAAACACAGCAAGTCGCGCAGAGATAAGCGCAGAACGCACTATAAGGCGGAAGCTCCTACTTTATCAGTATGCCCAACGACAGGCGAAACTCATTTACGCCATCGTGCACATTGGTTAGACGGTAAACTTTACTACAAAGGAAGAGTAGTAATGGAAAACGCAGTGTAACAAGAAAAAGAAACTTAAGGGTGCCAATGGCACCCTTTTTTTATGGAAAAAATTCTGGCTTTTATTTCGCCATATCAGAAGTGTACTATAAAATTTAAAAAGCACAATAGTGACCTTGCCTGCAACAGCCAGGTTGTGTCTGCCTATTACTTTCTATGGTTGTTTAATGGCTTGCAGTCTCTTTTTATTTTTTGGTGCGGTTGCTTTATGTGTTGCAAAAAATAAAATGTGCTTGCAATGCCCTGCTGTTCATTCTTTTGTCGGCTATTTTTGAAATCGCTTTATAGCGTTTATATTTTTATTCTGAACATATTTCTAACTGAATAGTGTTCTGTGATAGTATCATCTTATTTTCTGCAAAGCTGAGCAACTTCGTCCATCACTGATTTTAATCTTGATTCTTTCACCCCTGCTTTGAGAAGTAAATCATAATTGTCGTAAAGGTCTCTTAGAAGGACATATTCTTTTGCAAGCAACCATTGTTTTTCATGACGTGTAAGGGAAGTGAGGCAAGTTAATGGATATAGCCCCGAATTGTCAATCATATCTTTTAACGCTTTGTTGTGTGGGTAATCCCAACTAAGTAAATTCAATCCTTTGCAAAGACCGTAATCAAGAGCATCTCTGGTAAACTTTGCATTGGTAGTAATACAACCAAAGAATTTATGCTCCTTGTTTTTGAGTAACTCGTTAGCTATAACATCTTCAAATCTTGATTGAATATAAAGCGGGGTTTTTATATCCACAGCCATACCAGGTTGATTCCTGTATTTACATTCCATAAACATTATGATATTTTCCTTTTCTGCAATTACGTCAATTTCGTGTTTTACACATTTACCCTCCAAAATTTTTCCTACTTGAACCGCATATCCCTGATGTTTAAAAAGCTCCCCAATAAATTTTTCAAAGGCAAAGCCGGAAGGCCCCAACTCCATCATTCCTCTTTTTAAATGGTAACGTGCGGCATGAGGCTTCGATTGATGGCGAAGTAAGCGGAGTGCTTCACTGTAAATTTTTTTGGTGCTGATTCCCTGATATAGTTTGGGTAAAAGTTCATTAATAATTGAATTGATTTCTTGTGGAGTGGCTTTCGCTCTTCCCAAAGAATTTCTTAGTTTTTTTAATGAAAACGGTTCGGCTACACCGGAAGCTTTTGTTACTACTAGTTTGTTTTTCATTTTTTAGTCCTTTTAATCCACTTCTCAATTTCAACTGCCCAAAACACTATGCTTGATACAAGAATAGTTATTCCTAATTCATCAATAGTAAGCGGTTGGGTTCTAAAAACATCATTGAAGAATGGCGTGTAAATCATCATCATTTGGAGAGCAACAGTAAGTAATAATGCACCCAGTAATGGTTTGTTTGAAAACACACCTATTTTAAAAATTGATTCTCCTTCTGATCGTATTGCCATAACATGCCCCATCTGACTGAAACAAAGAACAGTGAAAGCTATTGTTTGCCAGTGAGCATTTTCAGTTTGTATAGCCCATGCCTGCATTACAAGTGTTACTACACCCATTAAAAAACCCACCCATAAAATGTGTGTTACCATACCTCCTGCAAAAATATTTTGTTTCGGATTTCTTGGCGGGCGTTTCATGATATTTGCTTCCGATGGTTCAGATGCAAGAGCTAATCCCGGCAATCCATCGGTTACTAAATTTATCCAAAGTATGTGAACGGCTAAAAGGGGGACAGGCAATCCGAAAAATGGAGCAAGAAAAATTACCCATATCTCTCCGCTGTTACTCGTCATGGTGTATTTAATGAATTTAAGAATATTGTCGAAAATTCTGCGACCATGTTTTACGGCAACAACAATGGTAGCGAAATTATCATCCAGCAAAATCATGTGCGAAGCTTCTTTAGTAACTTCGGTTCCGTTTATTCCCATAGCTATACCGATGTCGGCATTCTTTAAAGCAGGCGCATCATTCACGCCATCACCTGTCATCGCTACAAATTGATGTTTACTTTGTAAGGCAGTGATGATTTTTAATTTTTGTTCGGGATTTACCCGAGCATAAACTTTAACATGTTCAACAATTTTTTCAAAATTATCTTCGCTTAGTTTGGCAAGTTCGGTTCCGCTCATTACAATATCTTCCTGCGAAGAAACTATTCCCAATTGTTTTGCAATGGCTTTAGCGGTTAGTTTATGATCGCCCGTAATCATAACTGGAATTATACCTGCTTGCTTACATTCTGCTACTGCTTGTTTTGCTTCCACTCTTGGGGGGTCAATCATTCCCGCAAAACCAATAAGCGTTAATGAGGATTCTATATCATCGGCATTTATTTTTTCGGGCAATTTGGCAAGTAGCTTAATCGCATATCCCAACACACGATAACCCTTTTCTGCCATCGTGTTTACTTTGTTTTCAAATTCAGGAATAGATGATTTCTGTTCGTCATTCAATTTTCCGAACAAAACATCAACTGCTCCTTTTGTAATTGCAACTATTCCGGTTTCTGTTTTGTGCAGTGTAGTCATGCATTTCCTTGTGGAGTCAAATGGAAGTTCTGCAACTCTCGGAAATTTTATTTCTAAAACAGTTCTTTCTAAATTATTATCGAACGCATATTGCACTAAGGCAACTTCTGTTGAATCGCCCAACCATTTTCCGTCTTTATCTTTTGAAACATCATTATTTAATGCCATTGCATTTAATAAAGTATTGCCATTTGAAAATGCAGTACTGATTTTGTTGTTTGCCGTTTCAAAAACATCCTGCACTGTCATTTTATTTACAGTTAATGTTCCGGTTTTATCGGAGCATATATACGTCACAGAGCCGAGGGTTTCAACAGCCGGAAGTTTGCGGATAAGCGCATTGATATTTACCAATCGCTTTGCTCCAAATGCAAGGGCAATGGTTACCAATGCAGGCAATGCTTCGGGTATGGCTGCTACAGCAAGCGAAATGGAAGTAAGCAACATGGTTAAAATATTTTCGCCACGCAACCAACCTATTATAAATATTACTGTACATATAATAAGTATAACAACCGATAAGCGTTTCCCAAAAGCAGCTAATCTTTTTTGTAACGGGGTTGATGTTTCATCGGTTTGAATTAGCTTTGCAATACGCCCTAGTTCGGTATTCATACTTGTTGCCGCTACATAAGCAAGTGCACGACCATTAGTAATGAATGTGCCTTTGAAACCCATGTTTTTTCTATCGCCAAGCGGATAATCTGCATCAGGAAGTTCATCAGAATTCTTTTCAACATTATGCGATTCACCTGTGAGTGCAGATTCATCAACTTTTACTTGATGTGTTTCAAAGAAGCGGACATCAGCAGGAATAATATTTCCGGCTTCTAGCAATACTACATCTCCCGGTACCAAATCTGAGGCGGGAATATCAATAACTTTTCCCTCGCGCAAAATTCGGGCGGTAGTGGCTGCCATTTGCTTCAATGCTTCCATTGCTTTTTCGGCCCGATACTCTTGTATAAATCCTACAACAGCATTTATAATTATGATGACAAGAATAATTACGGTATCTGTTATATCTCCTAAAATACCGGATATAACGGCTGCTGCTATAAGCACGAGAATCATAAAATCCGTTAACTGATGCAGCAGCATTTGCAAAACGTTTTTCTTTTTTTTATCAGTGATCTGATTTTTTCCGTATTCATTCAGGCGTTGCGAAGCAGCAATATGATTAATACCTGACGGGCTTGTGTTTAACAACTTAGCTATTTCGGAAAGAGGAAGTAAATGCCAGTTCATTTTTATCTTTTAATAAATAAATAAGTCATAAGTGCCATGTATAGAATGACAATTACAAAAGTATTAAGGCTTAAAAGCCGTACTTGTTTCTTCTTCGGTTTAAAAAGAAGTCCTAAACAAACTACAGCTGTCATTATTATAATAATAAAAACTGATAATAAATGAGTGGGTGAAATGTTTCTGTACAAAGAACCTTCTTTGTAAAAAACATCATCGATACCTAAAATGAAAATATTAAACACATTGCTTCCAAGTAAATTTTCTGCTGCCACATCCAACGCCCCCATTCTTAGAGCTGCTAACGAGACTACTAACTCGGGCAATGAAGTAACCGATGCCATAAGAATAAGGTCCACCCGTGCTTTTCCCATTCCGGTTAGCTCAGCAATCTGTTCTCTGTAATAAGAAAGTTTTGTACCGCTAAAAATAATTACCGCAGCACAAGCAGCAAAGCCCGATATATTTAAGTATAAATTTTCAATATTCATTTGCGTTTGTTTTTTTATTTTTTTCTGCAACTGAAAATTGGTGCCATTCCCAAAATCGGTTGTATGGAATGTAAGTAACAATTATTAATGCCATACGGACTAAACGATATGCAATCCAGTTTTTAAATCTGGTAACTATGTCGTTCCTTATCTTATGTGTTTGGTTTGTGATTTTATCGCATTGTTCAATAGTCGAAGTTAAATAGCTGCAAACATTTTTCGAAAATTCCGAGGAATCAATTTCTACATTCATTTCAATGCTTCCATAAGAGCTTAAATAATTCAAATTAAAAGAGCCAATGGTTGCCCATTTAGCATCAACAACCATTAATTTTCCATGCAAAACAGACTTCTTCCATTCAAATAATTCAATATCCTGCTTTAGCAGTATTGAATAAAGATATTGTGTAGCTCGCATTACAAGTGGCAAATCAGAAACTCCCGACAGAATTATTTTAACTTTTACACCTCTTCTTGCTGCACTTTTTAATGCGCTTGATAACCTTATGCCAGGCAAAAAATAGCTCCCGACAATAATTATTTCACTATCTGCTTTTCTTATTGCATTTATATAGGCATTGCAAATTTCATTTCTTTGTTTTACCCAATCATTACGAAGAATTTTAACCCATGTTTCATGGTCATTGTAAGAATGAGATGGTATTGTTTTTACATGATTACGCTGTTTCTTTAAATAAATATTCCTGCATAATTGCTGAACAGATTCAACAGTTGAGGCACTCTCCAGTTGCACTGCGTAATCAAGCCAGGGTTGTTCGGTGGATGAGCCACGATATTTATTGGAGATATTGATACCGCCAATAAGCGCCACTTGACCATCGACAACAACTACTTTGTGATGTAAGCGTCTGCCGAGGTAAAAATTATTTCTCGAAAAAAAAGGTGAGAAAAATCGAATTTGGATTCCATGTTCTCTTAAATTTTCTAAAAGCTATCGGGCAATTTTGCAGAACCATACCCATCAACTAAAATATACACTTTTACTTGCCGATTAGCTGCATTTATTAATTCATCAGCAATATCTAATCCGATGGAATCATTTTCAAAAATGTAGACTTGTATATGGATTTCATGTTTAGCTTTTGTAATAATATTTCGTAAACACAAAAAATAATCTTCACCACTATGAACAAGTTTTAAATTGGCAATAGATTGCCAAGTAGTAGTTTGATTTATATTATTTATTGGCTCCGATTGCATTTTTTACCATTACAAATTCTAAAATATTTTCTACATCTAATACTCCAACAAATTGCTCGTTATCGTATACTGCAGCTATTCCGTTTTTATTAGCAAGCATTTTTTGATAGGCTATTTCGATTGGTTCTTTCATATTTAATTTTAAGATATCTCTATTCATCACCGTATCAATAGTAGCATTGCTTTTATTGTTTGAAAGTGCTTCAATAATTTCATCACGGCTAAGCGATCCTACAGGATAGCCATCTGAAATGACAAGAAAATTTTTGCATTGCCCGTTTAATAGTTGCTTTACTGCAGTTTCAACTATGTCACTTGCAGTTATTGTTTCATAATGTTTCATCACAACATCCTTCACCAGTATTCCTTTCAGCATAAATCCTGTTTTAGTCATTTCAAGTTCAGCTTGAGCACCCAGAATAATAAATAGACCGATGAAAATTAAAAATGGATTGCCATTGAAGCCAATAAAAATAAAAGCAAGTGCAAGTAATTGGCCAATACGTGCAGCTATGTTGGTGGCAATATGTCTTTCAAATTTCATAGAGAGTATTGCTCTTAAAACTCGACCACCATCCATAGGAAATGCAGGAATTAAATTAAAAATAGCAAGCCATATATTGACAATAAAAAAGTTTAAAAAGAAATTGCTTTGGTTTACACCACCGGTTAATTGAACCGTTAACTCTTTTAAATCAGGAATGGTAATAAATAGCCCTGTAATTACTGATAATGCAATATTTACAAGTGGGCCTGCTATGGCAACTACTAGTTCTTCTTTTGGTTTTTCGGGAATTCTTTCTAAACGAGCTAAGCCTCCAATGGGTAAAATCGTAATGTCTTTGGTTTTTATATTATACTTTTTTGCAGCAAGTGCATGACCGAGCTCGTGCAAAAATACGGTAAAAAAAATACTTAGTATGAAAATTACTGACCATACAATTTGTTCTGTATTATGCCCTGCCCGATAGTTACTAAAAATGATGTAGGCTATGAGTAATGAAAATGTCCAGTGAATAGAAACACCAATGCCTGCAATATTTCCAAGTTTAAATGATCCTTTCATATATTTTATTCTTTATTGTTTCTGAAATAATTTTAACGATCTACCTGAAACATTTTCAATACGCTTTCTAATTGGCTCATACCCTATAAGAAAAAACCAAGCCCCGCTAAAAATTTCCATATTTCTAAATGTTGCATAAATTCAATTAATTATCCAATCTCTAATATTTCGGGTTCAAACAAATCGCTAATATCAATTGCATTACTCTCGTGCAAAATTGTGTTACAAGTTACTACCTTTTCTGCTCCGGCATTTAATAAATCGTTATAGGCATTAGCTGCAAATATAGCATGTACGCCTATGCAAAAAGGCGCTTTCATTCCTGCCTTTTTCAGATGGCCCACAGTTTCTATCATAGTTTGGGCAGTTGAAATGATATCATCTACTAAAACAGGAGTAAGATTATTATATTTGTCCAAATTCGGAATGGCAATTTCTACATTTCTATCACCATGTCTGATTTTTTCTAAAACTATAAAAGGGGCATCAGCATTTTTGGCAACTTCAGAAACCCATTGTTCGCTTTCACTATCAGGACCAATTAATATCGGATTTTGAATATTGTTCTTTATCCATTTTGAGATATGGTTAGCTGCATGATATACGGTAGCAGGTACAGTATATATTTCTGACAAAGAACTATACCTGTGCAAATGGGGGTCAATGGTGGTGATTGTTTGCGCAAAATTTGAAACGAGTGCTGCGAAAAATTTTGAAGTAATCCCTTCCCCTTCATTAAATTGTTTAT
The DNA here is from genome assembly GCA_016714535.1 of Bacteroidota bacterium. Classification (NCBI taxonomy): domain Bacteria; kingdom Pseudomonadati; phylum Bacteroidota; species Bacteroidota bacterium. The sequence goes on from JADKDR010000002.1 coordinate 375,625, forward strand.
CCTGCCGCATATATGCCAGGTAAGGGGCAATCAAACAAATGCATCTAGCTCCAAGATCCATCGCGGTTTTAGATAAAAAGTACAAAGGCAAAACTTTTGAGTCAGGATGGTCTAACGTACAAACTATTACAACCTTCTTCCCTTTTACATCGGAATGAATGCAGACATATGTTTCTCCATCCGGAAAACTACGAATGGTAACTTCACCCTTAACCACATTATAATTTCTTGCCATTGTGTCAACCATCGCTTCATTCCCCGGCAATGCAAATAATATAACTTCGTTTTCTTTCATATGATTTGTATTGTGTTTTTTTCTGATTTGTAATATTCAAAAGCATAGTTTAACTCACCTTGAGCTTCGGCATAAATTGTAAACAATACATCGCCAATATTAATTTGCTTACCCAGAGGAGATTGAAATAAAACACCCGCTTTTGGAGATTTTGGAGCTCCCGCCAGTTTAGCTACTTTTGCTAAAGTTCTGCAATTAATTTCAGTAACAAGGCCACTACGTTCGGCTAACGCATCTAGTTTGAATGCAGCATATTCAGGTTCAGTAAAACGACCTTGAGCATTGCAAATGGCAATAAATTTTTTGTAAGCACTTCCATTTTCTAATATTCTATTCGCTTCCTGCATGCCTTTTCCTGTTTCTGTTTTACCCGATAATTCCAATAATTCTCCGGCAAGAAATAAGGCTCTTTGTTTTAAATCTTCAGGGGCATTAGATGCATTTCTCAAAACACGTAACACATCCATTGCTTCAAGTGCCGGACCTATTCCTTTGCCAATAGGTTGTGAGCCGTTTGTAATCAAAACTTTTACATGCAGACCAATTGCTTCAGCTACTTGCTCAAAATGTTTTTTTAATTGTAATGCATCTCCATTAGTTCTTACCTTGGCAGTCTTTCCAACAGGTATATCAAGCACCACATGGGTAGAGCCTGCGGCAGCTTTTTTAGAAAGCACCGAAGCAATCATTTGCCCTTCACTGTCAACATCTAAGGCTTTTCCAACAGAAATAAGAATGTCGTCAGCCGGACTTAAATTAACCGAGCCACCCCAAACGAAACAGGCGTTTTGTTCGTTTACTACATTTTTCATTTGTAGCATACTTAATTCTACATTGGTCATAACCTCCATGGTATCCGCTGTTCCTGCCGGTGAGGTAATTGCACGAGAAGATGTTTTAGGAATTGTTAAACCTGCTGCTGCCACAATACTTATTACGATAGGAGTTGTTCGGTTTCCCGGTAAGCCGCCAACACAATGTTTGTCGTAAACCAGTTGTCCGTTCCATTTTAATTTATTCCCGGAGCGGATCATTGCTCGGGTAAGGCCTTTTATTTCATTTAATGAAAGGCGATTTCCTGATGTGCTGGTTATAAACGCTGAAAGCTCTATATTGGAATAATGCCCTTTAGAAATATCAATAATTATTTCTTCAAGCTCATTTTCATTTAATTCACCTCCATACATTTTTGCTCTCACTTGCCTAACAGAAGAAATTGGTTGCAGGTGAGAAATGCTAATTAAATCTCCTTCTTTAGCTTCCAATCTTTTTATGGCCTCCATAGAAAGCCCCGCTTCGCCAGGTTGAATTAAATCGGAATGAATGACATTGAGTGTGGCAACAATATTTTTATCAGCGCATCGTACAACCAATCGGGTTAGCGCAGCAAAACCTTCGGATAGAGATATATTGCAATCGGAACGCATAAAAATGATATTCTCCCTATAGGTGTCTATTCCAAGATTCTTAATTTTTAATTCTTTGTAATTATGCATTGAGTTCTTTTATTTTGATTTTAATATAATTCCCAGCTCGGTAAGCATTATTAATTCAGACTTGTTTCTTCCTGAAAATGATGTGGTAATTGCACTAGCTGTTTTCCAAATTAATTGTTTCACATCTTCGGTAAATAAACTTTCGTGTGCTTTTTTAAATAATTTAAAATCTGCCATACTATCATTCGGATTTTGTGTTTGCGCTGCAAGTTGATTAAAAATGATTTTTATTTCACGCATGGCATCAATCTCTAATTTATCTTTTACTCCACCTAAATTAAGCCATTCCATATTAACAATTTGTTTTAACTTCTCAACTTCTTCTATACGTATTGCTTTATCGGCAGCTGCAATGGCATAAAATAATTTACCAAGATTTTGATAAAACAAAATTTGTATTTCGGGTGTTGAGTTCATTTTATACCAATTACAATTATTAATAAAACAAAAATAACCATTAACAAGTAAAACCCCATTGTAAAAAGATTATACCCCGCCATTTTCTCTTAACCATGCAATATACACTGATACCAGGTAGCTATCTGCCTTTAATTCTTTAAGCGCTGCGAGCTTAGTGAATCAAATGCCTTTTGATAATTCTTCAAGTTTAACCGTCTAATATTTTGCATCGAAGTAGGTTACATAAACTTGCTTTCATTATTGCGACTTGTTATTTCTGAGATATACAAACCAATAAACAAGACCCACTAAAACCGCTCCACCAAAAATATTTCCAATAGTTACCGGCAATAAGTTGTTCATGAAAAAATTAGTCCATGTGATAGAACTATAATCTGTTCCCGACTGTGCTATTAATGCTAATTGTTTATCGTCATGTTGATTAAGTGTAAATATAGCATTAGGAACAAAATACATGTTTGCAATAGAGTGCTCGAAGCCGCAGGCAACAAATGCTGATATGGGAAAAAGGATAGCAATGATTTTTCCGGCAATTGATTTTGAGCTGAAACATAGCCATACTGCAAGACATACTAAGATATTACAAAGTACTCCTAAGGCAACAGCCTGCATAAAATCCAATTCGCATTTGGTCTTTGCTATATTGAGCATATTAATTCCAACCATGCCCGATGCTGCCTGATACTGTTTTGCAAACAGCATTAACACGACAATAAAAAATGCGCCAACAAAGTTTCCAAGATAAACCAAACACCAGTTTCTGAGTAATTGCATGGTGCTTACTTTCTTATTTGCCCATGCCATGATTATTAAATTATTTCCTGTAAATAATTCGGCACCGCCAATAATAACAAGAATAAGACCCAGACTAAAACATAGTCCGCCTAATAATCTTGTTACACCATATGACATAGTTGAAGCAGCAGTAACTGTTGTAAAAAAAACGGAACCAAAGGCAATAAACGCACCTGCAAGAACTGCCAGAACAAGTGTCTTAGCAAGAGGCATTTTTGCTTTTACAACTCCAATTGATTCGGCCTGTGATGCCATTTCAGAAGGGAGCAGAGAATCTATTTTAACTTGATCCATCATTCGTTACTTTTTAGCTTATGTATTTTTCTCACTCAAAACAATATTTTCAATCCCCTTTATCAAGGCATCCGGATTAAATGAAATACTATCTATCCCTTCTTGCACTAAAAATTTTGCAAATGCGGGAATATCACTTGGTGCTTGTCCGCACAAGCCCACTTTAATGTTGTTGCGTTTTGCAGCTTGAATGGTTTCTTTTATCAAACCCTTCACTGCGGGATTTTCTTCGTTGAATAAATAACTAACCAAAGCTGAATCTCTGTCTAGCCCAAGTGTAAGTTGCGTTAAATCATTTGAGCCAATCGAAAACCCATCAAATAATTTTGCAAACTCATCTGCTAACAACACATTACTTGGAATTTCAATCATCACATAAACTTCCAACCCATTTTCTTTTTGAGTTAGTCCGTTTTTAGCCATTTCAGCAATTACTTTTTCTCCTTCTTCTATCGTGCGACAAAACGGTATCATTAGTTTTACATTGGTCATGCCCATTTCATTACGCACTTTTTTCATTGCTTCACATTCCAATGCAAATCCTTTGCGATAAAAATCGCTATAGTAGCGAGAGGCACCACGCAAACCAATCATTGGGTTTTCTTCATGCGGTTCAAAATATTTTCCACCAATCAGGTTTGCGTATTCATTGCTTTTAAAGTCACTCATTCGCACAATTACATCTTTAGGGTAAAATGCTGCTGCAACAGTGGATACAGCCTCAACAAGTTTATGAACGAAATATTCTTTACCGGTGGAATAATCTTTTGTCAGTTCGTCTATTTCTACTTTTGTTTTTTCGTCTGTAATTTTTTCACGTTCAAGTAAAGCCAAAGGGTGTATACGAATACTGTTGCTGATGGCGAACTCTAAACGTAACAGTCCAACGCCCTGGTTTGGATAATTACTTAATTCAAAAGCGCGATCGGGGTCGGCAAGAATAAACATGGGTTTAGTTTCAGGCATTGGCAGCTGACTGAAATCTTGCTCTTTAATATCCCATTTTAAAATACCATCATAAATATTTCCATCTTTTCCTTCGGCACACGAAACAGTAATCTCCTGTCCGTTTTTAATTATTCCTGTAGCGTTACCGCAACCCACTATCGCCACCGTTCCAAGTTCTCTGGCGACAATTGCCGCATGGCTTGTTCTGCCACCTTTATTCGTAATAATGGCTGCAGCCTTTTTCAATACAGGATCCCAGTCAGGATTGGTAATATCTGTAACTAATATTTCTCCTTTTTGCAACTGGTCACCATCTTGCGGATTCAGAATAATTCGTGCTTTACCGGCAGCAATTTTATCGCCTAACGCAATTCCTGTTGTAAGGAGTTTTCCTTTTTCTTTGAGGGTAAATATTTCCCTTACTTGTTTTTTCTCTTTTCTGTGAACTGTTTCCGGTCTTGCTTGTACAATGTATAGTTGATTATTCAAGCCATCTTTGGCCCATTCAATATCCATTGCTTTTGCATAGTGTTGCTCAATTTTGAAACACCATTGAGCCAATTGAATGACTTCTTTTTTTGTAAGTGAAAATTCGTTTTGTTTTTTTGAAGGGGAATCAATATTTGCAATCGTTTTTTCGGCAGATGCATTTTCTGCATTTTGAACATACAACATGGTATATTCTTTTCTTCCGCAATGGCTTTTTAAAATCGGATTTAATTTTTCATCAAAAAGTGTTGGTTTAAAGACCAACCACTCATCGGGTGTTACTCTACCTTGAACAATATTTTCTCCCAGGCCCCAGCAACTATTAATAATAATACCGTTTTCAAATCCACTATCCGGGTCTATTGTAAATGCAACACCGGAAGATGCTTTATCGCTTCGCACCATTTGTTGCACACCAACTGAAATGGCAACATCTATTCCTGTAAAGCCCATGTCGTGACGGTATTTAATGGCGCGGTCGGTAAATAAAGAAGCATAGCAAAGATGAATGGCTTGCAACAACTGCTTTTCTCCGCTAATGTTGAGAAACGATTCCATCCTTCCCGCAAAACTTGCAGTTGGCAAATCTTCGGCCGTAGCGCTACTGCGAACAGCTACATCTAAGTTTTTGATGCCACAATTATCAGAAAGGGTTTGGTAAGCTTCATTAACAGCCTCTATAATTTCGTTTGGAAATGCTGCTGATAAAATTAATGCTCTTGATGTTTCTCCAATTGCAATAAGGTTTGAAAAATTTTCCGTTTCTAATGAGAACAACAAATCATTTAGTTGCTGTTCGATGTTATTGTACTTGCGAAATAAGCGATACGCATCAGCAGTTAAGGCAAATCCATTGGGAATGCCAATGCCTTTCGGGTTAAGTTGATTGTACATTTCGCCAAGCGAAGCGTTCTTGCCTCCAACTTTGGCAATATCAGTAATGCTTATTTGGTTAAAAAACAATATCTGCTTTATGGGCTTCATTTATCATTTGAATTAGTGATACGAAAAATATTAATCTTTAAAAAAATCTTTTACTCTTGCTACAACTTGATTATTAGTCATACTATCTGCCGTTTCAACAGATTTTAACTTAGATAATAAATGCTTATCTTCTTCAATTAATGTTTTTAATTTTAATTTAATTTCTGCCGGACCAAAAATGTATAACTCATTATCACTCTTAATTTGTTCAATTACATTTTTTAGGAAACTATTAATCTGATGTTGTTTCCTTTCATCAAACTTTTTTTCATTATTACTGTGTCTAATTCCGGTAAAGGTTCCTTTGTCTCCTTCACCAAGGTGATGGACACGATTTTCAATTTCAGATTGAATCTCAATCGTACTTTCTTTACCGTCTAATAGTTTTACAATTATTGCTTTTGAACTATCTATCCAAATTCCTGTTTGCTTTTCCATTTTTTTCTGATTAATATAATAATAATTTCAATTATGCCCATATTTTTTTAAAAGTAATCATTGGAATACCTGAATGAAAATCCATTTGTCGGGTTAGGCTTTTTTTAAATAATTTTTCAAAAAATGTAAGTTCACAGGTAAGCATGGCTAACATATCTGCCTCAACATCTGCAATATATTCGGCAATTCCACTGATAACATCATCATTTATTACAACCTTTAATTTAATTTTTAAGTAATTTTCATCAGAAATCAAATATGAGAAGTTCAAATCCGTTTTTGTGCTATTCTTTCAATTCATTAATCAGTTGAATACTATCTGCCTCTGCATTACTTTTCATAGTTTCCTTTTCGTTTTTAAAATTGTATTCTATGAGTAGGTAAAGTTAGATAAGGAAAATCTCAGAATATTGATATTAGTCATAATAGCAGGTGATGCTTGTCACTATTATGGTAAAACCTTTGCTTGTCATTTTGCAATAGCTTGATTTTTTCATACCCTGTATGTTGGTTTTTGCAGATGCGGTACCAGCTTTTTTATTATTCCTGCCAACGTTTTAAAAATCCTAAAATTTCAAATCATCATAAACTTATAAAAGTTAGCAAGAGAAATTATTTTCGTTTCGAAAAATGAGAATGACCGCTTACGGCATACTTTTAAACCCCTTCCATGCATACATAGCCATACTTTATTAATGCTTGATAAATTAATAGATCTAACTTTTGCCAAGATTGCTTTTTAGAAAAAAAATATCCGCAAGCAGAGTATTCTTGCAAGCCACTATTATCAATTGTTTTTCGCACCAATTATTAGTGTCATAGCTGATTAGAATAGCGCGCGAGATGTAAATTGCTGTATGTGCAGACATCATGAATTGAATGAGAAAATTACAAATTATGCTCGTATAATTTTAACCTTTAAAATTGTATGCCGCTCTCTGATACAAATGCACTTATATGCACCAAGGGCTGCAGCGCAAAATTGCTTGTATAGCTGAACACTAACTATACAATAACTCCACTATGGTTGTTAGCGTCTCTTTACCATGTAGCTATATTGTTAGTGCATTAGCAAAGGCAATTATTTTAGTATAATTATTTTTCTTGATATAATATCTTTCCCCCTTTCAAATTTCAAATTGTAAATACCCGATGAAAGTGTTTCGGTTTCAAGTTTAAGCGAGTTTTGTCCAGCACCTTGAATACCTTTGCTGTATGCAACGACTTCGGTTCCTAAATAATTATAAAGTCTTAGCGATACATTCATTGCATGTGGTAATGAATAGTCAACAATAATATAATCATTTGCAGGATTAGGGTAGCAATTAAGTATGGTAGATAAACCTGCTTCTGTTACACTTGCACCAGTACAAAGTCCCAGGATATTTATATCAAGCCATTGCAGTCTGATGTTAATCCATTTTTTAAGAGAATCTATTTCTCCAAAGTAGGTAGTGGCAAGCGGTCCAAAATCGGGTGCGGGTCCACTCTTACCTAGTATGGGCCATTTTTGAAAATGCCTTGTCTGTGCATTTTCAACCTTTGTTTTCATACTATCAATGTATGCAAAAAGGTTGGCTGTATCAAGAATAGTTTGTCTATAATTTTCGTAAGTGCACCGCAATTCGTTGCTGAAGGTACTATCTTGCAACAAACGCACATACCATCCGGTAGAGTAGTTATCAGTAAAGCAATCATTAATCTTATGCGCCCAGCCTGCGCCAGAGTATCCTTCAAAGTAGGTACAAACCCCTTCCATGTTTTTCCATGCCCAATCAAAATCCCAAACTGGTCCTGCTTTAAGTTTGCCTCCTTTTGAATATTTGTCCTTGTGAAAAAACACACTCTTCTTAAACCCATCGGCACTTCGGGCAACCTCATTTACTATGAAATAATCAATAAAAGATTTCATGTCCATGTATTTTCTGTATCCGTTTATTGGGTCTGTAAAATTGGAACTATATAGTGCTGTTTCCAGGCTGTCAATAAAAGAGGCTATGTAGTTTTTCTGAATCTGGATAATAGCAAACTCATCAGGATATTCGTATACAAAGTGAACATCAAAACCTGGATGGTCAATGGGAGAATAATTAGAAAGAAAACTATTGTTGGCATTCCAATAATTTTGCTGAAGTATATAACCACCTGTAACATCATCGCCAATGGTATCGTTAACTGTTAATTTTGCAATATCAACTCGGTTACTATCCCGTTTAATTTTTTCTCCTATCACATAAATTCCCTGATAGGCGCTGTCCAAAAGCACTTCACACAGCTGAGCACGCGGGCTGTAATTTCCCATGTCGCCAAAAAGCTTAAGCGACATTACGTTTTTAAAAAGTGTTCGGTCATTAAAATTAGATAGCAATACCCAATCGTTTTCAGCAGGCATTCCCAACATTGAAACATCATTATTTGCACCAAGCGAATCGCGAGTTTCAATGCTATATGGACGCTGAGGATAAGAGGCAGAGGTGAGTCCGCGAATTGAGATTCCAATATTTCCGGAGTATACATTTGGACTATCGCTTACATAAGTCAGATTACCTGCGCCATTGTATTTAATATCCATCAGGCAATTCACTTTTGTGTTCTCCACTATGTTTTGCCCTAATGTGTTAATCATCACAACAGGAACTTCTGAGCTATCAAGTACTACCGTTTCAATATCTTTTACACAAAGTTTAAACGAACCTGTTCCACCGCCCCACTTCCATACTTGTATATAGATGGTTTGCCCGGGAGTTAGATTATATAAAAGCAAAAATGAATAATAGCCGTTGCCGCCATCATCATCACAACCTATAATTTGCGGACTCGCGCAAGCGCTATCCGTCCAGGCAGCAATGCCCGTATCATTAATATTACCACTGTCCGTTTCGAAACTTAAATTTCCTGAAGCGGGAACTTGCATCATAAACCAAATATCACCACCCATATAATTTCCACAATTTGGACTAAGCCCCGCACCCGGAAAACCGATATTGTTTGTAAAAATACATTGACCGGTATCAATTGGAATAGCTGTGCATGGGTGACTTCCCGGCAATAGTGGTGTATTGCAATTTCCTATTGATGAAAATACATGGCCTGTATCAGGAGTAGGCCCATCCTGAAAAACAATATTCCAGGATGAATCTTGCAATTCATATGAATTCTCATTCTCATACATACCGGCAGTGTATATTAAATCCAAACTATCGCCATTGCAAATAGATATGGCAACCATGCTTCCAAAATTGCTTGCACTAAATGTTCCGTAGCTAAGATTATTGATAAACACTTCTAATGTTGCACCATTCCAGCCATCACCATAGCTGTCATGCATCACCAATTTGTAATTGCAACATTGTGCTTTTGTGTTTACACTTTGTATGCATAATATGAAAATTATCGTAAGTGTTAATAGTAGCCTATTCATTATTCTATTGTTTTTTTTCTTTTCATATCGGCAATAACCGATTATTTTATAATTAATAAAACAGTCTTCCAAAACTTGTCCTTTGCCAATGTTGTAAACAACAAGATGTCTTTGTTCATCTGAAGATTTCTTTTTCACAACGATTCCAATATGGGTAACTGAACCACCAAGATTCCAGCATACAATATCATCCGGCAAATAATCTTTGGGGTTGGTCGTATTAGGATTTGTTATACTGTGTCTCGAAAAAAATGTCATTAAGTTGAGAACTCGTCTATGGTCAATGTTTTTATCTGGCTTAGATAGTCCCCATTTTTTTTGAATATTTTGAAAAGTTAGATAACATGTCATCATGAACTTGCTTTTGTAAATATAGTCACCGACACTAAACCGATACAGCAGGCAAAATTTTCAAGAAGATTTTTTTTCGCAACTTGACGGTTTGCAGCTAACAGTAGTTTGCGCTTGGAACACTCAATTGTCTTTAACCAAAAATGTTTATTCAAAGATACTTTGGTTTTTAGTTAGCCGCAAATTAAATTTCACAAGGTTGCCTTATGTTTGCGCGCGAACGATGACCGATTCCGCACAATGGCCATTAAGTGTTGTCAGGTTTCAGAAAGGCGGCACACAGCGCGTTACGTTTAGTTATCTGTGTCAACATACATTTACTGCATGGAAGGGCATTGATATGTCCCGTGTGTACAAAAAACGCAACAGTCACCATCTTTTGGTCTCATTTCTTCACTGCACTTTTCGCAATTATATTTTATCGTACAAACGTCTGTTGGCATAATCTCCATTTTTTTGTGGCCACATTTAGGACACGTTATTTCAGATTGCATTACAATTTTGCTGTCTGCGTTTATAGAATGGTTAGCACAACAAGAGTCCTTTGCATTATTATTGTCCGTTGTCATGGTGTCGTTTTTTGTTGGGCTCGAACAGCTTACAAGAACGAGTACCCAGATCATTATAGAAGACTGTTTTATTGACATTATGCCTTTTTGTATTACGTAAATATCTTGTTCTATTGACCGCCTAACGTCAGCCTGCAAAAAAAACAAAAAGCCTAAAACTGCACGTTAATAACATGTGGTAAAAATAAAAATCGCAACCGCACAATCACCCTGCCTTAACGAAAAGAAAGTAATAATACATCACAAACTTGCGGGCAGCATTAATCTAATAGAGATATCAAGTTTAGATTATAATATTGGAGCAGTAAATCTTGTATGCTTTATGGATGCCTTAATGTATAAAAATGAATATATGATTTATTCTTGTTTCGATACCCAATCAAAAATTTCGAGGTGTTAAAAACACCACAAAGCGTATATAGTCCTTGTTGTGTAACCAATATGGTCGACAAAATATTTCATAAGCTGTTTGTTTTATGCCCTAACTGTTTGAGGTTTAGTCAATGGACGTAAAACGAAGCGCAGATGTATAATTAACCATTGAACTTCACTCGAAACAAGGCATCAGAATTTAAAAAGTATTACTACATTTTGCCAAATGACTTTAGTACGTAGGTTGTTTTTCCGATTGATTTTTAATCCAAGTCATTAATTCCTTTTTGCTTATTGCATCCCAGTATGAGTCAGGATTCTTTTTTTGTGATTTATTATCTGCCGGTTCTAAAATAATTAATTTCGTATTTTGATTCCGTACAATTTCCAATTCAGCTAAAAGCCAAACCATGTCAGGCGAATTTTTGTCAGACATAGTTTTGAGATGCCTTTTGAACCAATACTTTATGGCAGGTTCAATATTTGCTCTAACTGCATAGGTGGTATAAAATTTTATATTTCAGTTTTATTCGTAAATTATATTGGCAAAAAAAAATCTTTGCCAGGCATCAGCTTTCATGTCGCTTTTAATACTTTTTATTAAATTGGTTTTTTGAAATTTACCATCAGCAATACTTTTGCTTAAATATTTTTATGTGCGTGTGTCAGCTGCATACATAAGCCATGAAGTAATTTTTTTGCTTAGGCTTCGTATCAAGATTTAAACCGGTAAAAATAATTATTGAAATTTCTATGCATAGGCACATGACTTAGCCATGGCATTTATATGGAATCTACTATCTTTACATTAAATTTGATGCTTTGCTTTCCATCATTATGATTAGAAACCAGAATAAAGCGACAAATACTTTTTTTCATCGATTCAATCAATCTATTCAACGGTAAAAAACATAGTTTTATCGAAAAACATCCCATTGCACCTCCTTTAAGTGAATATTTGCCCGTTCAAAAAACAAATTAAAATGAGCAATAAAGTTTATTTAGCATTAGCACTATCGATTCTTTCATGTTTAAGTGCCTGCCGCAAAGAAGATTCGAGCGAAAACCTTATCATTCACTCCGATACCCTTGATCTCAACATGTTTCCTGCTTCGTTTAATTATCGCACTACCGGTGATGTAGATTTTCAAATCCAATTGAATGCGCCCGATGGCGGACCTATAGTAGGTGTTCCTGTAACTATTAACCAACTGGTAAATGACACATTACAGGAACTGTATACTTTAATGTCGGATCAAAATGGCCTTGCCGCGGGAATGTTTAACGTGCCTGGCGAAATTGATGAACTTGTGATAAGTGCAAATTATATTGGTATTCCTAACGATATAGTTGTGCCTATCAGCGGCAACATTGTTACGCTCAACCTTACTGGTGCCAGGCATTCGCAAGCATCAAACTATGAGTCGTTCACCGGTCGAAATTTAATAAATACAAACACATCGGCACAAAAGACATCAACTATTTTAAAATATAAATACCTGTCGACCTACAACAGTCAGGGAGTGCCTAATGTGATGGCAACAAAAGAAGTTGTAACAGCACAGATGCTTAATTTTATAAACACATCGGTACCCGAAAAAAAACCAGTGCCAATAAATCATCCTGCATACTTACAGCCAAATTTAAATACCGACTTAGATATTACACAACAAGCCGAGGTATGGATAACATTTGTACACGAAGGAGCGGGTTATAAAAACTCACTTTGTTATTATAAGTATCAGACCAATAATCCTCCAACATCTATTGCTCAAATTGACACCGCTTATGTTGTTTTTGCAAATGTCTCGTACTACAATAGCGGTGGAGGTTTACGCAGTGGCGACCGAGTGAGCCTAGGCATTTTTCCTCCGGGAACCAGTATAGGTTTTATATGCGTTTCTAATGGCTGGAATGGCACTGCTGTGGGCGATGGAAGTTATCGTTTGTTCTCTGACAAAAATTTAAACATCCAGGCTAATCCATCATTAAAACAACAAAACGTGTTGCTTTATGATAACATAAATCAAGTATTCTATTTAACATTTGAAGACATTGCCCGCAACAATGCAAGTTGCGATAATGACTTTAACGACATAGTTTTTTATGCCAAATCCTATCCTATATCTGCCATTTCAAATCAAAATGTACCATTAGCAGATAATGGAATTGATACCGATGTTGACGGAGTTTCTGATTTATATGATGAGTTTCCTACCGATGCAACGCTTGCATATAAAAACTTCTTACCAGCTCCCGAAACCTTTGGAACTATTGCTTTTGAGGATTTGTGGCCAGGCAAAGGCGATTACGATTTTAATGATTTGGTGGTGGGGTACCAGTTTGAACAATGGACCAATGCTCAAAATAAAGTGAAAGAAATGAAATGTCGTTTTGCAATACGTGCAATTGGCGCGCATTACAAACACGGTTTTGGTTTTCAAATGAATGTGCCGCCATCGGCAGTGAGCAATGTTACAGGATATAAAATGTATGACGGATATATTTCATTGCAAGGAAATAAAACCGAGGCAGGACAAACACTTGCCACTGTAATAGCATTCGATAATGATTATAAAGTAATGAATCGTGCACAAGGTAATGCCATGAATACCGATCCGTTAAAACCTTATCAATTGCCTGATACCGTTACAGTAAATGTTTCATTTGCATCCGCCAAATCGCAGGCTGAATTGGGCACAGCACCATTTAATCCATTTATAATAATAGATGGTAACAGAGGCAAAGAAGTTCATCTGGCGGGCTTCAAGCCCACGCAGCTTGCCAATAGTTCGTTATTCGGAACCTCACAGGATAACACCAATATAGGGATGAATAATTTTTACAAAACAAAAAACAATTTGCCGTATGCTTTACTTATTCCTGATGAATTTGATTATCCACAGGAGAAGAAAGCCATTAACAACGGACATTTAAAATTTGCAAATTGGGCGCAAAGTGGAGGTGCCATTCTAAATGACTGGCATAAAAACTTATCGGGTTATAGAGATGCCTCAAATATTTATTCAAAATAAAAAGCTTATTAAATTTTAAGTAAAAAAAAAGAGTGTTTAATTAGAAACTCTTTTTTTTGCTTTAATTATTTCGGGTAACGCTTTTTTCCAGACCGCTTTTAGCTTTTTGAAAACAACTTTTATTTCGTCTGTTTTTTCATTTCGTTTGGCATGTTCTTCCATAAAACGCAAGTCATCACGAAGCGATTCCATGCCCAACATCAATAAACTATTTTTCATTTTATGAATCTCCTTTGAAAAAGATAACCACTCACCTTCTTTTAATAAAGCATCGGCAGATGTTATTGATGATGGAATTTCTAAACGTAAAATAGTAAGCATCTCGCCAACAAATTTTTGCGAACCCAGCGAGGCATCATTTAGATTTTTTAAATCAATCAACTTGAAATCTGCAGGTGCTTTTTTTCTTGTAGCCAACTTTATATTTTCCAATTTTCCTAGTTCCTCAAATCTAATTAAACTTACAATGGTATCGTGCAATTGTTGTGAATTAAACGGCTTAGTAATGCACTTATCTGCGCCCAGCTCAATTGCTTTATCCATCAGGTTGAGTTCGGCAGATGCTGTTAGTGCAATTATAGGAAAGCCCTTTAATACCTTATTTTTTCTGATGTGTTTTATGGTTTCAAAACCATCCATTACCGGCATAAACAAATCAATAAGCGCAAGGTCAAAATGTTTTTTTGATAAAAGCTCTAGCGCTTCTTTCCCGTTGTTGGCTATGTCATATTTTAATCCCCAATGGTTTAAATAAGAAACCGCAACTTTTTGATTTACGATATTGTCTTCTACAATTAAAATGGTTTTGTCTTCCATTTTCAATTTAGCATGCTGTCTGCTCGCATCATCCGTTTCATTTCCTTTCTGTTTCAATATTGCAGTTTTAAAATCAAGGCTAAACGAAAAAGTACTACCCATATTGAGTTTGCTTTCTACCTTGATTTTTCCTCCTTTCAATTCAATTAATTTTTTAGTGATGCTGAGTCCTAAACCGGTGCCACCAAACTGCCTTACAATTTTAGTATCGGCCTGTTCAAAGTCTTCAAAAATAGTTTTCAGTTTATCTTTTTTAATTCCGATGCCTGTATCAATAACTTTGAAATTCAAACGGCATTTTTCAGCATCAAGTTTATCTGCGCTAACGCTAATTTTTACGTAACCTTTTGAAGTAAACTTCACAGCATTGCTCACCAGATTATTTAAAATTTGCGAAAGTCTTAATTCATCACCAATAATAATTTCAGGAACTGATTTATCAATTGCTAAAATCAATTCTACCTTTTTTTCTTCGCACGATGAACGGAACATTTGATAAATGCCGTTAAGCATTATTTTTAAATCAACCGGATTTGCGGCCAGGTCAATTTTTCCGGCATCAATTTTCGAAAGGTCAAGTATGTCGGTAATTAAAGCGAGCAGTGTCTTTGACGAAAAACTCAGAATATCAATATTTTCGTTGTTGCGAGTCTTCATATCCAGTTGCATCAAATCGGTAATGCCAATGATTGCATTCAACGGTGTTCTTATTTCATGACTCATCGTAGCTAAAAAAGATTCTTTGGCTTTTGATGATTCTTCGGCTTTCGACTTTGCAATTTTTAATTCTTCTTCAAGATGTTTTTGCTCGGTAATGTCAAGATGTATTCCTACCGATCCTACTAATTTACCATTATCATTATAGCGTGGTGCACCACTTACTACCCACCATCTTCTTTCTCCCATTTTATTTTTAACCGGAATAGAGTACACATCGGAAACACCTGTCTTTCTCGACTCGTTTTTTTCCTTTATGAGATTTTTTTCTTCTACACCCATAAATAGTTCAGCTGCTTTTTTGCCAATCAATTCTTCAAGTGTATAGCCCGACATTTTACAAAAACTTTGGTTAGCATGTTGTATATTATCTTCGATATCCACTTCAAGTAAACCAAGGTTCATATTAGCAATAATGTTGCGATATTTTTCCTCCTGCAGTTTTAGATTTAATTCGGCATGCTTTCGTTTGTCAATGTCAATAGCAAGAGCAGTAAGTTGAGAAGAAGCATCTTTGGTTTTTGGATATTGAACACTTTGACCCATCCATATTTCTTTACCATATTTGGTAACTAATGGAAACTCAAAATATGTAGATGGTGTTTTATTTTCGATTTGATTTCTATATATTTCAAATGCTTGCTTTTTAAAATCGTTTCGAATAAGCTGTGAATAGCGCATTTTTAGCAATTCCTCTTTAGAATATCCGGTAATATGTTCGGCAACATCGTTTACAAAAGTGAAATAGCCTTCGGCATTTACCTTATAAATAATGTCAGTAGCTTTTTCAACTATAGAGCGATATTTTTCTTCCTGTATTTTAAGTTGCGATTCGGCTTTTTTACTTTCTGTAATATCTCTGTAAATCCATAGATGACCATCGTACTTTTCGTCATTCCAAAGAGGAACAAAATCGCGTTCATAAAATTTTCCGTCAAGCAGTTCCAGTTCGTCTCCTGTTACAAGTTTTTTATCCTTCAAAATTTTGTTTATCTTGTTTACAAAAGTTATTGGGTCTTTAAAAAGATGTTTTGATTGCTCTGCAGATTTTGAACAGTCTGAATCTAACAATTGCTCAGGCTCAGCAGGAATATTAAAAAGCGTACAAAATTGTTGATTAACCAGCGCGATCTTTCTTTGATCATTTTCAAGCAAAATACCCGCATGTAAATTTGTGATAAGTGTTGACATCCGATTGGCATATGCATTCAATTGCATTTGCGCTGTTTTTTCTTTTGTAATATCTTCTTCAATTGCAAAAAATTGCACCACTTTTCCGTACTTATCAAATATAGGCTGGCCGTTAATCCTTAACCAGTAACCTTCGCCCGATTTTTTATAATTATATATTTCGCAAATAAATGGTTGTGCATTTTTAATTTGAGTGCGCATATAATTTGCAACTTCAGGGTCAGTTTTAGGTCCCTGCAATTTGCTGCCCGGTGTTATGCCTTTCATTTCATCAAGCGTGTAACCCGTAATACGTGTAAAAGCATCATTAACCCACTCAACTTTTCCATTGCTATCAGTAACAATAACAGCATTTACTGTTTGGTGAATAATAAGCGAGAGCCGTTCGAGTTCCTGCTGATCCTTTTTTTGTTGAGTAATATTACGGCCATACATGTTTACGTAACCGTATTCTTTCATGTTTATACAGGCAAATGAATAATCATTACCATTTGATTTTGCTTCAAAAAACCAACGCTCCTGTGAGGAATCAATTAACAGGGAAATCTCTTTGAAAAGTTCTTTACTGTTGTAGGTATTGTTTTCATATTCAAACACCATTAGCTTTTCGGCAGCGGGGTTCATTCTTAAAACATCGCCATTAAAATTTATACGAATAAGTGGGTCAGGGTTTTGTGTTGGGAAAAGTGCAATGTTTTGAATCTCTTCATTGGCTGTTTTTAATTTATTCTTCTGATCATTTACCTTTCTTAAAAGTTGTTTTATCTCATCGTTGGTGATTTCCTGCGTTTTTAAAACATGCAGTAAATCAATCATAGGATCATGTATAGCAAAATCGTGTAGCGTTAATTTAAGATTACGCACCTGGTCCATTGAGCCAAGCCATGGAGTGCCTACAAATAAAAAGCTTTCGGGATTTTCTATAAATTCAAATTGCCCACGCAATGAAATGGGTTGGTCGGATTTTGTTTCTACTACTACAAGCTGATTGATCAGCACATTAAAATCCTCAAAACTATTGATATGTGTTTCAGGTCTTTTAATTAAGAACTGATTAGAAAATAAATGTTGCGGCTTTGCAGCACATATTTTTTCAAGTGATTTTCCAATTGAAATAATTTGCAGCTGCTTATCAACTAATATGTAAAACGGGAATAGTCTGTTGACGTTAAATTGTAATTCCGGTTTTTTCATTTACCAGCTTACTTTAAAAATTTCGTGGTCGAAGCCATCATCCCTGCTTTGAATCAACTCAACTGTTGCCGGAGTATTGTACATCTTGCCAAGTCCTGATAATAGTCCGCGAACAAAATCCTGCAAGCCAAGACGCTTAGAAAAATAATGTACATGTATGCTTCTCTCTTCCGCATTGCTTACTTTAAATTCGGGAGGTGTAAGCTTTGGATAAATCAACATTACGCGATTATGAAACACCGGCAGGTTTACTAAAAATTCGCGCAGTCCGTTACCACCCGCTTCCATCAAACCTCCATATTTTTCTTTGCCGGTACGCAACACCCACCACTCACCAAAGGATTCGAGCACTGCGCTTACAGTGATATTCATTTCTTCAGAAACGGCTCCTGCAAGTTTGTAAGTGATATCATCATCATAGGGTTCGTTGCTGATAAAAAAATCAACATCCACTCCGCTGCGTTCTTTTATGGCATCCCATTTTTCCTCACCAAAGTTTTCTATTACCAAATCTTCGATGGCTTTATTTACAATTCCGTACATGGTATTTAATTTTAAAGTTTAAATTGAAATTTAAAATCCTGTAGCAAACATAAGCTTTAATTTAAAGCTAACGAAACACTTTTATACTACAAAAGAAAAGGCTTTAGCTGATAAACCAATTAAACCGTAGCAAGGCGCGAAGACTTTTGCCATGCTGCCTGCTGATTGCCCGATAAGTATTTTATCCAACCTGCAACTATGCAATAATGCATAAAATTGAAATAGTAAGGAATGAAAAGCAATTTAATTCTGAGGTTTTTGCTTTCAAAATAATAACCCATTAAAGCGGCTGCGTGAAACAATATTTGCGCAACAAGTATGGCTGCATAAAAATCTGATTGACCTGCAATGAAAACATTAGCAATAAACGCCATTGGAATTAAAACCGGTGTAATCATCCATCTTGAAAAACGATGAAAGAAATATTGAAAACTTAGCAGACCATAATTAGCAGGATTGATAAAATCTTTAAGACGTAAAACTGATTGCAAACCGCCTGCACTGATGCGCACTTTACGTTTATATTCTTCCTTAATATTGAGGGATGGATTTTCGCTTGCATAAGCATTAGGTTCGTAGGCAATTTTAAATCCTTTACGGATGATGTTCATCGAAATCATAAAATCATCCAGCAAGGTATCTTCGGGCAAGTCTTCAAATAATATAGTGCGAATGGAAAACAATTCGCCAGCAGCTCCTACCAATGAATTTAATTTTGCATCCTCATTTTTCAAAAACGATTCATACTTCCAGTACAAACCTTCCGCAGCTGCAGCTGATGCCCCTGTTACAGCAACTCTTTTTTCGCCCGAAACGCCACCAATTTTTTCATCGGAATAATGTTTCACTATTTCTAACAAGGCATCAGTATTCAACATCACATTAGCATCGGTAAAAACAGTTACCGGTTCATTGATAAAAGGCATGGCGCGATTGATGGCAGCCGTTTTACCTTTGCGCCTTTGCACAAACAATAACTCTACCTGGCTAAATGATTTTACAATATCATTGGTGTCATCATTGCTGCCATCACTGATTACATAAATTTTCAATTTCTCCTGAGGATAATTTAGCGACAGTGTGTTGCTGATTTTTTCTTTAATAATATCTTCTTCATTATAAGCTGCAATGAGCACTGCTATTTCAGGCAATTCGTCAACAGGATATTGACAGATTGCTTTTGAACCAAGAATTTTATTTGCCAGCCAGACTACTAATCCGTAACCGGCATAAACAAATGCAATAAATAAGATTGATACCCAGAATATAATTTCCATTTTTTTATTTTTTGTTTAAGTACTTAATAACTTTTGCAGGAGTGCCAGCCACAACTGAGTAGGCTTCTACATTTTTAGTAACCACCGCGCCAGCAGCCACTACAGCACCTTCGCCAATGTGAACTCCTTTTAAAATGATGGCACGTGTTGCAATCCAAACATGATCGCCAATAATTATCGGTGCCGATGCGCCTTCGTTATCGTGATCGGTGGTATCATGAAAATCGCTGTCCATAATAATTACTTCAGGTGCTATGCGAACATGGTTACCAATCACAATTTTGTTTTTTGCTGCTAAACGTGCACCGTTTATAAATGTGCTATTGCCAATTGTTAATTCACCTCCTTTAAAAACAGCCAGGCGTGTTCTGTTAACCTGCGACCAAATTTTAGACCCATTACCAATTTGTAATTTCCCTTTAATAAAAAGCGAAGGCCTTTTACGACACATTACCATGCTGCCGGTAATTGCATTGCGCAAATAAAATTTGCTCAGCATAAGTGAATACAATTTTTCAATTGCTGTAAAAGCAAAACGAAAATGATTAAAAATGCTCTCGCTGTTTTCCTGCAATTTCCATTGCTCATATTGTTGCTGATATAGTTGAAGCACTAGTTGCATATTAAATAGCTTTATAAATGGTTAATAATTTATCGGCAGAAATACTCCAACTGAAATCCTTAATTCTTTCATAACCTTTATTAACCAGTTCAGTTGCTTTGCCATATTCAGTTAGCACCTGCACCATTGTTTCACCAATATTCTTTTCGCTGTTGGCATCCACTAATGCTGCTGCAGCCCCTGCTACTTCGGGTAGTGCAGAGTTGTTGCTGGTAATTACCGGTGTGCCACTTGCCATAGATTCTAAAACAGGAATGCCAAAACTTTCGCGCAATGATGGATACAAAAACAAACTTGCTCCTGCATAAATAGAAGGCAAATCTGAATTCAAAATATAATCGGTTAACACTATATTGTTGCGTAGCGAACGTGTATCTGTTTTTTCTAAAACTGTTTGTAAAAATGTTTCATTGATATCAGCGATAACAAGAGGCAACGGATCGGCCACACTTATGTAATAATTGCGGTAGGCACGAATGGTATTAAAAATATTTTTTTTAGGATCGGTGTTACCGATGTAAAAAATATAATTTTCAGGAAGTTTGTATGTGCGCTTAACAGCATCAATGTGAGCGGCACTTTTTACTGCAGAAAAATGTTTTCCAAAAGCATTATAAACCACACTAATGTTTTCTGACTTGATATCTAAGATTTCGCTGATGCGCTTGCGCTCATATTCCGAAACGGTAATAACATGCGATGCTTTTTTTATAGATGCCGGTACAATTAACTTACGGTAGATGCGGCCCAAGTTCTGATACCAACTCATGGTGGATGACTGCTGACTTTGTTCTAAAAAAATCACATCGTGCAAAGTAACTACTGTGGTTCCGCTATAAAGCACCGGTGCAGTATTACTGGTACAATGCAACACATCCAACTTGTATTTTTTTGCATACCATGGCAAAAACACTTGCTCCCAGTCGGCATAGGATACACCAGGCACTTCAACAATTTTAAAGTTTGATGTTTCTTTTAAGCATCTGTTGTCTTCTCCCTTTTTTACAAAAATGTAATACAGGTTTTCTGTATCGGTTAACTGCAATGCCTTGATTAACTCAAGCACTACAATGTCCATTCCATGTTTTTTGGTGCGAAATATTCGCTGTGCTTCTATACCTATTCTCATTTATTTAATTTATATTATGTGGTGTATGAATAAACTTTTTTGATGCCTTTCGTGAAGTAAATATTGCTATCCACATTCCGAAAAAAGCCGAAGGCAAGGCTTTTGAAAGACTGAAGATTTCCGCCTTTTTTAATTCCGGCAATAGAGGCATAACCAATGCCGAAACTATTAACAAGAAAACAATTACCGATGCAATAAGAAAAGTACTGCCGGAAAAAGCTGTCAACAATATGAGGCATAAACTTAAGCCCAAACTGATAACACGCGGCATTAGTGCAAATTGAATTACTTTATTAAAATAATCGCAATTGCCAAATCTTATTAATTGTGCAAACGCACTTATACAGTATTTCTTCAAAAAAAACATCTGGGCATAAGACCATCTTCTTCGTTGATTTACAAAATTGTTATGATTGGAAACTTTTTCATCATAAACTAAAATATCTTCGGCATATTCAATGGTAAGTTTGTTTTTAAGGATGCGTAATTCCATTTCTTTATCAAAGCCCGAAAACACATTCATGTCTTGCATCACCATGCGAAAAACATTCATGTCTATTATCATACCCGAACCTATAAGGCTTGCCGAAAGTCCAAGGGCGCGCTGCCCCTTACGGAAAATATGATTGTTGATGATTTCGCTTAATGCATCTAAACGCGACATGCTGTTGTTTTCATTTTTTGCAACACGCCTGGCTTGTATAATTCTTGAGCCACTCTTTAAATAGTTATTTGCTTTTTGCAACATGCTTGCGTCAATGCAGTTATCTGCATCAAGCACAATGCATGCATCAAAACTTTCATGGCAACACGCTAAAAACTTTTGTATAGATTTTGCCTTGTTACGATTTTCATCTTCGGGCAATTCAAAAACTTCGGCTCCGGTTTGTTTAATATTTTCGATAGTTGATGTTTGGAAACTATCGGCCAAAACAACACACTTAAATTTCGCTTTATTATAATGTTGCGCCATTACACTTTGCACCGAACTTATAATTACTGTATCTTCCTTGTATCCGGGAATTAAAATCAGGATGCGCTTATTATCTACAAATTCATTGGGTAGGCTTAATTTTTCTTTTGCGCTGAAACCTGCAGCAGAAAATACAAACAGGTAGAGTGCATTCAACGCTAGGATGACTAAGACTGTGGTGATGATGATTTGAAACAGCATTTCGTTTTTTATTATGGTACAAAGAAACGCTGCTGGCAGGGGTTTGGGGGGTTAATTCGATGAATGCGGTTTTTAGGGGGTTGAAATTTGCTTAATGGATGACGGTTAAAGTCTGGATGATATCATTGTATGCTCCGTTGCGCCTGTCTCCGTTTCTTTCCTTTTGACCGTTCCCGGCCAAGCCCGCTGTTTTAGAGCCCGGCCTCGGAGATGATTTTTCGGCAAAGCCAGCATAAAATAATACAAAGGAAAACGGCTTTTTCCACCCCCAAAAATTTTTCCCGGCAATAAAACACGGTTCTTGGCCATGTAATGCGCTTTAAAAGGCGAGAATTTTCCAACCGATACAGACTCCTTATGCAGGATGTAAGTGAGACCGTTGTAGTAAATAGAAAAGCCTGCACGTTTTGTCATTTCGCAGTAGTCGTATTCTTCGTAGTAAATAAAAAACCTGTCGTGCAGCATGCCAATTTTATTCATAACCTCGCGCTTAATGAGCATACAGGCACCGTGCGCCAAATCTGTTTTTTGCACTTCGTTATATTGCCCGTTATCGGTTTCTTTATAACCAATGGTATGGCCGCAGCAGGTATACGGATTGATAGCAGTGGTGCCGGCATATTGAATAAGATTTTCTGAATTAAAGAAAATAATTTTTGGGCTTACAATGCCCGCATCAGGATGGTCGACAAATGTTTTTAAAAGCGGCTCTAAAAAATCTGCAGGCACTTCGGTATCGTTATTCAGCAATAAAATAAAATCACCGGTAGCCACTTTCATAGCAAGATTATTTCCTCCGGTAAAGCCAAGATTTTTATCGCTCTGAATAAAAATAACTTCAGGATATTCTGATTGAAGTAATCTGTTTTCAGGAGCTGATGCATTATCCACTAAAAATATTTCGAGGTTAGGATAGGTAACTTTGCGCAAGCTGTTGAGGCATTCGCGTGTTACATCAGCCTGATTAAAATTAATAGTGATGATGGATACCTTAGGAAATTGATTTTGCATTTTCTGATATGATTTCGTTTTCTTTTTGTGTTAGAAAAACAATTGATAAATAAATGATGATACCTGTTGGCAATTGTCCAAAAACCTGATTGCCATAACTGGCTACCATCACTCCGGTTAAGCCACAAAAGAGTGCCATGAGTTGGTTTTTAACTTCAGGATTATGTTCTGCATTTATTTTTTTAAATGCATGATAGAGAATAAAAAAAAGCATGAGGAGGTACAAAACCAAACCTACATAACCATACTCAGCAGCAATGCGCACATACCAGCTATCCAGTGCAAGGTTGGCCAAAAATGTATTGGGGCTGAACCGCTGACCCCAGTAACCACCGCTGCCAACACCACCACCCAGCCAATGCACATTTAAATACTCGGCAAGTTTTTTTTGATTGGTGATGCGCACCTGCAACGAAGCATCGTTAGGATCTAATGAGCTGCGCAATCTGCTGATCTGCGAATTTCCCTGACCGATGAAAGTGAACTTTAAAATAAAGAATACAACTGCCAATACGGTAGAGCCTGCTATTACAATTTTGAAATTTTTTATAAGAAGTAAATACGTAAAAAATCCAACAACAGGAATTGCAAATGCTCCGCGTGTACCAGAAATCAACATACCGTAAAAGCATAACAATGCTGTTAGGATGTAGAATATTTTACGCATTCGCGATTTTTCGAAGATGGCCAATATGCTTGCTACCACTGCCGTGTGCGCCTGTGATGCACCAAACTGACCCGAGTCGGAATAAAAAGAGAATACGCGCAGTTTGCCAAACAACATGTGTGTTGATAAATTGCCGGGTACGTTAAGCCATGCTTTTTCTCCTGCATCAAGTCCGATGAATAATTGTTTCATTCCCCACAATGCACCTATAATCGAAAACATAAACCAAAGTGTAATAAACCAATTGAAATCTTTTTTGTGATTCAGGCATAAATAACCAACCAGTAGTGCAAGAAAAAAATAAAGTGCCACACCACGCATGGCATAAAACCAGGCTTCGAAACTTCGAGCTTCCGGGTTTGCCAATTCTAAAATGTTAATCAGCATCCAAACGGTAACAGCAATAAAAACGGGATTGGCAAGCGGTTTCCAGGATATGTTTTTAAATTCCTTAATAAAGAAAATGAAAAACAACAGCAATAAAATAATGTCAATCGTTAACCCCAGTGGCAATGATACATAGCGCGTTAAACCCACACTAAAAAAGTTTGCAGCCATAAGCAAGTAAAATCCCCAGCGGATATCTTTTGCAATTTTAAAAGCAATTACTGCAACAACTGCACAACCAAGCAAAGCAGCCGGTAGCATAATGCCAACCTTTACAACAAGCAATGCCACAAGCAATGCAGCAGCAATAACTGCAGCAAAACTTGCTATGGTTTTTACCTGTTGTGATTTTAAATTCATTGCAATTTTAATTTAAGCAAACTCTGTTGAATGTTGAATATCGAAAATTTTGCAGCTCCTCTTTTATTCAGAAAATAAAATCCGGCAGCAATGCCTGTGCTTAATGCAATACTGCTCACTGCAGCCACTCCAATAAGCGAATGATAAAAATGAAGTGCAATATAGTTACCACCAATATTAACGGTGATGAGCATAACGGTTTTTATAAAATTAAGCTTTGGCAAATGACAAGCCTCTAAAGCCACACCCAGAAAGCGATCTACAGGAAGCAACAAAACATAAAGCATAAAAACTTTTAAAATCATTGCAGATAAATTGTATTGATCAGAGCCGCTGATTAATTGAATTACGTTATCTGAAAAAATAAAAACAAGTAAAGCAGCCGGAATAAACATCACAATTAAAGCAACCATACGACCAATTAATAACTGCGAAAATGCAGGGGTATCGTTTCTCAGATTTTGAAGTACTGGTAAAAATGTGGTAGCAACCGAGCGCAGCATTACTTCAAACACTTCGATAATTTTTTGTGCCAATGTATAAACAGCAACTGCACTTGAATTCATAAAAGCCGCTATCATAAATGTATCGGCATTGCGCAATAAGCTGCTTCCTAGCATGGTGCCCATGGTAAATTTTCCGTAACCCAAAAAGTGTTTGATCATTTTCAGACTCAAATATTTTTTGTGAAAACTAAATCGGTTTACAAAAAATGCAAACAGTGCACTCACGCCATAACCTGCAACCTGACTGATTACAGCGATTTGAAAAGTAAGACTGTGGTGTATTAGATAATCTGCCAATATGATGAGCAGCGAAACCGAGCAATAAATAATGCGCTGAATTAAGATGATTTTGAAATTTACTTTACCTGTATTTACCCACCAGCTCAGGTTGTACATAATCATGAGCAATCCCAATGCGGGATACCAATTGGAGAAATCGTTAAGCAATAAAAAATCTTTTCCTGTAAAATAAACTACAGCCTTTGTTAAAAATGTAACTGCAACCATTACCATAAAAAACACAGTCGCAAGCAACAAAGCATTGTTTTCAATTTTGCGATTTATAAATGCATCTGTTTTGTGAGTTGCAATTTCTTTTACCACAATAGTTTGTAATAAACCCTGCATCAACATATCACTAATTGAAAGTGCAGAAATAAAAAGCAACCATCGGCCCACTTCAGCTTGCGGCATCAAACGCACCATAATAAAAAGCAATGCAAAACCATAAGCAGCCATCAGCAACTGATGCATAAATGCATACAACTGATTAATGTTTCCAGCAGAAAAAAGTTTCTTAAGCATATTGGTGTAAGATTTTTTCAAACGCTGCTGCTTTGTTTTTCCAGCTATTGCTGATCGCTATTTTAACACGCTGCTGCTTTTTTTCAAATGTATCGTTTTCTATTTCTAATGTAAGACTTTGTATAAAGTCCTTTGCATCAACTGCCGAAACAAAATTTGCAAGGTCATTCAATTGCGCAAAGTTGGTCATTACCACAGGTAAGCCAAGAGCCAGGTATTCATTGGCTTTCATTGGATAAATATTTCTGGTAAACTCATCTTTTATAAAAGGAATAATGCCGGCATTAAAATTTTTCATCATAGCAGGCAATTGATTTACATCTACTGCTCCATACAATTTTACATTGCTATACTTTTTCAAACGGTCGGCCGATGCTGACATAATTCTTCCGATGAAATGAAACTTCCATGTTGGGAAATTGGAAATAGTTTGTTCTAATAAATCGTAATCCAGTCTGTCATCAATACTTCCAACATAACCGATATTTATTTCATCAGAATTGTTTTTTGGAAATCCTTTCTTCATTTCGTTTTCGAAAATAGTGAGGTCAACTCCGTTAGTAACTACAAAAGATTTTTTGTCCGAAACCGCCTTTGATTGCTGCAATGCTTCAGACGAAAAAACTAATGCATCTGCTTGTTTTGCAAAATCGTTTTCTAAACGTTGTCCGTGTTTAGAGGCCCAGTTTGAAGCTGCAATATTATCATAGCAATAGTAAATCGTTGCTTTTTGTTTGAATCCGCTTTGCTTAACAGAATTAAAAAACGGGTTGAAAGCATTAACTACTATTGGCGAATTCATGTTCAGCTTTTTCATTGCTGATTTTATTCTGCCGTTAATTATTTTTTGATTGATGCCTTGCACAAAGTTTAAAAGCGAATTGTTGTTGATCCAGTTGAATGGAATAACAGGAGGCAATGAAAGCACATGGATGAAAGCACCGTTTTCTAATTGCACTTTTTCTATTGCAGCATCCAGTCCTAAGATTCTTTTAACCGGAATGTATTTATTGTGACGTGTGTTTACTAAAACATCTTTAATAGAGTAGGCATAATCTACATAAAGCACATTGTTAGTTGCTGCAAGTTCTTTCATTAACTGCACGGTCGACTTCATGTAATCGCCACGCCAGCTTGGGAAAGCGTGGCATACGATATCTAAACGTTTATTCATTTGCTGTATCTCCTTACAATGTCTTTAATGCGTTTTCGAATATAACTGCGTTGCTTTGGCACTTCACCTAAAAACTTTTCGAGGTGATTTATTTTAGTATCCACCATCACTGCCTGCATCGGAATGTTTAACTGTTTCCAGCTATCCAATAACTGTAATTGGTATTCATCCATTTTTTGTGCTGCATTGATGAATAAATATATCACATCACTATTGCTTATCACTTCTTTATTTATCAATTCTCTTTTTGAAGTATTGGTAAATATCAATTGATTGCTATCGCTTGTAAACATATTTCCAAATTCAACAGCCTGCCAGTTGTTGCCAAGCGATTGCAAATTTGATGTTACATCAGCAAGCATCTGTTTGTAGTCACTGTTCGATTTGTGAAAGGGTACCACCAATACTTTGATGATTTTGTTTTGTTGCTGTAAATCAACCAGCGATAACATCCAGCGTTCATTACTTATTGCATTTATATTTTCAATAGTAGCATTATTTTCTGCCGTTGATTTTACAAAAGCTGTAGCTGTTTTAACTCCGGTAGTTTTCAGGAAATTTAATGGATTGGAAATGCTGTCATCAAGATATTCTTTCATCATAAGTACAACCATTACAATTATGAAACAACTGAATGCAGCTGCAATGACCAATATTAAACGCTTTGATGAGTTAGGCACAGCAGGCATATCAGGCGGATCAGTAATCGAAATATTCTCAGTTACTACCAGGTTGCGCTCGCGCAGTTTAGCCTGATTTAAATTATGCAACAGGTTTAGATATTCCTTTTCAGAAACATCAACATCGCGCTCCAGCTTATTTAAATCAGAACCCATTGGCGCAAAGAGATCATAAATTTTTTCAAACTCTGCTTTGCTTTTTTCAAGCACTTTTAATTTAGCCGTTCCTTCTTCTGTACTCACCGTTAAGGATAACCACTCATCCAGTAAATCTTTGCCGGGTATGCCTTCGATTGAATTATTTACTTCATACAGTCCCTGAATATTTTCTTTTAAATCTTTTTTCAGCGCATCAATCTTTGTATTTTTAGCCGCATCATTTTGATTACCTTTTACAAGTGATAGTCCTAATGAATTGTATTGTGCCGAAAGTTCATCTTTTGATTTTACCACTTCATCGCTTTTCAATTGTATTACAGCGCGGCTGCTTAATTTTTTTTCCACCTTGGCTAATGCCGATTTATAGCCTTCCAAATCCATTTGCAATTGCGATTCGCGCTGATCGTAATCTTCTTTCTGATCTGCGATATATTTTGTTTGCTCATAATAATTGATGAGGCGGTTAGTTGTTCTGAAATTTTTCAAGATCATTTCAGCTTTTTGCAATCGTGCCAAAGCCAAAGCAGTTTGTTCTTCAAAATATTTTACAACACTGCTAACTTCACCTATGCGCATACCTTTGTATTTCTGTAAAAAAACTTCGGCTAACAAGTCAAGCGTTTTTTTGGTGATGAATGCATCTTCTGATGTGTATTCAACTTTAACCATATCGCTAAAACCGATACGCGTAGCTTTAATAGTGTTAAGCGTACTCAGGTTAAATGGATTTGCATACTGGCCATAAAGCAATTGGTAGTAAGGGTTTTGGCTTCCCTGTAAAATTTGTGCCGACAGGTTTTGCATTGTTGCAGCTTCGCTGGCACCGCGCACTTTTTTTAATGTGCTGCTATCGTTCAACCAATCAAAACGTTCTAACTTTAATTTGGTAACAACACGATTTAATTCCTGCGGATGATTAATTAAATCAGCTAGCAATCTTAATGCTACAACTTTACGTGTTTCTTTTGATGTGATGGTGTTTATCAGATTATCAAACTTAGAATTGGCTTCGTGATAATCGATTTTACCTTCTGCATCACTGTTGAAATTATAACCGCTGGCAATGCCTGTGTAAATTACCATTTCTGATGAATAGGTATGCGGCATGTTGCGCGTAAGAAAGAAAACAGCCACTCCGGTAATAATTGGAAATGCAATTATCCACTTTTTATTCCTGAGTAACAGTTGTATGAATTCTATAAAGTTCACGTTTGTTAGTTTTAGTTATTGTTAAATCTTCTGCCGCAAAATTGCTCCAGCTGCATGTAATAATTTTTTAAATCGTTGATGGTAGTTTCGACTTCCGTTTGTGTCTTGGTATAAATCTCCGTTACACGCGAAAGTTCTCCAAGTGCAATAGCACCCTGATTAAATTCTTTCTCAGCCATTTTCTGATGTACATAAGCTGCGTTAACAGCCTCGCTTTTTATTCGTAAAATATTTTTTTGCGATTGCACATTGTTATATAAGATGGTTATTATTTTGTGCAACTCAAATATTACTTCTTCGCGTTTATATGTTGCCACTCTTTGTTCGGCTTTGTACACATTTACCAAATCATGATTACTGGCAATATCGTAAAGTGAAAACGACACCGATGGACCGTAGCCGTATCCAACCTGTGTTTGATTTATTACCGAATTGCCGTATTGACCATTGCTGATGTTGGCACTAAACTTTACTGCATCCATCCAACTTTTTCTTACACGTTTAGTATCGGCACCGGCTTTTTCTATTAAGGCATCCTGTATTTTTATGGTGGCGTAGTTAGCACCGGCCCATGCAAACAAACTATCGATGGGAGGCATATTTAACTCGTTATCAGCATTGGATGGTACATTCTGTGCCCACACATTAGAAGTACCAAAAAACACTATCAATAAAAATAAATTTTTCATCGTGTTATACATTTTCCTCCTGCAACAAAGCCGGGAATGTTTTCATAAATATTTTGAAATCGGTTTTGAAAGAAAATTCTTTTGCGTAAGTTTTATCGAGTTCTATACGCTCTTGCTCCGAAACTTCGCCCTTTCCACGTTTGGTAATTTGCCATAATCCTGTTAGGCCCGAAGGTGCATTGAAACGGGATATGGCATCATCTGTTGTTAGTTTTTCTGCTTCGTACAATGGCAGCGGCCTGTTGCCAATGAGCGACATATCGCCTTTCAAAATATTTATTAGTTGCGGCAATTCATCGATGCTGGTTTTGCGTAAAAGCTTTCCCAGTGGAGTTACCCGCGGATCGTTTGCTATTTTCATAAAGGCCGCTTCTTTTTTTTGTGCTTTGCGCATCAAATGCAGATTTTCGCATATTACCACATCATCGGCAATCAGTAAAGTAGAACATGTCTCTGTCAATATTTCGCAAAATGGGCATGTACGTATTGTTGAAGAATCCGTTGATGTTTTATATTGATTCAAATCTTTCATGAGCCCAGTTTGCTTATCAGACTGCGCGTACATAGTTCTGAATTTTATCATTCCAAAGGTTTTATAATATTGACCTACACGTGGTGATACATAAAAGATATTGCCACGTGATGTTAGTTTTATTAAAATGGCTGCAACAATTAACACAGGAGAAAATAGAATCAATCCTGCAAGGGCAGCGCAAATATCATATGACCGTTTAAAGTGTTTGTACATGACTATTTATTTATTGATTTTGTAAGTAAATGATTGGCAAGCATCAGGTGCAAACGAAAGCTCAGTTCTGTAGGATTAAAAGGTTTTAATAAATAATCCTTAGCACCATTTTTAAAGCAACTGATTTTGTCGTTGCTGTTTTCCACACTCGATAACATGAGTACAGGTGGCATTTTAAGATTTGCGATTTTCAATGCTTTGAGGAATTCTATTCCTGTCATTTCGGGCATCATTATGTCCGCTATAATGGCATCAGGGGTTCCGCCTCCTTGCAACCATGCAAGTGCATTTAATGCATTTTCCATTTCTACCACTTCGAAACTCGATTGAAGGTAGTGCGACAAAAGCTTTCGTGTTGAAAGCTGATCTTCGATAATTAAAATTTGATTTTTCATCTCTGTTATTATTTTGATGCAAAAGTGCGGTCAAAACAGGTGCAGAAATGTTTAATTCGATTAATGTGGTTTTTGGGAGGTTAAAAAAGACATTACCGCTGCTAAAAAAATCAGATAATGTTTAAACGGGCTTGCAAATTGGCTTTGTACTTGTTTCCGATAGGGATAATATGGCCGCCAACTATGGAAGTTTCGGCATCAAAATTCTCCAGAAAATTGAGGTTAATGATGTAGGAACGATGCACACGCATAAACTGCTTGTTCATCTTTAATTTGTCCTCAATGTTTTTCATGGTTGAATTAACCACATGGGTTTTTTCTTTCAGATGTACTTTTACATAATCGCCAAGCGCTTCGCAATAGATAATGTCCTTATGCATAATTTTAGAAAGCACGCCATTTTCTTTAATAAAGATATAATCCAGGTGCTGATTGTTATCGGCTTCATTGATTTTAAAAACACGTTCAACAGCTTTTAAAAATTTACCATACTCAACAGGCTTTACCAAAAAGTGGATTACTTTATGTTCAAATGCTTTAACAGCATATTTTTCTTTCGAAGTGATGAGGATAACCGGTGGCAGTTCTTTAAACGATTCAAGGAATTCTATACCCGTCATTTCGGGCATTTCCACATCCAGAAAAATTAGATCGGTGGTTGCTGCATTTTTACGTATGTAATTTACACCGGCAATGGGATTTGAAAAAGCTTCCACAAAATTTAAACCTTCAGTACTGGTAATAAAATGTTTCATCAGGTTTATCGAAACCGGATCGTCATCTATAATAATGCAATTTATCATGCTGCAAAGTATAAAAATATTTATGATACAATGAACACTAAATTTTATTGCTCAAAATAAGTGAGGCGTGGCAAATATTGAAAGAGCCGAATTTACATTGCATGGTTATGTATACAAAGCAATGGATGGACCGGGCAATCATAATTTTACTTTCAGCGAAGGTTTATCGTTTGTAATAAATTGCGACACGCAAGAACAGATAGATTATTACTGGAATAGCTTTACAAAAGATGGTGGTGAAGAAAGTATGTGTGGATGGTGCAAAGACAAATTTGGTGTTTCGTGGCAGGTTGTTCCATCCATACTTGGTAAATTAATGAATGATGCTGAAAAAAGCCAACGTGTAATGCAAGCTTTTATGCAAATGAAAAAATTCGATATTCAAGAATTATTGAATGCTTAATACAGATTGCATTTTTTAACTTTGGTTTTAGAATTGCAGATTTTATTACCATAAATACAATGAGATTTTGAAGTCCCTCGTAAAATTATGTATTTGCATAAAGTCTGCAATGTTTTTAATATTGAGTTGGCATCGCTACACTTGAAATTGAATTCCTTAGTGCCTTTGCGTCTTAGTGGCTGTAATTTATTTATCGAAAATCAATAAGATTTTGGCACGTATAAGGTGTATGCATATCACTTTTCAAATTTGTTTTTCACATACTGCATTCAACCTTCAATTTTTATTTCCGCAATTATTACCTTTGTAAAATATTAGAAATAAAAATAAAATGGAACCAATATTCTTTGCCAAACAATCGGATTTTAGAAAGTGGTTGATAAAAAATCATAAGAAAGAAACTGAGTTGATAGTGGGTTATTATAAAGTGGATAGTGGTAAACCAAGTATAACATGGCCACAATCGGTTGATGAGGCTTTGTGTTTTGGATGGATAGATGGTGTACGACATTCCATAGACCAGTACGCTTATCAAATAAGATTTACACCGCGAAAATCAACCAGCGTTTGGAGTGCAATAAATATTAAGAAGGTAGAGGAGCTAACAAAAAAGGACTTATGCAGCCTGAGGGGCTGGCCGCTTTTGAAAAGCGAAAAGATGAAAAGTCGAAAATATATGCTTTTGAAAAGGATGAAGTAAAATTAACAGAAGGTTTTGAAAAAATTTTTAAAGCGAATAAAAAAGCATGGAATTATTTTCAAGCACTTGCACCTACATACAAAAAACCTTCGGCCAATTATATAATGAGTGCAAAACAAGACGCAACCAGGTTAAAACGGCTGAATGAAATTATTGCAGATAGCGCAGCGGGAATAAATAAATGGAAGGATAATAAGTATAACAAAAAGCAAAGCTAAGGCAGTCAATATTTTTGTGCATGGTTCGTGACCTCGCAAACTATTCTGCATTCAACATCAACATCCTTGAAATCTATCGACAAATCAAGAAAATATTTTTTAGTGCATGGTTCGCGGAAACACAACCCAGAGACACAAACATTTTCTTATTTTTCTTGTTGCAAAATAATCTTTTCGGTGTAGCTTCCTTTTGTGTCTGTTGTAATTGTAAGAAAGTAAACTCCATCTTCGGCATCAAAATTTACTTCTGTAGTTTTATTTATCAGTTTTAACTCCTGCAACTTTTGTCCAATTACATTTCTTAAAGTAAGAGTTTGTTTTTCAGTTGGAATATCGGAAAGCTCAATATAAAATTTTCCATTACTTGGTTTAGGATAAATTTTAATAGATGAACTCAAACCATTTTCTTTTACACCAGTAATCGAAATCACATTAGATGTTCCTATACAGCCATTGCTATCATTAATAATAACATAATAAGCGCCCGCTTGTATGGGTACAAAAAAACTATTGGTTGCGCCAAAAACAATACCACTACCAACATTCCACCATTGATAAGAAAAAGCTGGTGAAGCAAACAAGGTATCGTTAGATTGAGTAATGGATGGTATGGGAGATTGATATTCATTAATAAAACCGGGTAGGGTTAAAGTGTCACAACCTGCTGTGTTACAGGCTATGAGTGTAACATCAAAACTTCCATAATTGTTGTAACAAATGTTTGTTGGATTTTGAACAGTTGAAGTATCAGGCGATGCTCCATTGAAATACCATTGCCATGATGTTGGGTTGTTGGTTGAAAGGTCAGTGAAATCAATGCACTGTTTCTCACAAAATATCGAATCGCTTGAAGCAAGATTAACCACTACCGCTCCACAAGGATCAAATAGCACATTTACAGAATCTGTTCCACTACAACCATCCAATGTAACTGTAACAATATACGTAGCTGTACTGTTGGCAGTAATCGTATTGGTTGTGTTGCCATTATTCCACAAGTAAGTAGCGTACACAGAATCAGGCGATAATATGATGGATTGTCCATTGCATAAAGTGGTATCATTGCCTATAAACGGCAATGGGCTCTTATTAATCTTAATATTAAAATTTATCGTGTCAGAAAATGGAGCTATTGATTTTGTTCGAAAAAGTTGCACGTTATAATTGCCTACTGCTGCAAAATAATGTGAAGTTGATGCATCAATAGATTGATTGAGAGGGCCACTGCCGGGATCACCAAAATCCCATTGATAGGTGAGGTAGCTTAACGAGTCGTCAAGAATGAATGTGGTAGTATCGCCAAAACAACATTTGGCAATTTCAACAAACTGAAAAATGCCCTGGTTAAAATTCGGCAAACCATATATGCATTTTGCCCCTGCCAAAAACACAGCACTATCAACAAAGTTGCAGGCCAGGCCTAATAAATTAGGTGAGTTTATTGCGCCCAACCATTCTGCACTAAAGCGCGAATAATAAATTTTACCATCAGGCGCTAATTGTATTGCACCTGGAATAAAAACGCCTAGAGTTTGAGTTGGGATGGTTATTTGCGATGCTGCAATAGCAGCACTAGAGCCGGCATTTAAGTCCCATTGATACAATTCAAAAACATCATAAGTGCCAGCATATAATACATCGCTCGATGGTGAAAACTCTACGCTATAACCCCCGGTTAAATTTGAATTTGGCGTAAGCACATTTGCATTTGATACTATACCGGTTGCGTTGTCAAAATCACAGTACCAAAATTCGCAAGGCTTACCTAACGCAATTGCCAAGCGCTTGCCATTAGGAGACATTTTCAAATTTCCCACAAAAGCAGGAGCTAAGTTTGAACATACCGGTCCAACACTAGATATGATTGGAGCCAATAAACCGGTGGGTGTTAGCTGATAGGCTACAAAATTAGTACCTACTGCTTCATGCGATACTACCCAAACATCTTTTCCATTGGCATGGAAACAGGCGCTTAATCGCTCCGATGTGGGGCCATACAGTAATTGATTTTTCAAAGTAACAGCTCCTAATCCGCCATTTAACGAAATATCAATTATGTTATATCGAAAGCCATCGGGGCCGCAAAAGCCATCAGTGGTAAATACATAATAGATAGTATTTGGCCCAGGTTGTTTTACAATTAATGCCGATTGTGTGGATGAAGAATTTCCAAGTAAGCCGGTACCATTGGCCATTAAAATATGATTTTTATTCCATACACTTATTCCGTCAGTATAAAATTGCAAATCGCCATTCTGGTCGGCAATGCTACTGCAACCTTCTACTTGGGTCATAACACTTGATAGATTGGCAACAGGAACTCCCGAGTTGAAATCTACAGCTGCTTCGTGGCCAAAGTACCATTGGTTAGCGGTTTTTTTTGGCCATTGGCAATTAAGCTAACTAGCATAATGTAAAGCAAAATTTTTGTTTTCATGTTTTATTTATTTAGATGTTTAGATAAATCAATTGATAAAAAATCGGTTCGTATAAATTTTATTGGCACAAATTATTTTTGCAAAACAAATACAGATTATAAGGAATAGATTTTTTTTCCCCGATAAGAATCGGGATTTCGCTTCTTGTTTGTAGTTGAGTTCAACATTTTGTTCGTTTTTAATTGTTGGAGTAAAATGATTTTGTCAACTGTACAATTAAATAAAACAGGTTAACTGCTTGAAATGTTTTTCTTTTTTATTAGTTAAAAACTAAAAGTTAAAAGTGAATAGTTTTTTTGTCCCTTGTTCGCTGTGACTTGAACCATTAACACAATTTATTTTTCCACGACAAGTTTTTTTGTTTCAGTAAAATCTGCTGTTTGAATTTTAACAACATAAATTCCCTTTGCAAAATCTTGCGTGTTTACTTCTAGTTTTTGCGTTTCTACTTCAATTGTTGTGTAAATTATTTTTCCCGTAATATCGGTAATGTTTACATCAACTTTTTTGTTGTTGCTACCTAAATTGATTGTGAATTGACCTGTGGTTGGGTTAGGATAAATTATAAAGGAAGAACTAAAACCATTTTCTTTTACACCAGTAATCGCAATCACATTAGATGTTCCTATACAGCCAATGCTATCATAAATAATAACATAATAAGCGCCCGCTTGTATGGGTACAAAAAAACTGTTGGTTGCGCCAAAAACAATACCACTACCAACACTCCACCATTGATAAGAAAAAGCTGGTGAAGCAAATAAGGTATCGTTAGATTGAGTAATGGATGGTATGGGAGATTGATATTCATTAATAAAACCGGGTAGGGTTAAAGTGTCACAACCTGCTGCGTTACAGGCTATGAGTGTAACATCAAAACTTCCATAAGTGTTGTAACAAATGCTTGTTGGATTTTGAACAGTTGAAGTATCAGGGTTTGCTCCATTGAAATACCATTGCCATGATGTTGGGTTGTTGGTTGAAAGGTCTGTGAAATCAATACATTGCTTCTCACAAAATATTGTATCAGAAGATTGAAGTGCTATTATAGGAATATTTCCGGTTGACGAAGCACACAGTGAAGAAACCTGACCGGCAGTTAATGCGACATTGTAAAATGTTATGTCATCAAGTTTTCCATCGAAATGATCAAAAATAGATTCTCCCTTTTTTCCAATACCGATTCCGCTTGTGGATTGTGTAATGTACAAACCACTGTTTAAAGATTGTGATTCAAGTAAACCATTAATATATAGTTTCCAGGTGCCATTGTTATAGGTTCCGGTAACGCAGTACCATTGACCGACCTGGAGTTGTGTGGTGGAAAAACAAATATGCGTGTTAGAATATCCTATCATTATTTTATTGTTGGTGAACAGATAGATTCCATAATCCCAATTTGAGCTCATTGGTGTTGGACCATTATTACATTTAATAAACAAAGCCCTTGCACTACTGTTAAAAGAAGCCGAGTTTACCCATAAACTAATCGTAAACTGCCCCGCAGGAAGAATATTAAAATCGCTGTGATAAGCAATTGAAATAGACTGATTCAATCCATTAAAAGAGTAAGCACTGGCCGGGTTCCCATTTCTGTCAACTGACAAAACAGCTCCATTGACAACACCATTGTGATTATTCCCACTTATATCATTCGCATTTCCTGTAAATGGATAGGAAGCAACCTGCGCATGTGAAATTTGAACAAAGGATCCGATCAAAATATAGAAAATAATATAAGAGCTTTTTTTCATTTTCGCGATTCTAAAAACTACAGTGAACAAACTTATGGATAACCTGACTACTGGTGCGAAGATTAGTCATTCAACTGCGAAATTAAATTTATTTTTCAATGACAAGTTTTTTTGTTTCAGTAAAATCTGCTGTTTGAATTTTAACAACATAAATTCCGGCTGTAAAATCTTTTGTGTTCACTTCTATCTTTTGTGTTTCATATGCTGTTGTTGAGTAAATTATTTTTCCTGTAATGTCAGCGATGGTTACTTCAACATTTTTATTGTTGCTACCTAAAACGATGGTGAGATGATTTGTGGCGGGATTGGGGAAAAGAGATATTGATGAAGCAAACGAATTTTCATTTATTCCTGTAGCAGTTGTTTGCCCAGCAAGGATGGTTTGGTTGTGAATGGAATTGTAAGCGTAATCTTTTAAAGTAAAATATACTGGAGGAATGCCGGTAACAAATACATTCAAACGTGCCCAACCGTAATAAGTGCTATTGCCAACTGTAATTTTCAAACCAAGATAATGGTCTGATGTACTTGTCCAACTTCCGCCTGAATCAGGGCAAGCGTCAAAAGAAATAAATCGTAATGCTGCGGGATTTGCACTAAAAGTTAGATTACTACCTACTGTATCGTTTGAGTTCATCATAAGCGGGGTATTCATCATTGGTGAAACCGTTCCTTTTCCACTTTGAGGAGTTATGTAAACTCGCTGTTTAATTGCAAGGGGACTAAAAACGCTTGCTGTGCAATGGAGAGAATCAAAATAGGTATTTAGAATGAAATCTACCATTCCATCATTATTTAAATCAAGATTATAAGATTGGGTGCAGGGAGAAGATGAACAGATAACAGTCGTATCCGGATTTACATCCGTGTAAATAATCTGTGCATTTGCACTTGCTGAAAATAGCATTGCTGTTACGATGAAAGCATAAAACTTTTTTGAAAGTAGATTTTTCATTTTGTTTTTGTTTTTAATTGTTTTAGTAAAATATTTTCGTCAAAATTATAATCAAACTCAGCAGGTTGTACTACCCGAAATGGTTAGTTTTGATGGTTGATATTTAAAACTTGATGAGCAAAAGAATAACTTATATTATTATCAGAGTCCCGCGAAAAGCAGAGACTCTGATAATAATGAAACTTTATTTTGTAACAATAAGTTTTTCAGTCTTGGAATATTCTGCTGTTTGAATTTGCAAGAAATAAATACCTGAATTTACATCTTCCACTCTCCATTCTATTGAATGTTCTCCATCTTCAAAAAGATTATCAGCAAGCACTTTCATTAATCTTCCATTTAAGTCAACAACCTTTAATGAAACTTTTTGTGATTGCTCAAGCGTGAAAGAAATAGATGTAGTGTTAGTGATTGGGTTAGGAGCAATTTGTAATTCATATAGATTTTCTAATTGCTCGGTAAAAACTTCGTTAGTTAATCTGCATGGAATGCTAACCGTTCTTGTTCCGGAACCTTTGCTGCCACAGCTGTTGGTTACTTTGCATTTGTATATGCCTGCTGTTTTTGCAACGTAGGTTTGTGCTGTTGCTCCTGCAATATTTACATTATTCTTTTTCCATTGGTATTGATAACCTGTTCCATTTGCTGTGAATGTTACACTATCGCCTGCACAAAAAGATAACGAACCGCTTTGCGTTATACTTACTGTTGGAATTGCGCAACTTGTTTCTCCGGCACGGATAGGTTGGTTGGGAATAGTATTGTAAGCGTAATCTTTAATCGTGCAGGATGAGGTGCTTCCATCTGAATTTATTTGCATTCGCGCCCATCCGTAATAGGTATTTGCTCCGACAATTAATTTTAGCCCCAAGTAACGATCAACTAAGTTTGGCCAAACTCCAAGAAGACTATAACCAAGGCAACCACTCGATGTATAACGTAAATATCCGGAGGCGGATAAACTAAGTCCTGATGAAATGACATTATTGAAATTCATTGCAAGCGGATAAGTTGTATTTGTAACCGCAACTAAAGTATTCGTGTTGAGAGCAGAAACCGAAACATATACTTTAGAATAGCCCAAAGGATTATTAGGTGAACATTTGCCATTATTTTTAATGCTCAAAATGTTATAATCACTGATACCATCATTGTT
The DNA here is from genome assembly GCA_016714535.1 of Bacteroidota bacterium. Classification (NCBI taxonomy): domain Bacteria; kingdom Pseudomonadati; phylum Bacteroidota; species Bacteroidota bacterium. The sequence goes on from JADKDR010000002.1 coordinate 415,411, forward strand.
TAAATCTAGACTATATGATTTGGTACATGGACTGCTTAAACAGGTAATAGTCGAATCCGGATTTACATCCGTGTAAACAATTTGTGCATTTGCACTTACCGAAAACATCATTGCTCCCGATATAGTCGGGATGATGAAAGCAGAAAGCTTTTTTAGTAGTTGTTTTTTCATTTTGTTTTTGTTTTAAAGTTTAAAAAATAATTTAAGTCAATAATAATTTGGTCAAATGTATAGTAAGCCGAAGCTGGTTGTACTGCATGAAACAGGTAGTTTTGGTGAAAGGTGTTTAATACTTGGAGAAAAAATGGGACAGGTTATAATATTTCAGAGTCCCGCGAAAAGCGGAGACTCTGAAATAATGATGCTTTATTTTGTAACAACAAGTTTTTCTGTCTTTAAATAATCTGCTGTTTGAACTTGCAAGAAATAAATACCTGCATTTACTTCTTCCACATTCCAAACTACTGAATGTTCTCCTTCTTCAAAAACTTGCGCTGTAAGCGTCTTTACCAATCTTCCATTTAAGTCAACAACCTTTAAAGAAACTTTTTGTGATTGCTCAAGTGAGAAAGAAATAGTAGTTAATCCAGATGTTTCGGAAGAAATTGGATTAGGAGCAATTTGTAATTCATAAGGATTTTCTAATTGCTCGGTAAAAACTTCGTTGGTTAATCTGCATGGAATGGTAACCGTTCTTGTTCCTGATGATTTGCTGCCGCAACTGTTGGTTACTTTGCATTTGTATATGCCTGCTGTTTTTGCAACGTAGGTTTGTGCTGTTGCTCCTGCAATATTTACATTATTCTTTTTCCATTGGTATTGATAACCTGTTCCATTTGCAGTGAGTGTTACACTGTCGCCATTGCAAAAAGATAATGGACCGCTTTGAGTTAGGTTAACTGTTGGAGTAGTGCAACTTGTTTCTCCGGCACGGATAGGTTGGTTGGGAACAGAATTGTATGCAAAATCCTTAATGACTAAAATTGAAGCATTTGGTCCGCTCGAAAAAGCTTGAACGTTCAATTGAATCCAGCAATAGTGAGTTTGCCCTCCTGCAATAAATCTAAGACCCAGAAATCCATCTGAAGTAGTATTCCAGTTTCCTGTGATGGTAGTAGTATTACCGGATTTTTTATTAGAAATTATAAACTGGTCGGTTATTGCACTCCAAGTGGCATTAGCATTTATACTATTATTTAGATTCATCTTAGCTGGATATCCTGAATTACCTGTTAGGATGGCGCTCCCATTTAGTGGGGTGGCCTTAACTGTTCCTGCCGTATAACCAGGTTGCCATTGGCTAAATGATGTGATAATACTTGAAGTCAAAATAAACTTCAAATCGGATATGCCATCATTGTTTATATCCATAATATGTTCAATGTGAACGTGACCTCTTTGATTAAGTCTAGTCCGGGTAATTGAATCATTAGGACTGATGTCTGTGTAAAGAAGTTGAGCATTTGCATTTGCGGAAAACATCATTGCTGTTACGATGAAAGCATAAAACTTTTTTGACAGTAGATTTTTCATTTTGTTTTTGTTTTTAATTGTTTTAGTAAAATATTTTCGTCAAAATTATAATAAACTAAGCCGGTTGTACTACCCGAAATGGGTAGTTTTGATGGTTGATATTTAAAACTTGATGAGCAAAAGAATAACTTATATTATTATCAGAGTCCCGCGAAAAGCAGAGACTCTGATAATAATGAAACTTTATTTTGTAACAATAAGTTTTTCAGTCTTGGAATATTCTGCTGTTTGAATTTGCAAGAAATAAATACCTGAATTTACATCTTCTACACTCCATTCTATTGAATGTTCTCCATCTTCAAAAAGATTATCAGCAAGCACTTTCATTAATCTTCCATTTAAGTCAACAACCTTTAATGAAACTTTTTGTGATTGCTCAAGCGTGAAAGAAATAGATGTAGTGTTAGTGATTGGGTTAGGAGCAATTTGTAATCCATATGGGTTTTCTGATTGCTCGCTTAAAACCTCGTTGGTTAATCTACCTGGAACGGTAACCGTTCTTGTTCTGGAGGTTTTGCTTCCGCAACTGTTGGTTACTGTGCATTTGTATATGCCCGCTGTTTTTGCAACGTAGGTTTGTGCTGTTTCACCTGCAATGTTTACATTGTTCTTTTTCCATTGGTACTGATAACCTGCTCCATTTGCAGTGAGTGTTACACTATCGCCATTGCAAAAAGATAATGGACCGCTTTGAGTTAGGTTAACTGTTGGAGTAGTGCAACTTGTTTCTCCTGCAAGGATGGGTTGGTTGGGAATAGTATTGTAAGCGTAATCTTTAATTATGAAAGTTGGTTGATATCCAAAAACAACCTGCATTCGCGCCCATCCGTAATAGGTATTTGCCCCAACAATTAATTTTAGCCCCAAGTAACGATCAACTGAGTTTGGCCATAAATTAAGGCTGCCAGTGCCGCAATTACCCCAATATTTACTAAACACAAATCCGGAGGTGGATAAACTTAGTCCTGATGAAATGACATTATTGAAATTCATTGCACGCGGATAAGTTGTATTTGTAACCGCAACTACAGCATTTGCGTTAAAAGCAGCAACCTTAACTTGACTTCTGTAAACCATACCACCATGTTGACAAATGTTACCTGAACGAATGCTCGAAATTGAATAATCGTTGACACCATCATTATTTAAATCAACATTATATGTTTTGGTGCATGAATTGCCTAAACAGGTAATAGTCGAATCAGGATTCACATCCGTGTAAATAATCTGTGCATTTGCACTTGCAGAAAACATCATTGCTGTAACGATGAAAGCATAAAACTTTTTTGACAGTAGATTTTTCATTTTGTTTTTAATTGTTAGAGTAAAATTATTGTTATTTGAACGGGGACAAAGGTGGAGCGATAAATAAAACAGAACAATACCATAAACAGGGTGTTTTGCTTATGCAACTAAAATAATACACCATGTTCAAGGGGTTTCAGATGAAATATGAACAGGTTACATTTGCAACGTTTTTATTGCAAATTTTAAAGCCCTCACATAAATGAAGCTTAAGTTATGAAAAATTTTTTCCGCCTTATTTCCGTTTTATTCCTGTGTGGAGTTTTATTTAATGCTGCACAGGCGCAGAATCAACAAAAGATTGACTCGTTGCTGAATGTTTTGAAAACGGCAAAGGAGGACACGAACAAAGTAAATCACCTCTACAACCTCGGCCGGGAGCTGTTGTATTCCAACCCCGATACTTCCATGATACTTGGCAATCAAGCATTATCACTTTCCGAAAAAGCAACAAGCAAAAAACACATTGCTGATTCTTATCACATAATTGCGCTGGCGTATTTTTTGAAGGGAAATTATCCTTCTTCCCTGGAAAACAATTTTAAAGCATTAGCACTCAGAGAAGAACTTGCCGATAAATCAGGAATTGCAAAATCTCTCGGCAACATCGGAAATAACTATATGCACCAAGCCGATTATCCCAAAGCATTGGATTATTATTTCAAGGGATTGAAAATGCTTGAAGAACTTGCCGATAAAATGGGAATTGCCATACATCTCGGCAACATTGGAAATGCCTATTATTCCCAAAGCGATTATACCAAAGCACTGGATTATTATTTCGAGGCATTGAAAATGAATGAAAAAATCGGAAATAAAAATGGAATTGCAATGTGGCTCGGTAACATCGGAGTTGTCTATTGGAAACAAAAGGAATATCCCAAAGCATTGGACAATTATTTCAAGGCATTGAAAATACATGAAGAATTCGGAAATAAAAATGGAATTGAAACATGTCTCGCCAACATCGGAAGTGTCTATGCTGATCAAGGCGATAAACCCAAAGCACTGGATTATTATTTCAAGGCATTGAAGATTGCGGAAGAACTCGGAAATAGAGATGGAATTTCAGCACATCTCGGCAACATTGGATTTGTCTATCATGTACAGAAGAATTATCCCAAAGCACTGGACTATTCTTTCAACGCATTGAAGATTGCGGAAGAACTCGGAGATAAAAATGGAATTGCAATACATCTAAGCCGCATCGGAAGTGTTTATACTGAAACAGGAAAGTTCGCAGAAGCAGAAGAGTATCTGAAAAAAGCAATTGCTATATATGACAGCATTGGCGTTATGGATTTTTTAAGGCAATCTGAAGAATCACTATCTCAACTTTACGATACCACCGGAAGATACAAGCTCGCACTGGAGCATTACAAAAAAGCAATGGTGTTAAGGGATACTCTTTTTAACCAGGAGAAGAATAAAGAAATCACACGCAAGGAAATGAATTATGAGTTTGATAAAAAGGAAGTCGCAACAAAAGCTATGCATGATAAGCAAATGGCAGTGGCAGATGTAGAATTAAAAAAACTAAACTGCAAAACATCCGCAACCGGATTGCAAGCGACCTTCACGATGATGTTGGCTCTACGTTAAACAGTATATCGGTTTACAGCGAAGTGGCAAAACAAAAATCTCCGGCTGTGGTGGATGAACTGGAACATATTGGAGATGCATCAAGAAAAATAATAGAGGTGATGAGCGATATTGTCTGGACCATCAATCCAAAGAATGACACCTTTGAAAATATCATTTCACGCATGGGCACACTTGCGTACAACTTGCTAAAGGCAAAAAACATTGAACACACATTTCAGGCAGATGAAAACTTAAACGAGACAAAACTCTCCCTGGAATCGAGAAGAAATTTTTACCTGATTTTTAAAGAAGCACTCAACAACCTTGTAAAGTATTCCAATGCTACCCGCGCATCCATTACGTTAAAGAGCGAAAACGGATTAATAAAATTAGCAATCAGGGATAACGGGGTTGGGTTTGATGTTGCTCAGACATCAAAAGGGAATGGCTTGCTCAATATGAAAAACCGCGCAGAAGAAATGAAAGCGCAATTGAAAATAGAATCGGAAAAAGGAAGTGGAACAAATGTTGAATTAATTTTTAAAGCATAAGAAAAAAGAAGATAGAAGATAGAAGATAGAAGATAGAAGAGAGTAGAGAGTAGATAGAAGTGAGTAGTAGTGTATAAATAATGATTTCGGAAAGGAATTTAATTGAAAAAGATATCCAATGAATAGTCCATCAAAAAGTTTTAGAAATATAATTTACCCACTTCTGCTATCTACTATCTTCTAACTTCAAAATTCAAGTAAAATGAATACACCATCAAAAAATTTTCGCGATTTAATTGTCTGGCAAAAAGCGCATCAATTCGTTTTAGAAACTTATGATTTTACAAAGAAATTTCCTAAGGAAGAAGTTTATTGTTTGACATCTCAGTTTCGAAGAGCTGCCGTTTCCATCTCAGCAAATATTGCAGAAGGTTATAAAAAGAAAGGAAAAAACGATAAGTTAAAATTCTATAACATTGCCGAAGGCTCACTATCAGAATGTCAATATTACTGTATACTTGCTCAGGATTTGAAATACGGGAATTCAAATGAACTGTTGAATTTGTCATTTGAAATTGAGAGACTATTAAATTCCTACTGCGATTCCATTAGAAAATCTCAACAATAACTCTACTATCTACTAAATTCTATCTACTACACAAAATGAACATACGAGTAATTATTTTTGAAGACAACAGAAGCCTGCGCGAAGGATTGTTCCAGCTTATTAATGGTAGCCCCGGCTTTGAATGTGTGGGCGCATTTGCTAACTGTACAGATATTGTAAATGACATCCATCAAACAAACCCTGATGTTATTTTGATGGATATAGAAATGCCTGGAATATCGGGCATTGAAGCAGCTCTCATAGTGAAAGAAAAATTTCCTGATGTTAAAATTTTGATGGAGACCATTTTTGATGAAGACAATAAAATATTTCAGTCTATCTGCAATGGAGCTGATGGTTATATTTTAAAAAGTACGCCTCCGGTTCAAATACTTGATGCCATCAAAGAAGTATATGAAGGGGGTTCTCCAATGACACCAAGCATTGCCAGAAAAGTATTGAAGATGGTAAAAAATAAACCATCAACTGAATCAGCAAATGATTTTGATCTGTCAGACAGGGAAAAAGATGTGCTGAAATATCTTGTGCAAGGAATGAGTTATAAAATGATTGCTGAATCTTGCTTCATCAGCCCCGAAACGGTAAACGGTCACATCAAAAACATTTATAAAAAGTTGCAAGTTCATTCAAAAGGTGAAGCGGTGGCGAAAGCGATTAAAGGGAAGATTGTTTGAAGAAAGTTTTTAGCCGATATAATTGTTTTCCTTCCTACCTGCATCAAACAACCAAAACTGTTGGCGTAAGGAACACCAGCTCAAACAGAAGTATTTATAAATCAAAAAAGCGGAGCCATATTATTTAGCTCCGCTTTTTCGCTTTAATAATTTAAAAATTGTTCCGCTTCTAAGTCGTCCTCTTTTATTATTTTTTTGGGGTTGACAGACTCTGAAACTAAGAATCCTTATAGATTAGCCGCTGCTTTATTTTAGTGCTATCAATTTTTTGTGCTTGCGAGATGTTAATGATAAGGCAATTAAAAAGAAGTAAGATAAACTTTACTTTAGGAAACGTCATTATTATTTTGTTTAAAAAACTCATTATAATTATTTGTTATGGTTTGCGAAATCTTCTAAGTTACTATTGTTCCATTTCAGAGTCGTTCAGTTTTTTTGGGGAGTGGACATACTTGGAAACTAAGAAATATTTGTATCAACTTATTTAAAAAATAACCCATAAAAAGACAATAAAACAAGCGGTATTAAAAGCCATTTAATTGGAATGGGAATAATGGGAGTGCAAATTTTTACTTTGCCTTTTCTTTCTAAAAAAATCAACCAAATGTAGGTTAACAGAACAATTATGAATATGTGATAACTCATATATTTATCTGAGCTATCGCTATCAAATACGATCCATACAATTATAAAGTAAATAAATGCTGGAATTATCCCTACAGCGGTTGTTATATATTCTCCAATTAGTGGCAAACCTAAAGCTTTCTGAAGAAACGTTTTTTCTTTTTCGACATATTTTTCTTCTTCTAAATTTTTGTTCTGCTCATCCATGACTTTTGCTTTTGGAAAGATTTATTTATATAACTTTTTAACTTTTTTGGTATGTGATTCGCGGGGACGCGAACCAGGGACATAATGTAAAATACTAAAAATATATTCCCCAGTTGAATTGTATTGTATTCCATTTGAAAGGCGAAACAAAGTTTGCGCCATTAGAGTAGCCTATACGGTGATAACGATCCCAACCATACGATAGTGATACATAATAAGATTTTTTCTTGCTTATTGGCGTATATAAATACTTTACGCTTAAAAGATTTATCCCCGTACTTTCCAAATGGCTTTGGATTACTTCAGGAATTAGCCGATAATCTATAAAGAAGCGCGCAACTCTTGCATGTAATGCGAAAGCAGTACCGTAAGTATGACCCATTTGCGCATCGCCACGGAAAAAAATAGGGTAGTATTTTAACCCAACATCAAAAGTTTTATTGATTCTGTATACTGACTGTAGCCCTAAACCGTAAATAGCAGAAAAGCCGGCACGTGTGCTTTTAGATCCTCCTTCGATTCCTGGATTGAGCGATGCACCTATTACGATATCATCTGCAATCCTGAATCTGTGCTTATTCTTATGAACAAATAAATAGATAAGGGGAAAATGTCCTTCAAGACCACCGCCAAAGCCTGATCGAACTTTATCCACTTCATTTCCAGTTAATGTGTAACCCTCATATCGAATGTTATTTATAAAGAAGCCCATATCCATGAAGCCATAAGGCGCTGAAGTTTCTTCATTTATATAATCAACTTGAGCAGTTAAATAATAGTGATTTAAGCAAAAACATACAAGAAGTAGTAATACTTTAAATGTCTTCATAATTTTATTTGGATTTTGGTTTCTCGAATTTTTGTTTTCGAGACGTTATTTGAATTTTGTAAATATAAACTAAATTAGATAGGATTAAACAAAAAGTTTATATTGGATAAAAAATCTTATTAATGATATTGCTTTATCTAAATTTTTATTGGGCAATTAGTGAAGTTTATCTTTTTACCGCATTAAGGACACTTTATTGTCAGATCCAATTAAAATTGATGTCTTATAGATAAGTTATCAAACCGGTTTCAACTTTTTTGTTTTGAGTAATAATAATTTCTCGTTGCAAACCTCTTAATATAAAGTCATTAATGTTAAATCTAATTATTGCTTCACAATCACGAATACATTTAATATTCAGCGCGAATGCTTGAATAGTATCAAGTATAATGAGCTCTGGTCTTCTTTCAAATTCGCCTATTCAAACGCTCATATTATACTTTCTCATAAATTGAAAATAGGGTTGAAGACAAACAATATTAATAGTTAGCTCTACTAATTTTTTATTAAAATCTCAATCAACAATGCTTCACCTACCTGCCCTGCTGCCATAATCAAATTGAGATATCAACTTTCTATTGTAATAGTGATGTATAAAATGATGTGTGCTTTTTATATGGCTAGCAGACATGCAATATTAAGTAAGTGCAAAATCAAAACGTATACACCAACAGATACAACCACCAAGTAACCCAACACACACTTATACAGGTAACAAGTTGTAGCTCATACTAAACAAATCGAGGCTTGTGTCGCTCTGCGCCATCTATGCAAAAAACGCGCTCATTTGTTTTACTCGAGAGTAGGTTTTGTATTGATGACAAAATGTAGTGTTGGCAGGTGTTCTTGTCATTCGTATATTTTTAGTACAACATTTCCTTTTTTTCTTCCTGTGTCTACGTATCTGTGTGCTTCAACTATCTCGGCAATTTTAAAAGTTCTGTCAATCGTAGCTATAAAATCTCCTTTCTCAAACAACTTTTTTAATAGCGTTAGTTGTTGTATATTTTCAGAAGCGTATCCTATGTTCACACTTACATAAGCACCGTTTTTGTTTAAGATATTTTTACATTGATTTTTATTGTACTTACCAATTGCGTCAAAAATAATATCAAACTTTTCTGTCTGTTTTGTAAAGTCTTCCTGGTCATAATGAACAATGTTATTCACTCCTAATTCGGCAACCAGTTTATCACCTTGAGAGCTACATACTGCAGTTATATTTGCATTATGATATTTGGCAACTTGTATTGCTGCTGCTCCTACTGAGCCAGTTGAACAAATTATTAAAATATTCGGATAAGATTTTTTTGCAATCTGTGCTTTTTCTAAAAAATGAATCGCTGTTTGTCCACCAAATATTATTGCAACAGCTTCTTCGAATGTGGCATTTTTAGGCATTTCAAGTACATTGCTATTCTGATTAACTGCAATATATTCTGCATAGGTTCCGAATTTGAAACCAGTCATTCCAAAAACTTTATCTCCAACTTTAAATTTTGTTACTTTATTTCCTTTGCATTCAACAATGCCTGAAAATACAGTTCCTAAAATGGATTTTCTTGGTTTCGAAATACCTAAGACCAATCGCATAATGACCTTCATAAGTCCCTTCACATCAAGGCTTCTTACCCTTACATCTCCAGAGTTAACCGCAGTGGCAACTATTTTGACAAGAATTTGATTGTCCTTAGGTATTGGTTTCGAAACTTCCTGAATTTGCAAAACTTCAGGGGGGCCGTATTTGGTGCAAATAACTGCCTTCATCAAATCATTATAGTTTTAAAAATTAAATCCAACATTAAGTCCTGGTTCGGGAAAGATGAACTTAGACCATTTATCATCTAGCTGTTTAAATCCATCGGGCAATTGTGTATGGTGTGCACGATGGGTTACACATATTGATGGTTGAAAGAAAAATTTGTCCTTAAATAGTTTGATATGATAACCAACACGGTATGAGTTGAAAATCTGAAAACCATCGTTAATTTTCTTACCATTATCATTCACAAAAATTTGCCAGGTAGGCATTACATCAAGTTGGGCATACAAACCTTTCCATAAAAATCGTGTGTAAGACGCTGTTACACCATACTCACGAACATATCCCGGAAATTTTTCTTCCGGCTTTTTGTAGGCTTTGTTTAATAATGGATGAATGCCATTTGGCCAGGCATATTTCCAGGTTTTGGGAGCTAGTGTAATAACATCTTTTCCAGTAATCCGATATCCTATATTTAGTTGAGCGAAGTTGGGTGGGTTTTCTTTATCAAGATTACCCAATAGAACAAATAAAGAAGTCCCAACGAACCACCGTTTGTAAGTACTGTCTTGTTTGGCATATTGTGCTTTGAGGTGTATTGCGATTGTCATTAATAAGACTAAACCAAAGAAGGAATTTTTCTTTTGCATATCAATTCAATTTGTTTTTAAATTAGAATGCAAATGTAGATTGGCGAGATCCTATAACTCGTTCACTTAAGTTAAGAAATAATCTTTACGTTTTATTTTTTCCAGAATCCTAGCTCTTAATCTGCTTAATGATTGAGGTTTAATACCTAGATAACTTGCTAATTGGTGTTGTGGCACACGTTGCACAAGGTCTGGTCTTTTCTGTAATAAATTTAAGTATCGTTGTTCGGGTGATGAAGTCCTAAACTCGTCAAAGTCTATTTGTTGTTTAGCTAAAAGTTCTTCGGATAATATTCTACACATTATTTCAAATTTAGGAGATTTCGTAAAATAATCATCTTCCATATTTGAGTTTCCAACCGTTAGTATGGTATCTTCTACACAACTTATAAAATATTCAGACGGAGCATTAGTTATTACACAATGGGGTGTTAAAGATTCCAATTCTGTAAAAAAGGCGGTAGTTTTTTCTTCACCGTTTATGATGTAATATTTCCGAATACATCCTTTTAGAATAAAATAGACATTCTCCGATTTCTGTCCTTCTTTGAGTAACATAGTTCCCTTCTTAACAGAGCGGAATATATCTAACGAAAGTATTGTGTTCTTCTCATCTTCTGTTAGAGAAATGTATTTTGATATAAAGTCAAATAGTATGTCTTTCATTTTTTAATGTTGTTACCGTGTTCTGTTACACATGTCACCAAAGTTTTGCATGTTTGAAATGCGTGGGCTTTTTACTAAAAGTGTTCATACGCAGTGCTGAACTTTCGTCTACCACCAAACCGTATGCATAGCATAACCACGAAGCAGTGCCGATGGTAAACTCCAGCTTTTTGAGCAGGTGCTGTTAACAGTGGCGTTTTTACTTCTGCACACACATCAGTCTTTTTTTAATACAATAGCCCTGTGTTTAAGTCCCCATTCAACAATGTGTTTAATTAAGTCTTTTATTGACATACCATGTTTTGTAAGTCTGTATTCAACTATGATTGGCGTTTCTTGAATTGCTTTTCTTTCTACCATTTTGATGTCTTCCAAATAGCGCAATTCCTTTGTTAGCGTTGAAGAAGTAATTCGATTCAAAACTGTTTTTAGTTCGTTGAAGCGTTTTGGATTGTCGCACAAATGGGCAAGAATTTGGCCACGCCATTTGCCACCAACAATGTCCAAAACATCGGCCACCACTTTAATTCCTTGTTGTTTGTTTTTTACTTCCATCTGTTGTAATTAAAGTAAGTATCTTAAAAACTACTTGTATTTTTTCACTACTAAGTAGCAAATATATACTAGGTAGCATACATTTGCAACATCATTCAAAAATCTGTTTCAATGAAGACGGGTATGGATACGGTTGAAACATATGATAATCTTTAAAAAACAAACAAATAAAAAATATGAAAGCAATACAATACAATGACTTTGGAAATTCAGAAGTAATAAGCTTGGTAGAAATTCCTACACCAGAGATTAAAAATGAAAATGACGTTTTAATTCAAGTGAAAGCTGCAAGTGTAAACCCTTTGGATATGAAAATACGAATGGGTTTTATGCAAAAAATGCGACCTGTTCAATTGCCTTTTTTTCCAGGTTTAGATGTCTCAGGAATTATTGTTGGTATTGGCTCTGGCGTTACTCAATTTAATATAGGTGAGGAAGTCATTGCCGCAACCATGGGAAATGGATATGCTGAATATGTTGCAGCAAACGTGAATCTTGTTTCATTAAAACCAACAAATATTTCATTTGAAGAAGCTACTTCATTGGCAGTAAATATTGGCACTGCACAAACAATTTTATTTACAGAAGGTAAATTAGAAAAGGGTCAAAGAGTTTTGATTCAAGGTGCTGCTGGAGCGGTTGGAGCAACAATGGTTCAATTGGCAAAAAACAAAGGCCTTTATGTTATTGCAACAGCATCAGGAAAAGGATTAGAATTAGTAAAAAGTCTTGGTGCAGATGAAGTGATTGATTACAAAACACAAGATGTATCCAAACTTGTTAAAGATCTTGATTTGGTTGCCGATTGTGCAGGTGGTGAATCACAAGCTAAACTTTTTGAAGTATTAAAGTCAGGCGGTAAATTATTAAGTATTGCTGGTATGCCGTCAGTAGAGTTGGCACAAAAATTTAATGTCGATGCCCGATTTATTTCTTCTAATTTATCAGCAAAGAGTTTGGAATATGGATTGACTTTGGTTCGCGAAGGAAAACTAAAGCCGTTTGTTACAAAAACTTTCAGACTTGAAGAAGCTGCAAAAGCACAAGATTTTGTTTCGGCTGGTGGTGCCAATGGTAAAGTTGTGCTTGTTGTCGGAGAATAACGGTTTTGGTGTTAGTAGTAATTTTTTTGGTGTTACATGCAGTGCTTGCCGCTAGCGGTTGGGTGCTTCGCGAAAAAACGGAGTTCAGAGTACAGAATTATTAATCGAGAAGAAAAATTGATACGAGGAAGTATGTTCAATTAACCTTTGGACCTGCTTTTTTGCCTGGCGACTATTATCGGTTTGGTTTTCTTTTCGCGTGTCTTTCAATTCGCAGGTTTCAAAAATTCGTTCCAATTTTCTTTTAAGGCCAACTCAAATTTATTAATAGTTTCCTTTTGTGTTGCCGAGCAGTTTTTACAATTTGATTTTAGTTTCTTAATGTAGTCGTCAACTTTGGTTTTGTCATAACTTCCTTCTTCGCGTATGCTAAATTCCAAAATTACAATGTGCGCCCATATTGCTAAATCATTATCTGTATGGCATTGTTTGTTGTCAAAGTAGGAAGCAAATTCTTGAGTGTTGTTCAAAACGTAATTGTAACCTGCGTAAGCAAGTCCTTCCGCGAAATAACCGTCCGCTTTCTTCTCTGTTTTCGTCACTACCTTAAAATAAAAGGGTCTTGAATTTTTGTCCTTCGCTGTTAAACTATCAAGCAATGCCAAAATTTTATCGTCAGTACTTAAGTTCCATTCTTTGTCAAAATAGATATCTTTCGCAATTTTTGGTGTCTTCGGGTCATTTAAAAATATGTCAAAGTCACACCTATAAAACTCTTTGTATTCGTTGCTGCTTACTTCATTTTCGGCAATGTAAAAACTGTCAATGTGAACTAAACTATCTTTTTTCATTTGATTAGTTTCATTGTCCCTTAAATTATTCTCTCTTGCATTGTTGCATGCAAAAAATCCAAAAGCCAATATTGTTATAAATTTCAATTTCATTGTTGGTGTCGTTTTTTAGAAAGAAACAAATGCAAGAAATCGAGTAGATTACGAATGAATTTATGCTCACTTGTTGGACTCATATCTGTTGTGTTTTTAAAAAGTATTCATTTTCAAAAGCTCCTCACCTCAAAATGCTAAAGCCTTAATACCAATAAGTTTATTATAGCTGGTATTTCTAAATGTACAATTATTATCATGTTTGAATTTATAGTATTTAGCTTTTATTGGTTTACCAATAATGCCCGTTTGGCAAAGTTCCGAAAAAATTGGAGCGAAGCGAAATTTTGGAGTTTTACCTAGAAGAGTTATCCTTTATTGTAAAATAGATTTTTCAAGTATCAAGAAATTGTATGCCAATTATTTTTTCACTTCCTTCCCATAGTGCTTTTGCTTTTTGTTCATCATAGCTGTCAGTTGATGACTCAATAGCCTTTTCTTTATCATAATATTGTGCACTTGTGTTGACACTATCAATTAAACGAACCACTGCTTTTGCAGAATCTTTTGGATTATCACCCAAACCAATTAATTTAAAAATGAAATCTAAAATATTTCTATATAAGTTTTCACCCTTTGTATACTTTCTACCCAAATTGGTGGTAAGCATTAATCCAGGATTGATGGCATTCACTAATATATTTTTGTATAATCCTTTTGTTTTAAGCCTTCGGTCAAGTTCATAAGCAAATAACACCATGCATAATTTTGAAGTAGCATAAAATGATTGTGTTTGTTTTTGCAAAGTTGAACTTGCATCTACTTCCGGATAGGCTAATTCATTTACAGGTTTGAATACTGCCTTTGCAAATGGCGATTTATTTATAGGGTTGTGCAGTTCACTGGAAACTATAACAATTCTCTCAAGGCTATACTTTTCAAGTAACAAATTGGTGAGCAGAAAATGTCCTAAGTAATTTGTTCCAAAACTTGCTTCCACACCATTTTTTGTATACCGAAATGGTCCTTCATAAGATATTCCTGCATTACAGTCAAGGGCATAAATATCTTTAAAGTCAGATAAATCGTTTACAAAATTTTGGACGCTTTCAAAATCAGCCAAGTCAAGTTGTTTTATAATAAACGATTTGTTCTTATCAAATGGAGAAAAGTCATTAATGGCCTTTTGAGTTTTTTCGATATTTCGACAAGCCATAATAACTCGGTAATCTAAATCAAGAAGATACTTTGTTGTCCATAAGCCAAGACCACTATTTGCACCTGTTACAATTACTGTTTTCATTTGCATGTTTTCATTTGTGTGTTCTAGCAACTCAATTTACAAATTCACTCCAAACGTATAAAATCAATCATCAATTCGAAATCTTCTTCTTGTTTGTTGGCAATCAAAAAACTGATTTGTTCAATACTTTCAAAATTGAAGTTCGGGATGTTCAATTTGCGCCCTCGAAACTGTGGGTAAAATTCACTTATTGATAACTTGATATTTTCCCATTCTCCTGAAGTATTAAATTGGTGCACGTATGATTCGGATTGCCAAGTTTCGCCCTTCAAACGAAATTCATATCGCTTGCCATCCCCTTTTACACGCAAAATAATAAACTTTTTTTCGTCAGATATTTTTATCGTTGTGTTCAATTGTATAGATGCAAATCCTCCATTGTTCGCTAATGAAACGTGACCTAAAAATTGTCCATGTCCGGCATCGGAAAGCGCCAATGAACTTTTTGATATACCACCCATAACACCATCGTTGACTATGCGCCATTCCTTAATGATCGTATGTGTTGTGAAATTATAAATCTCGTCCATGTTTGATTTCTTGGATAAGCTTAGCATTAGTATGATTATGAAATATTTCATCAAATTTATTCTTTTAAGTTGTTTATGACTTCCTATGAGACAATATACAGTCGATTTTGTTTTCTTGTTTCATTAATTTTCATTTTTTTAAATCCCATCAACGCTTTATGGTATTCTGTTTTCTACTTCTTTTCTTAGGCTACCTGCTTACAACCGCTCCTCTAGTTTAAGGTGACGATTTTCACCCTCCCAATCTTAGTTGGTATTGATGAGGAGAACCAAGGTTTGATTAGCCAAAAATGTGCCTGCGTAGCGCTGAACCACCACGTTTGCTAAACCGCTGTTCTAGCTACACCTTCTATGAACCATGCTTGTCAATGTGCTTTTTATACTTTCTTGCATTTAAGTTTAGCCAATTAAAACAAATCAATTGCAAAAGAGTAAAAGTTCTTCCACTGAAGTAAGTGCAGAGTCGTAAATCGGGAGCAATAGCGATTGCATATTTTACCTTGTTTAATTATCATAAAAATATTTACACCCACCGTTACAAAAATCAAATACCCAACCAAAAACCAATACACTTAAACACACAACAGGCTCTAGGGCATATAAAGTTCATCATGGCTCATGTCATTTAACACTATCTTTCGGAAAACGCCCTTGTTATCTTTACTCGTGTGTGGGTTTGGTATAGATTACTAAGTGTTGCACGCAGTCCTTATTAATCCATCCTTCATTTGTATTATTAAAAAATTCTTCCGTTGAAATCAGCCTCTGTTGAGAAAGTAATAACTTCCGTTAAGCACGCTTGCAAAAGTCACCCATAATAAATATGGTACATTAATATATGAGGCTATAGGCGTTATTTTGTAAAACAACACAAGCATAAGTATAATACTAAACCATAATAAAATTATTTCAATGAATGCAAAGCCTATCAGGTTGAAATAGAAAAAAATAAAACTCCAGCCAAAGTTTAAGAGCAATTGAAGTACAAAGACAAAGAGTGCCAAATTTCGCTCTTTGCTCATTTCCTGTTTCCAAATCAGGAATAATGAAACACCCATCAAGATGTATAGCGTTGTCCAAACAGGTCCAAATATCCAACTAGGCGGATTGAAAGATGGTCTGTTTAAGGTTGCATACCATGCAGGTACTGATTGAGCAGTAAATATTCCTGCTATGGAGCCAAGTCCTAAAGGTAATACGATAGATACAATTAATTTAATAATTAGTAATTTACTCATCTGTAAATATTTTTAATTTGACTCTTTCTTGTTCTTAAAAGTATAAGACAATCCAAACGAAGCATAATGGAACAGTGCAAAATTGTAAACTTCGTTATTATCTGCACCCCCTTCTAGAATGCGGTATCCTGCACGAATACCAAAATTGTTGGTGATACTATAAGTAGCAGCGATGAGCACATCTTCAGCTCTTCCCTGAGGGGCGGCAAGTGCATCGCCATCCAGAAGAATACCAAACTTATTATCAACTTTCCATAAAAGCCTGAAATTAATAATTGGAACAAAGCCAACATTAGATTTTGTAGAAGTTATTGTAGGTGAAGAAAGTGCAATTTTTGCATCTCTGATTTTTGCAGTGAATCCTAACCCAAAAACAATCTTTGATTTATTTATTATATCGTATCGGTAGGTTAGCCTATATGAATTAAATTTATAAGTGCCCACAAGATCAGTGTTGGCAGGAAATAAAACACTTTCAAAGAAAATATCATTTGCCACACGACCTTCTGATTTAGTTTCTAGCGGAGCATATAACAGAGAAAAAGTGTGACGCTTTTTTATTACGTAACCCGCTCTCAAACGATAAAATAGCTGTGCATTAGATTGTAAATCATCTTTAAGAGAAAAGTATGTACCCACATCACCCGGAATGCGAACATCATTATAGCCAATAATAACAGCACCGGTTTCAAAATCAAAAATTGCCTGTGCTTTCGCTGTTGTTTTCAAGAAAAAAGTCAGGAGCATAATGGAAATTGAACAAGTTATTATTTTCATTTTCTTATGTAATTTTTATTTTTTAATGGATGGTTAACTTTCAAGGTTATTAGACTTGCGCACAAAGGCAGCATGCGAACATACTTGATTTTACCTTCCGACAATCGTGTAAACAAAAACTTTATCTATAAAGGCCGGATATAAAAAACATGAATAGATGTTTTTTTGCAAGGTTTTTGGAGTTTAAGAAGTTGGCGACTTTTGAAAATAAAACTCTATAGCAGCGCTGAATTTGATAAGAAGATCAAATGTTCGTTTAACCATTGAAAGGCCATTTTCTTAAACCCACTTTTAGCATTAGTGCATATTGTCTCTTTACCAATTATTTGGCTAATATTTGGCGCCATAATTCGCAGATTTTATCAAAGTCAATACCTGTGTTTGCTGGACTTGAGCTTGGTAAAGAAAAATATTTTAAAACACTTTTTCTATTCAAATACTTGTCGAACATTTCTTCTGCTTTTGTCCCGTTGAAACCGATAGCTTTTAAATTCTTGTGATTGGCGATAAAGTTATCCAGGTCGTTTGGTTCTTCGTCAGCAATTTCACTGTCAAGGCTGCGTTTTCGATTTGCTTTACGAGCTACGTCCTAAATTCCAATTTTAGATTTCAGTAAAAGTTCTTTTTTGTCGGAATAGGTAAGCGGTAAATCGCTGTTAGTAATAGTGGAAATAATTTTCCAAAATCTATTTCTTGTATTTGAGTAATACTCGCCAAGTTCAAGAGATTTGTCACCCGGCATAGTTCCTAAAATCAAAATGTTCGTATCAGTATTTGAAATTGGGTCAAACGATGTTTTGGTATATGTCGAGTTTGGTCTTGGTAATTCTTCTAAAGCCTTCGGTTTTTCTGCTGGTGTTGCTTTTACTTTAGTTGTTGGTTGTTCGATTAGTGAAACTGTCGAGCCGTCACGGTCAAAAATGGTAGCGTAGTTTCTTGTTCTGCCGTGAATTTGAAATGCTTGAATTGTCGAGCCGTCCTTTTTTTGATACCAACCATTTTTATTCAACTCGTCAGCAATTTGCTGGGTCGTCATTGATCGTCCAGTTTGTCTTAATAGTTTTTCTGTTGCTTCGTGTAGAGTCATGTTTTTCTGTTTGTTGAAGGTCGTTCTGCTAATACTACTAAATTAAATTCCCCTTTTGTTTGGAAAGATAACCAAGATAAATGTCCGGCATTATTTCACAAATTAAACAAAAACTAATTTATAAGAAATCAATCAAACTTTTTATTTCAAAATATTTTATTGCTGCCCACGTACCTGTAATCCTCCCTTTGTTTTCCACTTTTGTCACATAGCAAATAAGGCAGGAATAAGCAAATTGATAAACCTCAATTAAAATTAAAAATGTAATGGCTATAGAAACTGGTAATTAAAAGAGACGGAAATATTTTTGGAATAAAAAATTAGTCAACCTTTATGTGCTGCGCTGTATCGGGAATAACTTCGGATGGAGGAAGTTCGGTTTTAATATCTTTAATGTTGAGTTGTAGGGTGGTCTTATTATTAAAATAATTTTCGTCAATATGGTAAATAATATGAAATGGCAGTCGCTTGTTAACGTGCGCAAAGTGGTCGCCTAATTGAAAACCAATACCATCAAGTTTTAATTTGCTCACCCCATCCTGATAGAGCGAAATTTTAAGATGATTATTTCCAACCACACGCCCATAGCCATTATCAGTAACTTGATTGGTGCGGAAGTTAGGAGCCATATTACCAGGGCCAAAGGGAGCAAATTGTTTAAGTATCCTGTAAAACTTGGGAGTTATATCATGAAAATCTAAAATGGCATCAACTTCTATTTCTTTGGTCAGGCTATTTACTTCAATCGTTTCGGCAACTATACGTTCAAACTTTTCAATAAAGGCATCTACATTTTCTATTTTCATAGTAAGGCCTGCTGCATAGGTATGACCACCAAACTGATCGAGCAAGTCGCTGCATGCTTCTATGGCATTGTAGATGTCAAAATCTTTCACACTGCGTGCCGAACCGGCAATGTGTCCATTGGTTTGTGTAAGCACAATGGTTGGTCGGTAATATTTATCGGTAAGGCGCGAAGCCACAATTCCAATAACCCCTTTATGCCACTCTGGATTAAAGACCACCGTAGAGCGTCTGTTTACAAAATCCATATTTTGCTCAATCATAGTCAGGGCCTGTTCGGTAGTAATGGCATCCAGTTCTTTGCGGGTATTATTTTTTTCATCAATCTCATCGCCATGAAATCCGGCACGTTCCACATCTTTGCTAATCAACAATTCAACCGCCTGCTTGCCACTTTCTATGCGTCCGGCAGCATTTATGCGTGGCGCAATAACAAACACGATATCGTTAACATCAAGAATCTTATTTTCAATTTTCCCAACTTTAGAAATTGCTTTAATGCCATGCCGTGGATTCGAATTTAAGCGCTTCAACCCAAAGTGCATCAATATTCTGTTTTCACCTTTTAATTCCACAATATCGGCAGCAGTGCTTATGGCTACAAGGTCCAGGTATTGTTCCAGTTCGCTAAAGGGTATGCTATTGTTTTGCGCTATGCCTTGTGCCAGTTTAAACCCAATGCCGCAACCGGTAAGTTCTTTATAAGGATAGTTGCAATCGTTACGTTTAGGGTCGAGTACGGCAACTGCATCGGGCAATTCGTCACTTGGTCGGTGATGATCGCAAATTATAAATTCTATCCCCTGCTCTTTGGCATATTTCACCTTGTCCATTGCTTTAATGCCACAGTCAAGAGCAATAATCAGGGTGCATCCTGTTTGTTTGGCATAGTCGATACCTGCAAAACTTACTCCGTACCCTTCCAGGTAACGGTCGGGAATATAAAAATCAACATTGGCAAACAAACTGCGCAGAAATAGATACATTAACGAAACAGCAGTAGTTCCATCCACATCATAATCGCCATAAACCATAATGCGCTCTTTGGCAGCAATAGCTGCATTAACACGTTCAACGGCCTTATCCATATCCTTCATCAGGTATGGGTTGTGAAGTTGGTCAAGATTGGGGCGGAAAAAATTTTTGGCTTCTTCAAAAGTGGTTATACCACGTTGTACCAGGAGTCTGCATAAAACAGGGTGTATGCCTAGCTGTGCAGTAAGTTCTGCCACAGCTGCATCATTATCTGCAGGTTTGAACACCCATCGTTTCGACATTTGTGTTATTTATATTACTTTGAGTAACGCTACAAATGTAATATTTTATTGCTACAAAAAAATATTAAAGCCGCACCCCATCCAATGCATTAATTGCAATGCCTGAATTGTTTGTTTCTATTAACCTATACCGATGTTTTGCAAAAAAAATATAATCAAGTAACGATACAGATATGATTTACTAACCAGGTAGCTTTGGGATTTATAAATATGTTTTTACTTTTGGAAAATTACTATTCAGGAACTTAGGACAATTATTTATTAATTTTTAACAAGCCACAAGCAGTTTAATTATGAGAATTTTGAAAAGGGTTTTCGGTTTTATTTTTTCTGTAAATTTTATTTTTGGTTTTTCGTTTGGTCAATCCATTTTCCCTAACGGAAAAAATATTTATAGCACCGCTTTGCATGTGCATGCATTGAGCAATCACAATGGAAGTATAACACCTGCTAGTATGCAATATCAAAACAATCAGGCAAATAAAATGAACGTAGACGCTATTTGGTTTACCGAACATTGGGATTTTTGGAAGCAACAAAGTGCAGTGCAGTTTAAATTTAATAATGCAACCATATTATCCAACGGAGATATTTCTATTCCAAACGGAACATCAACATCGCCCAAAACATGGAAGTTACAAAAGGCAGGTGGCATCCACTCGGTAAGCTTTGATTCGCAAGATGGTTTTAATATTAATTTTCAATCAAACTCAAGTTCAAGCACATATCAATATGTTGGGTATAACCCCAAAAATGCTAATGGATCTTTGTTGCAGGGCACTGCCGGATTTGTAAAACCCATGACTTCGCATCCTTATGCACTAATACAAGTGTTTTGTACTAATCTGCCATCAACAGGACATATAAGGCCAGAAATTACCTTTTTACTTGCCTATCACAATAGAGGAACCAATGTGCAACAGAAAATTATTTATCGTTTTGTAAATAGTTTTATGAATGCTACAAAAGAGTTGCTCAGTCCCAATACCGTGTTGGTTACTGTTCCTATTGCAGTAAATGTGTGGAACTCGCGCAATCTTGATTTATATGCCGATGCATCGCTTATGCAAGATGGAAATGACAATACACTTAGCGATTATAACATCAAAGTATCAACCCGTAGTTTGCAATCTACTTTGTTTAAGTTTAAATTTTTCAAAATTTGCTCTGACGATGCTGGGCAATCGAACCTTGCTGAAGAACGCCAATTGGCAAATAGCTATTCTAATGAGTATGGAATAAAGAATTTTGTTAGCTCTGAGTTCAGTCCCGGTGCCGCGGCCACACATATCAATTCGTATTACCCGGTAGATACTTTGCCGCTTGATGTGCTTATTGACTATGGTAACAAAACCAATTACGATTTATTTGTGCAGCGCACAGCGGCAGTAGGTGGAATTACTTCTATGTGCCATCCATTTGGTGTGAAGTATACACCTCAACAATCTGATTCGGTACTCGATTCAAGAACAGACTCGCTCATGAACCTGCTTGTTACCAATAATGTATATGGTGTAAATATGATAGAAGTTGGCTACGCCATTCGTGGTTATGCCGATATGAAACACCACCTTAAATTGTGGGATAAGCTTACCAACAAAGGCCGCTTGGTATATGGGGTGGGTGCAAATGATAATCATGGTGGTACGTGGAAGACGCTTAATAGTATGTCAACTATTATATGGTCGCAAACAGATGATGCTGCAAACCTGGTAGATGCCCTAAGCAACGGGTACATGTATGCTGCCAATATGAAACTGTGGAAAAATAAATTCTTTTTTCAGGCAGGTGGTGTGCCTATGGGTGCGCGGGTGGCCTCGCCCGATAGCGTAGTTTATTTACGAATGAGTGCCTTAAGCTTGCCACCAAATTCGAAGGTGCGGCTCACACAAGGGCTTATTGATAGTAGTGCCAATGTTCATTATATTCACGATGCATTGCTTATTAATCCGGTAGATAGTTTTATGCTCGATATATCACAACCAAATTTTGTTCGCATAGCCATTTATGATCAGTATGATAATCCGGTTGTAATTAGTAACCCCATTGTTTTTTATGGATTTAATCATTTACGAAAGGCACAACAAGAGGTAGTGAGCCTATCAAAGTTCCAGCTAAGTGCTTACCCCAATCCGGCAGGCGATTTTGTAAATCTTGCCATCGATATTCCACAAAGCATTAACAATGTTACCATTACCGTATATGATGAATTGGGTAGAGCCGTAATTGCCATACCTTTTTATGAATTTACATCGGGCAAGAACAACTTTACTATTGATACCTCTGCACTTAAAAGCGGATTATATCATATCTCTTTCGAGTCGAAGGAATATCGTGGCGAAACAAATATACTCAAGCAATAGTAGTTTATCATTTAATAAACATGCAGCAATCTAAATATTGCTGTATTTTTGTTTATAGCGCATCAGGGGTTTTTCAATTATAAAATAGGAGCAGGCAGCCACTGCCATAGTTAGTGCCAGGTTTTGCGGAAACTGCTGAAACCATTTTTGGCTGGTAGGTGCAGTACCTAAAAAGAGTCCTTGCCATATATAAATAGCATAGCTCATGTTGCCAACCAAAACCAACACGTTGGTTTGTAATATGCGCGAAATAATACTGTTGTTAAAAACTGTAATCCATAAAATAAAAATACTAAGCCCCGCAGCTTGCAATATAAATGCAAAAGGCAAAATTGCCGATGGAAAATACATAGGGCAGCACATGAGCAAAATGCATAATGGTACACTCACAGATAATTTAATAAGCGAGATTACTTTGTTATTAAAATAAAAAAACAATAGAGCCGCCACCGAACCACACAATACCGGACAAATGGCTGGAAGCAAGAAGCGCTCTTCAAAAAATGCGGAAGCGATGGTATGGGTTTCGTTTTGATAAGAAAACGAAATGTGTGGGTAAACTACAATAGCAACAATAGAAAGTATAACCGTACCGATACAGATGAGGTAAATAATTTTGCTTCGTAAATATTTTATAAGCCATGGCCATAGTAGGTAAAATTGTTCTTCAACCGACAGGCTCCAGGTATGGCTGAGTTCGTTGCTCCAAAATTTGTTGGGTATAAAATTAAAACAATAAAAAACCGAACAGGCCAATGCTACCCATTGAGGCACTATCAAGCCTTGATGCATAAACAAGGCCACTACGAGGTAAAATAAAATCAAAGGAGGCAACAGGCGCAATGCCCTCCTGATTAAAAATCGCTTTATGGATACATCGCCACACTTTTCTTTTTCTTTAAGTAGAATAGTAGTAATTAAAAAACCACTCAAGCAAAAGAAACCATACAAGGCAGTGTGTCCGCTAATGGTAAGCCAAATGCGGTGTGTGAAGGCTCCACCATAAAGAAAATCAAACACTCCTAAATGCGTCATTAACACCGGAGGTACAAATGCACCACGTAGCCCATCATAGCTTTTTATATAATAACCGGAGGTTTTCACTTTCATTAAATCATGGGCAAAGTAAGTTTTGTTTGCAAAACTATTTCAAGCGTCTAAACTTTTTATTAAATCGAATTGGTCGCAACTTTCTGGCTGGCTAAACTTATTTTTAATAATACTATGGTAAGTTTTTTTTCCTGTGCAGGTATTTTGATAATACAGTGTGAGCGAAAATTTTAGACTAAATTTCAATTCAAAGGTTGGGGCATGTTCGGATATCGCTTGTTATGAATGGTGCCCACCATTTGTATTAATCGTTCGCGCAGTTCGTCCAGGTTGTTTTTTTGTTGCGCACTAATAAATACACATGGCGCATTTACCTTGGCAATCCAAGTACGTTTCAATTCCTCAAGCGAAATATTTTCTCTTGTCATTGGAGTAAGGTCGTCTTCTTCCTTAGGGGAAAACCGATATGCATCAATTTTATTAAAAACAAGAAGGGTAGGCTTATCGGCAGCATTCAGTTCTACCAGTGTTTGGTTTACTACATTTATTTGTTCTTCGAATCCGGTATGCGAAATATCTACCACATGGATGAGGATATCCGCTTCGCGCACTTCATCTAAGGTAGATTTAAACGACTCTACCAGGTCGTGCGGCAACTTGCGTATAAACCCAACTGTATCACTCAATAGAAAAGGAATGGTGGACAACACCACTTTGCGCACTGTTGTATCTAATGTTGCAAATAATTTGTTTTCGGCAAACACATCACTCTTGCTCAACAGATTCATCAGGGTAGATTTGCCAACATTGGTATAACCTATTAATGCTGCGCACCACATTGCCGCGTGATTTTCGTTGGGTGTTATTTACCTTATCAATATCAGCAAGCTTTACTTTTAATATGCTTAGCTTGTTTCGGATTGCGCGCCTGTCGGTTTCTATTTCTGTTTCTCCGGGGCCACGCATACCAATACCACCACGTTGCTTTTCAAGGTGTGTCCACATGCGTGTAAGTCGTGGTAATAAATATTGGTACTGCGCTAGCTCCACTTGTATTTTTGCTTGCGCGGTACGCGCACGCTTGGCAAATATGTCAAGTATCAATCCAGTACGATCAAGTACTTTGCACTTAATGCTGCCTTCAATGTTGCGCAGTTGAGCAGGGCTCAACTCATCATCAAAAATGGCCAGGTCTATATTTTCGGCCACAATAAATGCTGCCACATCTGCCAACTTGCCTGAGCCAACATAGGTTCGCTGGTCTGGATAGTCTAATTTTTGGGTAAAGCGTTTGACTACTTTTGCTCCTGCTGTTTCGGCAAGAAACGCTAGTTCGTCCAGGTATTCTGTAATAAGTTCATCGGCATTGCTCTTGAGCGAAACTCCTATCAGTATGGCGCGTTCGTCTGTAGCTAAGCGCTGTATGTGTTTTGGCAACTTGGTGTTTTATTATTTATTTAAAGTCTCTACGTAGCTAACCACCGCTTCTATCTGCTCAGCACTCAGCATTTTATCATAAGCTTGCATGGCATTTTTGCCATGCGTTACAATTTCAACTTTCTCTGCATGGGTGCGTGCGCTTGCAGTTAAATCCTTAGCACCACTCAACCCAAGTTTGCCATCGCTACCATGACAGTTTACACATTGATTAGCAAATATTATTTCTCCCGCTTTAAGGTCTGTACCAGCAGGCAAATCGGGCTTGGCACTACTAAACATGAGGTTCTTGCTCTCGCTGACACCGTAAGCATATACAATGAATATAAGTGAAAGTAATGCCAGATTTTTATTCTGTTTTTTAAAGGCCATAATGGCAAGAGGAATGCTGGTGGCTACAGCAATTAATTTTACCCATAACCATGCACCTTTATTGCCGGTATATATTAATAAGTAAATGCCCGTGGCCAAGAACAAGGTGCTTATAATCATTTCGGTAATGCGTGTTGCTTTGGTAACACGGGTAAGCAGCTCAGTTTTACCAAAAATAAGCAAAGCAGTTTTTATCAGATAAAGAACTAAGAATAAGATCACACTCAACTTGTGTGTATGTAGCATTCCAGTATACATCGTTTTGTTTTTTTTTGAGGAAACAAATAACAACAAAGTGCATGAATGATGCAAAGAAAATTTAGAACCTGTTTGCGATTTATGTTTTGTATTTATGCTGAGTGGATTTTTTTTTGAAAGTAAAGGGTGTTGTACAGGCCCAAATGCACCCCAAACCCATTAAGGGGCTTAAATTCAGGGATTATGTAAAATTTGTTTTATATGAGTAAGAAATATTTTTAAAATCTGCATTTATCAGCAAAGCCAATTCAATTTGAAATTTTCGATTGAAGTAGATCACAAAGTACATCAAAATGTAACTCAGAAGGAATACGATATTGAGCGCACCAAATTATTGAATGAAAAAGGTATTTATGAAATTCGCTTTACCAATGAAATTATCCTAAACCAAATCACCGATGCATAGAATGAAATCGAAAACACAATCAATCAACTGAAACAAAAAATTAAATAAAGCAAATCAGCCATCCGAGTAAAGGCAAGCCCCTTAAGGGGTTTGGGGTGTATTGGGATTAAAATGCGCTGAATAATTTGCATTTAGAGATGGTAAGGCTGAGTAAGAAGTTAGACTAATAGTAAAATGAACTATCGTTTAATATAGATATTCAACAACCAGTCCTAATAGTATACTTCTTAAAGCGGGCTTTGAAACAAGTTCAAAAGCAAGCCACAAGACTCTTTTATAATTTTACTATTCGTCTAACTATTCTATTTTCTTTTGAATATAGCAGCAGGTTATAAACACCGGGGCTGAGTTTTTCAATGTTAAGCTGAACTTCGTTTGTAAGCAGTGGTTGCTGTAAGCAAATCCTGCCATGTGTATCGGAAAGTATTAGTTGCGTACCATCACTAGCAGAAGTTGTGCGTATTGTTACCATGCCTGTATTAGTTGGATTGGGAAATACCAGAATATCCATCGCATCCTTCTCTGGTATAGATAAGCAGTTGTCAACACCTATGGTGCCAATGGCTGCATCTGCGCAGCCATTGCTTGCTGTATAGATATAAGTTACAGCGTGTATTCCGACACCGGCAGCAAGTGGGTCAAAAAATCCATTGTTTACAGCTGTTCCGCTGTAAGTTCCACCTGACGGGCTTCCTCCGGTTAAGTTGATGGCACCATTGTATAAGCAAATGGTTGGCTGCGTGGCAAGGGTCACTATCGGATTTGTATTTACTATTAGCGAAGCGCTATCACTAAACGCACAGCCTCCAATGAGGCAGCGTATACGGGCACCGTTATAACTTGTATTTACATTTCCAAGCTGCAAGGTATCATTGGTGACACCACTTACATTTCCACTATCAACAAGTGGGCTCCAGCCGTTTCCTGAATTTATATACCATAAGTAAGTGGTGGCAGCAGCGGCTTGCGCAACGAATTGAGCGTTAGCGTTCTCACATATACTTAGATTGACAGGCTGTAAAGTAATTGAAGGAGCCGCATTATAGTTCAGGATCACTTCCTGGGTATAGGTAACAGTGAAATTACATGAGTTATATATTCCACAGCGAAACTTAAAGCCATTCATTGATGCCGAAACATTAGTGAGCTGTAGTAGATTTGTTGAGGAGCCGTTATAAACCGAGTTGCTTGTTGCGAACTGAAACCCTGAGCCATTAAGGCTGTCAACTTCCCATTCATAAATAATACCCGAAGCAATTGCCTTTACCTGAAATACCACCATGCCGGTACCGCAAGAGTAAGCATCTTGTGGTTGCGCATTTATTACTGTGTTCGAATTTACATATAAGGTTGCCTCGTTGGAGTAGGAGCACTCACCAAGTTTGCAACGGTATTTATACCCGTTCAACGCTACTGCTGCCGATTGTATATATAATTGGCTTGTTTTGGTGCCTATATACGTTGAGCTATTACTTAAGTCAGTATAGGTGCCGCTACCCATATCCACCTGCCATTGATAAGATGATATGTTGTTGCCTGCAACCGTAAAAGCAGCATTATAGAATTCACATATCGCACTATCTGTGGGTTGTTGGATAATGGAGGCATAAACATTACTTACGTTAAGTGTAACGGCAGTGCTGGTATCAACCGAATTGCATTCGCCCGAAACAATACAACGGTATTTATTACCATCCATCCATGCCTGAGGATTGGTAAGGTACATCAGGGGCTGATTTACCGAAACATGATAACTGTTTGCTTGTAAATTAAAATAGCCGGTTCCAGTATCAGCCTGCCAGGTATATTGCAGGTTGCTGCCGGTAGCATAACAGTAAACAGCAGTATTTTGATTTTCACAAGTTTTTTGATTGGCTGGTTGCAATTGTATTTTTGCTTTAGCGTATATGGTAACCGGTACAAGCATGGTCTCGGTTAAAACGGCTGGCGAAGTTGAAAAAACTTTAATCTTGTAATTGTTGGCTTGCGCCACATTGGTAGGAATAGAACAGGCAATAGAGGAGGCTGTAGTAGCCATTAATGACCCAATGGTATCAGCCTTGGCAAAAAAGCCGTTGCTGTCGCTCAACAATACATAAAAAGTGTTGTCGCTATTAAAAGTGAGTGCACTGGAGAAACTTACGTTCAGGCTAGTACCACTACAAAGCGAAGATGCCGAAGTTTGAACATTAGTAATATTCAGCACCGCATCGCGCGACCATAGCGAAGAGCCTTGTGTAGCTGCATATAATTTTCCATTATCTTCACGAATATCTGAAATTGCTCCCAAATCATTTTTAAACCCATCATTATAGTTTTGCCAATGGGCTCCGTCATCTATCGATATCCTATCGCCACTAATCAGGTTGCCTTGATAATAGATTATTTCTCTGGTACCCGAGTATTGCAGGTTAACAAGTTGCCATGCCGAATCAGTCAATAGCTTGCTGTGTATAAATCCAAGTTCGCAAAGCCAAACACGATTTCCATTAGCAAGTAATTTTCGCTGAAAGTAAGGTGAAACAATTCCGGCATTATCTAGGGTCCAACTTTGACCTGCATTCGTGCTGCGATAAACATCATCGCTCTGTGTTGTAAACCATGTAGTGCCAATGTTTATAAGATCATCATAAGTAACATTTGCCGGCAGGCCATTATTAGCGTTGGTCCAAGTGATGGCATCTGTCGATTTCCATATGCCATTGTTGGTGGTCATGTATAATTCGCTACCCCAATTCATAAATTTTTTGGTAATACCACCCGTCAAACTAAAAGACATAGCATAGGGGCCCATAGCAGTTGGCGATCTATAAATTGTACCAAATCCACCTGCAATGTATTCATTATTGAAATAGGCAAAATCCAAAATAACATCGTTGTTCGAATTATTGGTAGCTGCCCAATTGACACCATTATTGGTTGATGCATAAATTCCAGCTTGGCTCGAGAGACTTGCCAGAAAATCGTTTCCACGTTTGAATATTTTTTGGATGATGGTATTGGTTATTCCGGTAGATGATTTTGCAAAACTATTCACTCCTCCGCTCGATTTATAAATGCCTTCGATAATGCCAACAAAATAGCTTCCGTTATATTTGGTAAACGAGCGGCACAATACTTTTTGAGGGAGACCCGAATTTACAACCGTAGTCCAGGTGCCTCCACCAAATGGAGCTGCTGAAAGTTGCGAATCAAAAGCAATACAATAAATTGTATTGCCATCCACCAGAAAATTGAAAGTAGCAATTTGCCCAAACAGTCCATTAGAGGCTTGATTCCATGATTGTCCGCCATCCAATGAATTATAAATGTCGCTACCTGCCGATAGGTAAAGGGTATCATTACGTCCACCTAAGGCTAAGGCACTTACATTAAAGGCAATACCATTTGAAGCATTGTTCCAGGTAACACCTTCGTCAGTGGATTTTAAAAGGCAGTACTGCCAGTTGGTTAGCGCATATATGGCATTTCCTATCGATTCCAGTTTGGTTACATAGTAGTTGGTGCTAAACAGCGAAAATCCCGTGTTGGTCCAGTTTCCATTAAGCACATCTAATTTCCAGATTTCGCTAAGGCCACCTGGTGTAGACATGTTACCATACAATTTATTATTGTGTACACACAAATTTATCATGCCTGTATATTGAATAAGGCCATTGTTCATCGGATTCCAGGTATCGCCTTTATCGGTTGAATAATACACGGTATCATAGGTTGCTACAACAAGCGTATTATTCCAGTTAACAATATCGCGCACATGATTAGAGTTGAGGCCTGCTGTTTTTTCAATCCACGATTGGCCATTGTTTTGTGTGCGCCAAATACCACCTGCAGCCTGATTAAATTCGAATGCAGCAAAAAGATCGCCATCAACTTCCTGCAACTTGTTGCACATGCCACCATTGAGATCGCCATATAATTGCCATTGGGGTTGTGCCTGCGCAAAGTTGCTTAGTATAATGGCAACAATAATGAATGATAGTTTTTTAATATTCATTTAAATAAATTTTTTGAGTTGTGAAAGTAATACAATTTAACATGAATAAAATATGTTTTTGCAAGTGGTGAAGTAGAAGCAGGGGTATGTTCATTATTTATTTAGAAATGGTAAATGCGTTGTAAATGCTAGCAATGCATGGTTGGATAATAGCAGTCAATGGAATTATCTTTTTTTCCATCTTAATTATTAAGTATTCTTGCAGCCGATGACACTACAAGAATATAAAATATCCGAATTAGAAAAATTACCAATAGTTGCTCATGCTATTGCAGACAAACTAAAGGAGTATCCGGTAGTCGCATTTTATGGCGAAATGGGTGCTGGCAAAACCACACTCATCAAATTGATTTGTAATGAGCTTGGTGTAATGCAAGCAACGGCAAGTCCAACCTTTGCCATTGTAAATGAGTATGTGAGCGAATCGGGCAGGTTAATCTATCATTTCGATTGTTATCGGTTGAATTCGCATCGCGAATTTTATGACCTTGGCTACGAAGAATATTTTTATGGTCACGATATATGCCTTATCGAATGGCCCGAGAAAGTGGAAGGATTGCTGCCTCCACAACATTTAATTGTCAGAATTATTAAGGAGGGAGAAAGTCGAATTTTTAAACTTAGTACTTCTAACTAATTACAATGTTCTTAACCTTGTATTAGCAGCGACTTTATAAGCAGAACAACACAAATAGAACTTCGAATGATAAACGAAAAAAGACATTGCACAAAGCTGATTTACCCGCTAAACATTTTGAAGGAAAATGAATACTTTATAATCTAAAACAAAACCCAAAACACAGAACCCAAAACAAAACATCAAACCCAAAACACATAAAATTAAATAAAATTGAAACCATCCAATAAACAAATGACAAAGGAAGCCACCATAAAATTATTTGAAGAAACGCAAGTACGCACCATTTGGGATGTGGAGCAAGAGAAGTAGTATAGTTCCATTGTGGATGTGATAGAAAATGCTTACTGGAACTGACCGCCACCTCGAAAGTATTGGAGCGACCCTAAAGCCAATCTAAAAAAGGATGGTAGTGAGTTGTCCGAAAAAATCGGACAACTGAAAATGCAATCAGCCGATGGTAAATTATATCAGACCGATGTAGCAGATACCGAACAACTTTTTCGTTTAATACAATCCATTCCTTCGCCCAAAGCAGAACCATTTGAACGATGGTTGGCACACGTTGCATCAGAAAGGCTCGTTGAAATGCAAGACCCTAAACTATGCATAGACAGGGTATTAGAGTAATATCTGAAATTGAGCTATTCTAAAAGCCGGATAAACCAACGGCTAAAAAGTATTGAAATACGAAAAGAACTTATCGATGAATGGAAGAAAAGAGGCTTAAAAGAAGGACAGCAATTTGCTGCGCTTAGGAATATTATTACAAAGGCATGGAGTGACAAAACCACTACGCAGTATAAAGTCTTTAAGGGATAGAAAAAAGAGAACCTACGAGATAATATGACTAACACAGAATTAATTCTGAATATGCTGGCTGAAGCTTCTACCAAAGAAATCTCAGCTGCCTTTAACCCAATAGGTTTTGAAGAAAGCAAAAAGATAGCGAAACCAGGAGGCAATGTAGCTAAAGTAGCAAGGTTGGAATTGGAGTCAAAAACTGGAAAAAAAGTAGTAACGTCATTAAATGCAAAAGATGCTCTAAAGTCATTGCCTGCTAAGACCAAAACTCCAACTAAAAAAAAGGTAACAGTAGTAAATAAAAGTTAAGCGACTGCAAATAAATATTAAAAAGTATAGATGGTGATGAACATGCATATGGCAATTCACAATTGCAGAAAGAATTACCATAGAATAATATGTGTGAATAAAGCACGAACTTCGAGATGTGAGTTTAATTAATGACAATCAGTGAGTGAGAAAGAATGAGTTTTTTGTAAATAATCTCTCCAAGTTTGAAAACGCTTTTCTGCGATTTATTAAGAGTATAAATCAAGAGAAAAATCACACTTTTGAAAAGTAAAAATAACTATAGACAAGAAGGGCGGGAACTGCAAGTGGGATCAATTTGATTGCGGGTTCAGTGGTCAATAGAAGAGTAGTTCTGTAGATCCATTTTTGCTCAGGGTTTGCAATTTAATAATCTAAAAACGGCAAGCCATTTTTTAGGAGTCAACAAATCAACCAACTAAAGAAGCAGCAAAGACAGCATCTTGAATACTTGCTTTTTACTCTACATGATTATCATGCAAGTTGGTTTGAAGTTTATTTCTCCTCATTTTTTTGCTCTTTAACTGCCTCTTTCTTAATTTAAATTGAAATTATTTATCTTTATTTGCCACAGCAATTAAGATATTTGCAAGTGGTTCCGAATTATATTTGTTATGCTGAAAACAAGTTTCCTTTTTTTCTTATTATTCTTTACAAACGTACTTTTTGCTCAAACCATCATTACCGGTAAAGTAACTGATGAACTTACAAATGAACCACTGCCTTTTGTTGCGGTTGTATTTAAAGGGTCGCAGGCCGGTGTCAATACCGATTTTAATGGTGCTTATAGCATCAAAACAAATACCCCTTCCGACAGCTTATTATTCAGTATTGTAGGATATAAGCAAGTAGCCATGCCGGTTAAAAAAAATCAAACCCAGGTTATTAACGTATTAATGAAGGTAAATAGGGTAGAGTTGCTCGAGGTAGTAGTTAAAGCAGGAGAGAACCCTGCTGATATTATGCTTAAAAAAATAATTGAACGCAAAGACGCTAACAATAAACGTAATCTCGAATACTATCAATGCGAGGTATATAGCAAGCTCGAATTTGATATGACTAATATTCCTGACAAAGTTAAAAACTCCAGGGTGGTAAAACCATTTAGTTTCATTTTCGAAAAGATGGATTCATCAGAAAGCAATGAGAAACCTTTTCTTCCATTTTTTATCACTGAAAACCTCAGCGATTTTTATTTTAAAAACAGCCCTAAAACTACTCAGGAAGTAATTAAAGCAAGTAAAGTATCAGGGCTTGAGAATGCTACCGTAACGCAGTTTCTGGGAGATATGTACCAAAATATTAATGTATATAACAATTTTATTTATTTGTTTGGAAAAGATTTTATCAGTCCCATATCGGGATTTGGACAAGCCTATTACAAATATTACTTAACCGATAGTGCATCGTTGGATGGACGGTGGTGTTACAAGATGAAATTTAAGCCACGCAGAAAGCAAGAGCTCACCTTCACAGGAGATTTTTGGGTACACGATACCACATTCGCCATTAAGAAGATGACTATGCGCATTGCCGAAGATGCCAACATTAATTTTATCAACGATATGGCCATAGTGCAGGAATACACTTGCCTGCACGATACCTTGTGGATGCAAAGCCGCGATATTCTTGTAATAGATTTTGCAACCAAAGAAGATGGTCTGGGCATGATTGGCCGTAAGACAGGTTCGTATAAGAAGTATATTGTTAATCAAAAAATAGACGATAAAATTTTTACACCTGCCGAAAATATTCGTGTGCTCGAAGGCAGCGAGAAAAAAGGTGAAGTCTTTTGGAATGATGCGCGGCATGATAGTTTGAACGCACGCGAAAAGCAGATATATGCCATGGTAGACACTATAAAAAGCCTGCCTGCTTTTAAAACGTATGTAGACTTAATTACACTATTTGTTACCGGATACAAAGATTTTGGCGCATTAGAGTTTGGCCCCTACTTTACCTTTGCCAGTTTTAATACCTACGAAGGGTTTCGCCTGCGCTTGGGAGGCCGCACCAGCAATGAGATTAGCGAACGTCTGCAACTGGAGGGATATGTTGCATATGGTTTTAAAGATGAGGATTTTAAATTCGGTGGTGGCTTACGATATATTATTGATCGAAAACCTCGCACTACCATTGGACTCAACTATCGCGATGATATAAGACAATTGGGGCAAAGTGATAATGCTTTTCAGGACGATAATATTTTATCGTCTGTTTTCAGAAGATCGCCTGCTACCAAGCTAACCAAAATTATTACACAGAAAATTTATCTTGAACGCGAATGGTTTGATGGATTTAGTAATCGTATCTCATTTACAAAAAGCGAATTAAGTCCTATTGCGCCTCTAAGTTATGCTTACTATCCCATGAGCGATACGAATGCGGCACCACGCGAATTTCTTAATAGCTCGGAAGTAAGTTTTTATACACGATTTTATTATCGCGAAAAGTTTGTTGCCGGCAAAGTTGACCGCATTAGCATTGGGTCACGATGGCCTATTATTCAAGCTAATTATACAGTTGGACTAAAAGGAGTTCTTAATAGTGATTTTACTTACCATAAAGTAAGCATTCGGGTTACCGATGATATTTCGTTTAAACCCTTTGGATATACCTACATGATTGCAGAAGCAGGAAAAATTTTTGGGACCGTGCCTTATCCTTTGCTCCAAGTACATCAAGGAAACGAATCTTATTTTTATGATTATGCAGCCTACAACCTTATGAATTTTTATGAATTTGTAAGTGATGCCTATTTAAGCGTGATTGCTACCCATCACTTTAATGGAATATTTTTGGACAAATTCCCCCTGTTGCGAAAACTAAAATGGCGTGAGGTAGCCACCGCCCGCATTGTTTATGGAAGCCTTTCCGAAAAAAACAGGTTAATTTTAAAAGACCCGTCTGCATTTAGTTCACTCAAGAGTAAGCCATATTTTGAAACCGGGGTTGGCATAGAAAATATATTTAAAATTATTCGCATCGACTTCCTGTGGCGACAAACGTACATTAACAAAGAATACATTGCTAAGTATAAAGAGCGATTTGGAACATTGAGCAAAGCCCCAGCACAATTTGGTATTCGTGGTAGCTTGCAACTTACCTTTTAATAAACTGCACTTTTGTATTCTAATTAGGCCTTTGGTAAATAATGAATGAATTTGCCGCAACACATGATAAATTAATATAATTTTGGCACGATTAATTCTCCAGACCTTCTATTAAAAAAATCAAAGTATCGAATATGAAAAAAAGTCTTTTAGCCGCAATCTTAATGTTGGTATCGGTTATCACTTTTGCGCAGCAGGCAAGCACTTTGCCCCGTGTAAATGTAAAAAGCTTAAATGGCACAATTGTTACTACCGACAGCATCTCTAATGGCGACAAACCAATGATAGTTAGCTTCTGGGCAACCTGGTGCAAGCCTTGTGTAAATGAGCTTAATGCTATAAGCGAAGTATATACCGAGTGGCAGGAAAAAACAGGAGTTAAAGTTGTGGCTATCTCTATTGATGATGCCCGAACCATGAATAGTGTAAAACCATTTGTAAATGGTAAGGCATGGCCATACGAAGTTTACATTGATGCCAATAGCGATTTTAAACGTGCCCTTAATATTACGAATGTTCCCTTTACTCTGATACTGAATGGTAAGCGCGAAATTATTCATCAGCACACCAGTTATGTTCCCGGTGATGAATTAAAATTGTTAGAAGAGGTAATAAAACTATCGGCTAAAGAATAAGGCTTCAGCCTATAAATTTGTTGTGTGATATAGTTTGCAGAAGAAATGAAATTTTTAATTGCAGGGTTGGGAAATATTGGTGAAGAATACGAATACACCCGACACAACATTGGTTTTAGCATACTCGATAATTGGGCCATGCAGGATAGCCTCACCTTTAAAACGGACCGCCTCGCTATGGTTAGCGAAGCCAAATGGAAAGGCAAAACAGCAATCTTGATTAAACCAACTACATATATGAATCTGAGTGGCAAAGCAGTAAATTATTGGATGCAAACAGAGAGAATTTCAATTCAGAATTTGCTTGTAGTTACCGATGATTTAGCATTGCCATTTGGAACAATTCGCCTTAAAGGAAAGGGCAGCGATGGCGGACACAATGGATTGAAAGATATACAGGCCACCTTGAATACGGTTGATTATGCGCGATTGCGTTTCGGCATAGGAAGCGAATTTGCCAAAGGCCGGCAAGTAAATTATGTGCTGAGCAAATGGAACACCGAAGAACAAAAGGCATTAACCGAACGCATATCGACTGCCACCGATATCATAAAAAGTTTTATGGCTACAGGACTTGAACGTACTATGACCGCATACAATAAAAAATAATATTTCTATGAGCACTACCTCTTCAACCGATACTACAAAACCCGCAACTCCGCCTGCCAAAAAGAAAAGCTGGTGGAAATTAAAGTTGCTTCTGACTTTAGCTGTACTTGCCGCTATTGCCTATTTTATCCTCACCTTTACTTATAGCGAAGGCAGTCGCAGTGGAATACTTATAAAGATTTCGAACAAGGGCTATGTGTTTAAAACTTATGAAGGCGAATTAAATATTTCTGGTTTTGGTGATGATGGACAAGGAAGTTTATTGCCAAATAAGATTTGGGCGTTTTCGGTAAAAAACAAAGAGGTATATCAAAATTTGGAATCGTTTCAAGGTAAGAAAGTAGTATTATTCTATGACGAAGTGATTTACAATTTCCCCTGGCAAGGAGACACCAAATATTTTATTGATAGTGTAGCTCTTGAAAGCAGCATTGCTAATTAATTGAAATTTGCTTAACCAAAAATTAATGCGTTAGGCAACGTTTTTGGAAGGTAATACTTATATTTGTACCAATTAAAACCTAAATGCCTTATGCGCAAACTAATACTTCTGTTTTTACTTGTAATCGGAATGGCCTCAGCCAGTCAGGCTCAGACCATTTTATTTTACGACAACTTTAATACATACGACAGTACTTCAGGACCCAATTATAACGGATGGCAACTAACTTATGTAGGTGCTTTTAGTTATTATACTAGCACACAAAGTTCCGGACCCAGCGGACCAAATTCATATAAATTTGGATGGGACAGCGCAACTGCGGTGTCTCCCGCTTTTGCCAATGCAGATAGTATTACTTATTGGACAAAAGGTAATGGAACCGACTCCTTAAGTACTATGTATGTTTACACAACTACTGATGGAACTACATGGAATTTACTCGATTCATATATTTTCCCTAATCCGCAATCTAATATTCCTGGAGTGTTCAAGCGTTATGCTTTACCTGCAGGTACCATTCATGTGAAGTTCTTTTATGATAAATCAGTTGGTAACATGGCCTTCGATGATTTTTCGGTAATAAAAAATTCAAGCAGCATACCTTCAATTGATAAGTACCGTATGTTTAGCTTGTTTCCTAATCCAAGTAAAGGTGTGGTTCAGCTAACCTTTGCCGATATGCCTTTGCGCGAACCAACCATTCGAGTATATAACATGGTTGGAGGCTTAGTAAAAGATGTTGTTGCCGAAAAAATTGCACCAGGCAAATATTCCTTAAACCTAACTAATAAGGATAATGGCTTTTATTTTATAAAAGTTGAAACTGAGCGAGGTGTTTTTACGCAGCGACTTACCATTAATTAAGCAATCAGCTTTTAGTTATAATATAGTGAAGCCCCGCCATGTGTGGGGCTTTTTCTTTTTGCAAAGGTTGCTATGCCCAAAGTCTTGATTAAATTTGCACTTCGTTAAAAAAAATAGAATGGCAGGATTTATCATGGCTGCGCAATTGATTGGGGCGCTTTCCATATTAGTTACATTACACGAATTAGGACATTTTTGGGCAGCACGTGCCTTTGGAATTAAGGTAGAGAAATTCTATCTCTTTTTTGATGCCTGGAATTTTAAATTATTCAGCAAAAAGTTTGGCGACACCGAGTATGGTATCGGGTGGTTGCCTTTAGGAGGCTACGTAAAAATAGCTGGTATGATTGATGAAAGCATGGATACCGAAGCATTAAAACAACCCGCGCAATCATGGGAGTTTCGCAGCAAGCCTGCCTGGCAGCGTTTGATAGTTATGATAGGTGGAGTAACGATGAATGTAATTCTTGGCGTAGTTATTTTTACATGTCTTCTCTTTTTTCTTAAAAAAGAATTTGCCACGGTAGATGAGGTTAATAAACAGGGTATTGTTGCATATCCTGCAGGGCAAAAAATTGGATTTGAAAACGGTGATAAAATAATTAGCGTAAACGGTAAATCCATTGAAAGGTTTGATGATTTGTATTCGGCCACGGTAATCATGGGTGCTGAAGTAGAAATTGAACGCAATGGAAGTTCAAAAACCATCGAAGTTCCTTCCACATTTTACCGAGACATTGATAAAAGCCTTCGTGCACAATACATAGCACCTGACTCCATCAAGTGCTTTATTAAAAAAGTAACCGAAGAGTCGAATGCTTTTAAAGCCGGCCTTATGGCTGGCGATAAGTTTGTTGCCATAAAATATTCGCGAATAAATAATGCGTGGGATCTGGTTAGCGTGTTACATGCATTTAAAGGTACAACAGTGCCAATAACTATTGAGCGAAAGGGTAGCCCACAAGTCATCAATGTGGAAATAACCCCCGAGGGAAAAATTGGAATTATGCCTCAGGAAAAATGCGATTACAAACAAGACTTTGTAAAACAGCCTTATACCTTAGCCTCTGCTTTTTCATATGGTGTAAAAGATGCATTCGAAGCAATTACAAGCAACATTAAAGGGCTTGGCAAAATTTTTAAAGGCGAAGAAAAGGTAAAAGATTCATTGCAAGGGCCAATAGGTATAGCAACCATATTTGGTGGCGATTTTGATTGGTTACGTTTCTGGACACTAACCGGATTACTAAGCATGGTGCTGGCATTTATGAATATACTTCCAATTCCTGCACTCGATGGTGGACATGTAGTATTTCTATTGTGGGAAGCTATTACACATCGTAAGCTTAGCGATAAGTTTATGGAGCGTGCTCAAATAGTAGGAATGGTTATTCTGCTATCCTTAATGGCTTTCGCTTTTGGGAATGATATTCTTAAAGTGATATCGAAGAATTAATGCTGATTATTATTAATATATTTTGAATTTAGCAGGTATGAATTTTTTATTTGCAAGGCATGTATTTATAGGTAATAGATGCATATGATGGGTTAAAAACATAACTAAGATAATCGTAATTCGTATCAGGAAAACAAATATATAAAACTTGACCTGTTTCTCAAATTGGAAATGCTGTTTAATTTACAACAGCAGCACTTTATTGTTGCAAGGGGCATAAAGCTACCTTACTTCTACCGCACCACCACAAACCTCGTACGCATCTGTCTTTCTCCATTACTTATTACCGCATTGTAAATGCCGTTGGC
The DNA here is from genome assembly GCA_016714535.1 of Bacteroidota bacterium. Classification (NCBI taxonomy): domain Bacteria; kingdom Pseudomonadati; phylum Bacteroidota; species Bacteroidota bacterium. The sequence goes on from JADKDR010000002.1 coordinate 454,922, forward strand.
AAGTTGGTTTATATTTATTTGTTCTTGTGGTGCAATCATTTTTTGCAAATGCACAATACCCTGTGCATCGTATATGGTAAGGGTTACCAGTTTGTTTTGCTTTACAGTTGGCCATGCAAAGGTTACATAATCATCTGCCGGATTTGGAAACGCACTCACCTCATCTTGCTGTGGCAATTCTATTTGACTGGTGAAAATGGTGTTGCCGAGGGAGTCGCATGAAATAAGGCACGAATAATAAGTATTGTTTTTCCAAAAATAGCCACAGTATGCAAATCCCCCATTATAAGTTTGTTTTGCATAGTTTATTACACATGCAGTTTTGAAACTATTTATAGTATCAGCGTTCTGATCTATTAAATAATATTTAAAAGAGCTCACATCACCGGGAAAAATAAAACGATTATAAGATAATGGAAAAATATAGGATTCGTTAGAACCAGCATTTATATTTTTTGTCCATAAAGTATCGCCCGTATTGCGATCTAATTTCATCAATTCGTATTCACCTCTATCACATCCTATTAAATAATTACTGTCTTCACATACAACTCCGGTAGCATACAAGTCTGGCGTAGAGTTATTCCATAAATTGCCGTAGTTTCTATTCCAAATAATGGTTCCATTACTATCTCTTCTTTGCACTTGATATGGGTCAATTAAGCCATCGCTATATCCACATGCGAAATATCCATTGTCTATATCTGGATAAATAAAACCTGCAAATCCGAAATTTGCATAATCGTGCCAAACATCATTAAAATTTGAGTCTAATACCTGAAATGCATAATTGTTAATAGATACATTATTAAGCAAGTATTCGTTATTATTAATTCTTTTAATTAACCTACTGATATCAGTACCTGAGTCAATATATTCAATGGAAGTTATGCTATCTCCATTTAAATCAATAATGGTAAAAGTAATGTTTGGATTGTTGGCATATTTACCAGTGATAATTGCAGAAGTATCGTTTAACATTTCAATGTCACTAGCAATAAAAATATTTTGATAAATCTTTGTCCAAATCTCATTGCCATATTTATCTAACCTATATGCAAAACTAAAATATGTTGGAAGGGTAATACTGATATTATGCATTCCGACTACTAAAAAGCCCGAATCTTTTAATTGAATAAAAGATCGGGCTTCTGATGTTCCACTGATTAGCTTGGTGAAAACAAATGGCGATTGACAAATTACTTTGTACAAAAAATAGCATTGTGAAAAGTAAAATTACTTCATTTTTCATACGTTTTTTTTTTAATTTGTAAATATTAGGGAGAACATTTAATGCAAAGAACAATTTGGGTGTCCGAATTTTTATGTAATTACAAAGTAACGTGATTATTTTTTACAATTGGAAATTTTAATTTTGAATATTTTCGTTTTTTCAAAGAAATACCATTTTTTTTATTCTATGTATTAAGCTCGCGTTAGATTAAGACTATAAAACTGATTGCGAAAAAAAATATGCGAAAAAAAAACAATCAGATAATATTAACCAGGCTCCTAATGCTGATAAAAAGGCGAAATCATTAAATAAATTACCACACCAGTAATTGTTACATACAGCCATATTGGAAAGGTAAATCTTACAAGTTTGCGATGCTTTTCTACTTTGTTATACAAACCATAATAAAATGACAACAGTACCATGGGCATGACCAGCGCAGCAAGTACAATATGCGAAAATAGAATTGCCAGGTAGTAAGGCCTTACAGGATTATCTTTGGGGTAATGTGTTTCGTCACACAGATAATGGTACATAATATACGAAACAAGAAAAAGCGAAGACATGCAAAAAGTAATAATATTGATGCGTTTATGCATTACAATATTCCGTTTCTTGATATAGTAAAATGATAACAAAAGCAACAATGTGCAAGTGCCATTAATAAGTGCATTTAAGGCAGGCAGGTTGTATGCCCATGCGGGCGCATCATCGGGACGGGGCAGCACTTTACGGTTTAGCACAACCACCGTAGCAAACACTACAGCCGAAATAATCATTATCATCCTGAATACCAGTTTTTCGTTCTTCTTCGAGTCCATTTATTTTTTTTTGTAAGTGCCTGTTTAAGATTTATAGTTTGAATTTATTAATAGCGAATATTTTGATTAGCAAGGCATGTTTTGCAGTACAAAGCAACCAACTATGAGCCAAAAACATAACGAAGATAATCGTAATATTCGCCTTAAGGAAACAAATCATATAAATTTTAAACAGGCTCTAATGTAACTTTGCAAAATTGATTATTGCAATTTAATCCTTTGTTTAATAAAGGAATGAATTATGCACAATGTGCTTTGGCAAAATTGAAAATTTCTGCTTATACCTTTGCAATTATGTTGCAATTAAAAACATTATGATAGAGGGCCTTGTTTATAATTGATGATAAAGTTTTCTAAGTTGATGTTGGTAAATCTGCAACAAATGTCTCACGTTTTTTTTAAGCCTAAAGGTGGGGTGGGTGTTAAGCTCTAGTAACCATGGAGGTTTTGGCGTTTTTTTAAAAAAGGTGTAGGTATATGCAACAAAAAAAAAGGTCACAATGCAAAGTAATTTTTAATTTCGCATCTCCAAAAAAGTAAAAATGTCAAAATATTCATTTGCCGACAGGCACCTAGGCTGCAATGCTTCAGATATACAGGCAATGCTAAACACCATCGGAGTAAAATCTGTGGAAGAACTTATTGATAAAACCATACCACCGGCAATTCGCCTTAGCGAAGATGTTGTGCTTCCTCCTGCAATGGATGAGAAGGAGTATCTGCAATACATTAGGGAGTTGGCAAATAAAAATAAAGTGTACAAAAATTACATTGGCTTGGGATATTATGGTACCATCGTTCCCGGGGTAATACTTCGAAATATTTTCGAAAATCCTGCATGGTACACTGCTTACACTCCTTATCAGGCCGAGATTGCGCAAGGCCGTATGGAAGCGTTACTTAATTATCAGACCATGGTGTGCGACCTCACAGCAATGCCATTAGCTAATGCTTCGTTGCTCGATGAAGCTACGGCAGCAGCCGAGGCTATGTCTATGTTTTTTCATTCCAGAAGTAAGGCCAAACAAAGTGCCATGAAGTTTTTTGTGGCCGATAGCTGCTTTCCGCAAACCATTGATGTAATTCTTACCCGTGCACAACCATTGGGAATTGAAGTAATAATAGGCAATCCATTTGAAGAAAAACCTGATCATCAATTTTTTGGCGCGCTCTTACAGTATCCTTGTGCTGATGGAGCCATACTCAATTACGAGTCAATTGTAGCTCAATGGAAGCAAAACGAAATGATGGTAGTTGTAGCAGCCGATTTGCTTAGCCTGACTCTATTAAAACCTCCGGGCGAGTGGGGTGCCGATTGTGTTGTTGGAAATACACAGCGCTTTGGTGTGCCTCTTGGATTTGGCGGACCTCACGCAGCCTTCTTTGCATGCAAAGAAGATTTTAAGCGCGACATACCCGGTCGGTTAATTGGTGTAAGTATTGACGCTGCCGGTAACCGCGCTTTACGTATGGCGCTGCAAACCCGCGAGCAACATATTAAACGCGACAAAGCAACTTCTAATATCTGCACAGCTCAGGTGTTGCTTGCCGTTATGGCAAGTATGTATGGCGTATATCACGGCCCCGATGGGCTTAGGCATATTGCTACAAACATACATCTGCTCACAAAGCTGTTTGCCAATACCATTACATCGCTCGGCTATCATGTGCAAGCTGAAAATTATTTTGACACACTTAAGATACGTGTGCGTTATACACGCGATGCTATTTTAAATGATACAACCAAAGCAGGTTACAACCTGCGTTGGGATAGTGAGGAGGAGTACGTGTATGTTGCTTTTGACGAAACGTCTGGCATTGAAGATGTGCGTAAGCTGGTCGAAATTTTTAGCTCAGCAAATAAATCAAAAGTAGATGTTAGCAAACTTGCACTAGGCACTTCTATGCAAACTGGTGAGGCCTTGCAACGAACAAGCACCTTTATGCAACAAGAGGTATTTAACAGCCATCACATGGAACATGAAATGTTGCGTTACATTAAACACTTGGAATTAAAAGATCTTTCGCTGGTTCACTCTATGATAGCGTTAGGCTCTTGCACCATGAAGCTAAATGCCACTGCTCAAATGGCTCCTTTAAGTTGGGCAGCTTTTAGCAATATCCATCCTTTTGCTCCAGCCAATCAGGTAGAAGGTTATATGGAAATGATTCACAACCTTGAATCGTACCTGAGCAAGATTACTGGATTTGCTGCTACTTCGTTGCAGCCTAATAGTGGCGCACAGGGAGAGTATGCCGGGCTGTTGGTAATTAATGCTTACCTGCAATCGAAAGGACAGGGACATCGCAACATTGCACTCATTCCACAATCGGCTCATGGAACCAATCCGGCAAGTGCTGTTATGTGTGGTATGAAGATAGTAGTAGTGAAGTGTGATGATAAAGGAAACATTGATATCGCTGATTTGCGGGCTAAGGCAGAGCAACACGCTCATGATTTGGCCTGCTTGATGGTTACCTATCCAAGCACACATGGTGTTTACGAAGAGGGCATAAAAGAAATTACTAAAATTATTCATGACAATGGTGGTCAGGTATATATGGATGGTGCTAATATGAACGCACAAGTAGGACTTACCAATCCGGGAATGATTGGTGCCGATGTTTGCCATCTAAATTTACATAAAACTTTCGCTATACCTCATGGTGGTGGAGGCCCGGGCATGGGACCTATCTGTGTTGCTGATCATCTGATGCCGTTTTTACCCGGACATCCATTGGTAAAAACCGGAGGAAGCAAAGCCGTAAAAGCAGTATCGGCTGCGCCTTTTGGTAGTGCAAGTATATTGCATATCAGCTATGCATACATACGCATGTTGGGTGCCGATGGGTTAAAAAAATCTACGCAGCATGCAATTCTTAACGCCAACTATATTAAAGCACGATTAGAAAATCATTACCCCATATTATACAAAGGCACCAACGGATTTTGCGCGCACGAGATGATATTGGATTGTCGCGCATTTAAAAATACAGCAGGCATAGAAGTTACTGATATTGCCAAAAGGCTTATAGACTATGGATTTCATGCACCTACTGTTTCCTTTCCTGTAGCTGGTACACTCATGATAGAACCAACCGAAAGTGAACCCAAAGCAGAGCTCGATCGTTTTTGTGATGCTATGATTGCGATACGCAAGGAGATTGAAATGATAGAGAATGCTACCTGGAGCAAAGAAGATAATCCGCTTATTAATTCTCCGCACACCGCAGCAGAAGTTACTGCTACGGCATGGACACATTCCTATTCGCGCGAGGAGGCTGCTTATCCATTGCCTTATGTGCGACACAGTAAATTTTGGCCAAGTGTAAAGCGTGTTGACAACGCATACGGTGACCGTAACTTAGTGTGCACTTGCTTGCCAATGGAAGAGTATATGAAATAATCAACAGCAGCGTTATTATTCAACAGCTGTTTTAATATCAGAATAAATCAAAACTAAAAGTAAACCATGAATAAATCTTTATTCATGGTTTTTTTAGGAAAATCAAACTAGTATATCCATCGTTCAATTTCGTTCATTAATAATACTTTTTAATAATTGCCTTTCTTCTCTATCATAACCCCTGCCTACAATCGCGAAAAAATGATTGCCATCACTATCAACAGTGTGCTGGCGCAAAAATTTACAGATTGGGAGCTCATTATAATTGACGATGGGAGTAAGGACAAGACACGCGAAGCAGTAAGTACGTTCGAAGATGTGCGTATAAAATATTTTTACCAGAATAATGCTGAACGCAGCGCAGCGCGCAATAACGGGATTAGCAAAGCTACCGGAGAGTTTATTTGCTTTCTTGATAGTGACGATGAATACCTGCCGCAACACTTACAAACGTTTTATGATTATATTGCTTCAAAAAATTTTGAAGCTGCATTTTATTATGCGCCAAGTATAATAAAAAAGCATAGTGGCCAAACGGTAAGCTTAATGTACGATGGCCCAGAGCATGCTGCGCAATGGGCATGGCATGCGCTGTTGCAAAACTGTGGTGTATGCATGCCTCGAGAATTCCTGGATACGCATCAATTCCCTGCTGAATTTAATGTATGGGAAGATATGCATCTGTGGTTACGACTGTTGGTTCAACACAAATTTTACCAACTGCCTGAGCCGCTTGCTGTAGTTCATTATCATGACGACCGTAGCATAAACAATATGTTCGATAATCTCGACACACGTCATATAGATAAGTATGCTGCATGTATCAATCACCTGTTTGAAAATTACGGTAATCTGCTTGCACCAATACTGACACTCGACATGCGCAATCAATTTTTGTTTGATAAGTATATGACCTTTGCAGAGATAGCAGCGCAAAAAGGCAAGCTTGATAAATTTAAGTACTTGCTTCACCGGGCACTCTACTATTTACCACAAAAAAAATATTCAGGGTATGTGTGGAAATTAATTGCCATCTGCTTACGCAATGCGATATTAAAATAACACCTGATTTTGATTACAACTTACTTTAATCATTTTAGTTAGTTTTCAGTTCTTTTCTCGCTTACATTTTCATAAAATACACTGTTGAATTATTTCAATAAATAAAAAATCAAACTACCTTCACGGCATGACAATGATATCTCATCTTACTAAAATGGCGCACTATAATTGTTGGGCAAATGAGAAAGTCGCAACATGGCTTGTTGAAGCAGGTGACGAAGTATGCAATGCAGCAATGATTAGCAGCTTCAATAATATTAGACTTACCGCACAACATATATACGATGCTGAAACTGTATGGATTATGCGCCTTACAGGTCTACAACTTAAATCATGGCCACCAAGCGCAGATTTTAATTTTGGTATTGAAGTGTTTAAAAACATCTGGATTAGTAATAGCAATGAACTTCTTCAAATGGTACTTTCTTTTTCAGAAAGTGATTTGAGCTCCTTGCGCCAATATCCTACAATTAAAAATGATGGCACCTATAGCAGCCTGGTAGCCGATATGCTAATGCATTGCTTTAACCACAGCACCTATCATCGCGGGCAAATAGTTGCCATGCTGCGTCAGCAAGGGTTTGATAAAGTTGAAAGCACCGATTTTATAACCTTTACAAGGCTGTAATACATACAGGCTCTAAATAATAGCATTTCAAGTGTCTTGAATGTTAAATTAATCAGGCAAAAGCGCGATTTAACCATAGGAGGCTTAATATTTGTTATTTTGGATACCGTATTTATATCTCCACCACTTGTTAATAAAAGATAAATTGTATTTTTGACGTCCCTCAAAAGAACTCAACAGATTGTTATGAATAGAAAAGTATTGGTATTATTAGCGCTCATCATTATTCCGGATCTTGCATTTAGTCAATACAAAGCCAAGCGCAGAAGTGTGAGTAAGCGCTGGAAATCATACCGTTACGAATTTGATTTCGGTATAGGTGCCAGCAATTTTTTAGGCGATTTGGGTGGAGCAAATCAAATTGGCACCAATTATTTTCGTGACCTTGAATTTTCTATGACGCGCGTAGCAGCGCAGATAGGAATGAGGTATCGTATTTCCCCAACTTTTGCCATTCATCCTCATATATATTATGGGAAAATAGCCGGAGATGATAAACTTACCGATGAGTTTTACCGCAATTATCGTAACCTCAATTTTAAATCGAATGTATGGGAAGCTAGTATCAATTTTGAAGCTTTCCTGTTGCGCGAGCAGATGGGCCACCGATATAAACTTAGAGGAGTGCGTGGCCGCAAGAGCTCTGAAACCGGACTATATATTTTTGCAGGTATTGGTGGTTTTTATTTTAACCCCAAAGGTCAATTGGGCAATACCTGGTATAACTTGCATCCCCTGCACACCGAAGGCCAGAATTTGGTAGAAACACGGAAGCATTACAGGCGGATTCAATTAACCATACCCGTAGGCATGGGAGTAAAATATCAGTTCGACCGCAGGGTAGGAATGACCTTTGAATACGGTATTCGTAAAACATTTACCGATTATATGGATGATGTTTCGAAAACATACTACGATAAAACTGCCCTTGAGCAAAACTTCGGAACTTTGTCGCCCCAGCTAAGCGACAAGTCGGATGGCGCATGGCCAAATACCGGTGGAACCGGGGCAGGGCAACAACGTGGCGACCCCCGCGATAAGGACTCTTACATGATGGCCATTATTAGCATTACTTATAAGTTGCACCGTGGCAGGGTTAACTATCCTATTTTCTAATCTTTTTTAATTTTTACATTATCTCTTTTTAGTAAAAAGGATAATTGTGAGTTTGCAAGAAAATAAATGACTCGCTTTTTGCGTTATTTGTGCCCAATGTTGAAATGTGGTTTAATAGTATTTTTTGCATTCGTTTTTAGTGTAAGCCTAATGGGCCAAAGTTCTGAAATCGCCATATTTGGAGGTACTGCAACTGCTAAAACCGATATTAACCGAAGTATGTTTGTAGTGCATAAAGTTTACCCTGCTTTTGGCTTGTATTACCGGCATTGCTTTAATAATCACTGGTCATACAGGTTGTCAGTTGTACGGGCTAAAGTATATGGTAACGATGCCCTTACCAATTCGGCTTATTTTAAAAATAGAAATCTAAATTATTTTAGTCCTATTACCGAGTTTGGTGCTAATCTGGAGTTCAACTTTTTTCAATTTCAGGTTGCCAACCCACGAAGCACGATAACTCCATTTATCAGCGCTGGTTTCAATATATTCAGATTTAATCCCAAAACTAATTATAATGGCGATGTTGTTTTGTTGCAGCCCCTCGGTACCGAAGGCCAGGGCACATCAATTACTGGGGCCAAAGGCAAGTATAAGCGCACATCCACTTCGTTTTCGATGGGTGGTGGCATTAAAATAAGGCTTGCTAATCGTTGGGGAATAACACTTGATGGAATGGGTCGTAAAGCAAGTACCGACTATTTAGATGATGTAAGCACCAACTATGCTGACAAAGTTATTTTGGCTGCAGAGAATGGCGCACTTGCAGCGGCTTTAAGCGATCTAAGCAAAGATCAGCTAAACAACAATGTGGCATTGAGGCAAAGGGGCAACAGCACCGAAAAAGATTGGTATTTTATTGGTGGGCTGAGCATATCTTTTACTCTAAAAAAAGACTATCATAATATTTGCAAGCCATTCCGTGTAAAGTTACATTAAGGTGGTTTAATTATTTTTAAATAAAAAGTAGCTGTGCATTCGAATAGTGTACATTTGCGCTCCCTTTTTTTAATATGAGTTATAAGGATAAACTAGTCAAGGATAAATTGCCAAAGCACGTAGCTATTATAATGGATGGCAACGGGCGCTGGGCAAAGCAACAGGGCAAAATGCGTGTCTTTGGACATCAGGCCGGAGTTAAGTCGGTACGCGAGGCTGTAGAAGCTGCTGCCGAGGCAGGCATTCAGTACCTCACCTTGTATGCTTTTAGTACCGAAAATTGGTCGCGAACATCATTTGAAGTAAATGCGCTGATGGAATTATTGATTAAATCTCTCATTAACGAATTTAAAACCCTCATGCAAAATGATATCAAGTTATTGACCATTGGTAATACACAAGACCTTCCAGAATCAGCAAGAAAAAAATTACTTGAAACCATACAACAAACTGCCAATAACAAGCGTCTTACACTTGTGCTAGCCTTAAGCTACAGCAGCAAGTGGGAAATTACTGAGGCCATTAAAAAAATTGCTGCTCAGGCTAAAGAGGGAATAATTAAAATTGGCGATATTAATTCTTCAACTATCGATAGTTACCTTACTACGGCCGGCATTCCCGACCCGGAACTAATGATACGAACCAGTGGTGAGTATCGTATAAGTAATTTCATGCTGTGGCAACTTGCATATGCCGAATTGTATTTTACTAAAAAATTCTGGCCGGAGTTTTCAAAGGAAGATTTTTTTGAAGCTGTGGTAGATTTTCAAAATAGAGAGAGGCGATTTGGAGGAGCACAAGAGGAATAATTTTTAAAAATAAAATTGATAGTTTTGAGTAATAAGCATTCATACCTGGCGCATTTCTTTACACTAACATTGATAACCATGTTCGTGGGGTATAGTGATGTAAATGCACAGGTGCAACTTGGTCGCGATACAATAATTAAAATAGATTACAGCAATCCGCTAGAGTATGAAATAGGCGGTGTAACCGTGTCGGGCTTAAGGTTTTTAGATGAACGCGCGTTAATTACCATTAGTGGGTTAGAGGTAGGAAGTAAAATAAGGGTGCCGGGCGACCGCATTGCAAAGGCCATCGAAAGTTTATGGAAACAAGGGATACTTGATGATGTGAAAATTGTTGTAACTGAAATAAAGGGCGAAAACATTTTTCTCGAATTGCAATTAGCTGAAAAGCCTCAACTTACCCGATATAAATTTACCGGGGTCACCAAATCGGAAGCAGATAAGTTGCGCGAAAAGTTGGGTTTGAAACCGGGCAATATCATAACCGAAGCATTAAAGAAAACTACGAGCGGTATTGTAAAAAATTATTTTGTTGATAAAGGATTTTTAAAAGCTACGTGTAATATTACTACAGCGTTAGACTCTATTACCCGCAATGGCGAAATCATGTTTATCAATATTTCGAAAAGCAGCAAAACGAAAATAAACAAGATTTATATTGAAGGAAACAGCGAGTTAAAAGACATTAAAATAAAACGAAAGCTAAAAGACACTAAGGAAAGGCATTGGTATCGCCTTTTTAAAACATCCAAATATATTGAGTCAAATCTGGAAGAAGATATAGAGGCAGTAATAGCCAAATACCAGGAGCGCGGTTTGCGCGATGCTAATCTTGTTTCGCATAGCATAAAAGATTATGATGCGAAGTCCATCGATTTAACCCTTACCGTATATGAAGGTCCTAAATACTATTTCAGAAATATTACCTGGATAGGAAATACCAAATACCGTAGTGGACAGCTAGATACTGTATTGAATATTAAGAAGGGAGATATATACAATCAAAAGCAACTTGACGAAGCATTATACATGAGTCAAAGTGGCCGCGATATACAGTCGTTATATATGGACGATGGATATCTTTTTTCAGCATTACTCCGGTAGAGGTGCGTGTAGAAAATGATAGCATCGATCTTGAAATGCGCTTATACGAAGGTAAGCAAGCCACTATCAACAAGGTATATATACGTGGCAATACCAAAACCAACGATCGCGTGGTGTTGCGCGAAATACGCACGCAGCCCGGTCAATTGTTTAATAGAAGTGATGTAATACGTACCGTAAGAGAATTGGCACAACTTGGCTATTTCGATCAGGAAAAACTAAATCCATCACCCAAGGCAAACACGGTTGATGGTAGCGTAGATATGGAGTATAATGTGGAAGAGCGCCCATCCGACCAATTGCAGTTATCAGGAGGCTATGGCAATAATCAACTTGTAGGAACCCTGGGCTTATCGTTTACCAATTTCTCGGCACGTAATATTTTTAAAGGCAAGGAGTACACACCACTGCCGGCAGGCGATGGTCAGCGTTTGTCCATTCAGGCGCAATCGTCAGGAAGGAATTTTCAATCCTATAATCTATCCTTTACTGAGCCTTGGCTTGGTGGTAAAAAACCAAATGCGTTTACAGCTACTATATATCACTCAAGGTCTAATTCATTTTCAGGAGGCTCTAACTTAAGATTAAGTGGTTTAACATTTGGACTGGGGAAACGAATTCGCTGGCCAGACGATTTTTTTAGCCTCTACTACGATATTGGATTTAATATCATCGAAGTAGTTACGCCTGAAGGTAGTATACCAACATACCAATTTGAAAATGGAACAATAAGTAATGGTACTTCCAACAATTTTAATTTGGGTGTTTCGCTATCGCGTAACTCTATTGATGCACCCATCTACCCTCGCAGAGGGGGGTCATTTGCCGCCTCAGTAAGTGCTACACCGCCTTATTCGTTCTTCAATTCTATCGATTATAAAACAGCATCAGCTTCCGAAAAATTTAAGTGGATCGAATATCATAAGTGGAAATTTACAAGTAGTTGGTTTACCAAAATTGCCGATAATCTTGTTGTTGCAGCCCGCATGCAGTATGGGTTTCTGGGAATCTATAACCGTGCAGTTGGTGCTTCCCCATTCGAGCGGTTTTTTATTGGTGGAGATGGAATGACCGGATTTAATTTTTTTGAAAGTCGCGAAATAATTTCGATGCGCGGCTATGATCAAAATGATTTAACCCCACTATCAAACAGGCAAGCTGCCGGTGCAACTATCTATACCAAATATACCATGGAGTTGCGGTACCCCGTATCTCTAAATCCCAATGCCACCATTTACATTTTAGGTTTTGCCGAAGCCGGAAACGGATTTTTAAAGTTTCGCGATTTTTCTCCTTTCAATGTAAAGCGTGCTGCCGGTGCTGGTGTCCGTATTTTCTTACCTATGTTTGGCCTTCTTGGCCTCGATTGGGGTTATGGTTTCGATAATCCATATGGTACAACGCAAGCACGTAAGAGTGGCTTACAGTTTACTATCGGGCAGCAATTTTAAATTGGTCTATCGTGTTATTTCATTACTGAAATACAATTCATAAATAGAAAGTTTATTTCAGGTGCCGAAGTCATACCCTGTGCCGGGAATTTTATAACCTGTTTGCTCTTTCTTATCCCTATCAAATATCAAAACATAAATAATATGGATATCGATAGTTTTATTTATTTTTGAGAAATAATAATACTCCGCACAATGAAAAATTTTCTTCTTGCTATCGCATTCTGTGCAAGCTTAAATTCGTTTGCTCAAAATTTAGTGCTCAATGCAGGCTTCGAAACTGCAAACGTTGGATTGCCCTTTGGAAGTCCTATCCCATTTTTTCCTAACGTATTAGACAATTGGAGTGCAGTTAATGTTGATGGCGAGTTCATGTTTGATCTTAGCCTTGCTCATTCCGGCACCGGATTCTTAAGCGTACTCAATAATCCTAATGGAAACCCACAATTGCCATGGCTTGGTACAACAAATAATGGTAATGGATTTGACAGAGTAATGCAGGTTGTAAATGTAATGCCCAACACAACGTATCAACTTTCGTTTTGGGTACGACATGGCGATGGATTGCGCTATGGAGGCTATGATGATGGAACCTTGCTTGTTGAGGTTGAAGAGTTTACCGCAGTTCAACAAGTGATTGATTCTTTTCATATTGATTTGACAACTGCATGGACATCCTATCAATACTCGTTTACCACCTTGCCCGGTACTACATCCATCGCATTATTGTTTTCATGTTTTGGAGTGGATGCAGCCGATGCCTGGATTGATGATGTTGAAGTTTCAATTCAAGGCGGTGCCGCACCGGTTGTAAATTTTTCAAGTACCGATTCTGTTTTTTGCGATAAGCAGTGTATTAACTTCAACGACTTGTCAACCAATTCACCTACCTCATGGTCGTGGGCTTTTACCGGTGCAAATCCACCAACAAGCACCGATCAAAATCCAACTGCAATCTGCTATAATACCTATGGTACTTTTAATGTAGAGCTAATTGCATGCAATGCTGTTGGTTGCGATACCTTATTAATTTCAAATTTTATAACCGAATTTCAATTACCACCCGCACCAACTATCACCTTAGTAAACGATACACTCTATTGTTCTGCTGCTTTTCAGTACCAGTGGTTTAATATTGATAGTGGATTTATCATTTTAGGCACTAATAATTATTTTGTGCCCGTAGCGCCAGGAAATTATTATGCTTTAATTTCGGATAGCAATGGCTGTCAATCGCCAAGCAATGTAATAGGCGTAACGGTAGGTATATACGATCATAATGCAAGCCAGCAATTGATTATACATAATCAGGCAGACAATATGGTATTGCTGCCTGAGGGCCTTAATAGTACAAGTGCATTTATTTTTGGTTCCGATGGCAGGCATTATAGTGCCCGCATAGCCAATGGAACTATTGATATTTCGCATTTAGCAGCAGGAGCATATGTGCTGATTTTAAAAACACCTAAACAACGATACTCTTATAAATTGATAAAAACTAAAACCGATTAATAGCTATGAATAATTTTACCAATTGTTTAATTACCGTTTATGCCATTTGCTTACTAAGCAGTTGCGCAAGTGATAATACTCAAACAACGGACGTTGCCACAAACACCGTTGCACCTGCACCTATCGATCCGGGCTTTGCACCCAACTTGGGCGGAGGTGCCGCCAATACAAACATGGCCCCTGCGCCAAATCCCGCTGCAGCAGTTGGTGCCGCTCCAAGCACAAATCTGGTTGCAGGCAAAGAAAGAGGTTCGCATTTTACCTGCCCCAAATACTGCACCGGCAGTGGTGCCGAAACCAATGGCATTTGTCCTGTATGTAAGTCAGCTTATGTACATAATGAAAACAGTGATGGCCACCGTGCAGAATTGGCTCGCGTAGCAGCTGCTAATGATCCTTCTATATTGCGTATGCAATTTAAAGATACGGTTTACTCAATGCCTAAAGGCAATGAGTATGAAAAAAAGGCACATTACATTTGTGAAAAAAGTTGCAAAGGAAGTGGCAATGAGTTCATGGGTAATTGTAGTGTTTGCAATGCTGCATACAAGCATAATGATAACAGTTATCATCATGAGGCGATGAATAAGTACGGCTTTAAGGAAGGACAATAATTTTACACTGATACAATTATCTCAGGCCTATGTTGTACCTGAAAGTTGCACGATTGTGCAATAAAGCAAAAGTGATTGGCCTTGTGGTGTAAATCTATAGCAAGTTCCTTTTTCGAACTATCAGTTATAGTGACTTTAGGATACAAGGTTACCTCAGTAAATTTGCCTGCTCCCGTATCATCCTGCTCCATAGTGCCGGTAGCATTATCTTCGTATGCGGTTACAATAATTCCTGCATCGGCACACAAGTGCAAATACCACAGCATATGACATGATGAAATTGATGCAACCAACATGGTTTCGGGATTATGTTTGGTTTCGTCTCCTCTGAATGCTGTATCGCTAGATAACGCAAGTGTTTCTTTATTAGCTGCATTTAGATTAAAATTGCGACTATAGGCTGCATAGTTGCTTGTGCCAGTGCCATTATTGCCCGTCCACGCTATGTTAAGTTGGTAATGGTGTTTCTTGCTCATGCTATAGAGTAATAATTATTTTATAGAATCTTTAGAGGTATGCATCATAAAACCAAATCGCTTGCCAGTTTCAATATTAGTAGACGTGCGTGTTTTTATTTCTAGCAACGTGGTTTGTATCATACTATCGTATGGCATAGCTTGTGGATCAATATCAATACAATATTGAAGTATATCTTGTAACATCGAATTTACCTTTTCTTCCGAAACTACATCGGTATCGAAGCGATTGTAAAGAAGGCCAATTTGTTTTTTGCCTTCCATAAAAAAGTGTTTCTCTTTATTTACAAAAATTCTAGCTACAAGTAATCCTAAGTCCTGCTCACGATTGAACTTGAAAGTGTCGGCCGAAAAGTTGTACACATAAATCATCCCACAAAAGGCTAATAGCGGGTCTTTTTTTGTGTAATTTAGTTTGAGAATGGGGTGCGAATGATCAAAGGTAAGCACCGAAGGATGCATGATAAAAATGAGAACTTCGTTGGCTACTTTAAAATGAATTTCGAGATGGCCACGGTCTTCAAATACTACCTGCAAGCGTGGGTCAGATGCATTAATGGCTGCTTTAAGGCTTTGTTCAAGTTTTAGTAGCTCTGCTTTTATTAGTTCGAAAGCGCTTTTGGTACTTGCAAATACATCAAGCGCTGTACTTCCTTTGTTTATTAGTCCCTTTATTATTGGTTCTGTCATCAAGTTACTTTTTATAATTAATTAATAACAACGCAAAGTTATTAAAACTGTTTTTAGTCAATTAAAATAAAATTTTAAACCTTTTGCAACGTTTACTTTTACAAACAAATAATATCCTATCATCTGTGCGCAAGTTTCGCAACATACTAATTATAGTAGCAGCTGTTTTTTTTATTTACAGTTACCATAAGCAAATTATGCGGGTAGGGTACAAGGCGTATAGGTATATTAAAGCAAAGCGGGTAGTGCCTGTATATGGCAAGCATCAGTTTTCATTTCCCAATAAGTACGCTATTCATGGAGTGGATATATCTAAATGGCAAGATGAAATAAATTGGAGGCAACTAAAATCATGTAATCTTGATGGTGATACCATTCAAATGAAGTTTGTATTTATAAAAGCAACTGAAGGGGCGCTGTACGAAGATCCTATGTTTAGCGACAATTGGGAGGCGGCCAAAGAAGTGGGAATAGCCAAGGGCGCATATCATTTTTATCGACCTAAAATTAATTCGACTATACAGGCAAGTAATTTTATTCAAAGCGTGCAACTGATGAAAGGCGACCTTCCTCCGGTAATTGATATTGAAGAAACCGATGGTAAATCGAAAAAGGAAATCGTAAAGGGGTTAAAGAATTACATTGAAATTATCGAAAAAAAATATGGAGTAAAACCAATCATATATAGCAATGTCAGTTTTATTGAAGATTACCTTGCCGATGACTTTTCGGAATATCACTTTTGGGTAGCGCATTATTATGTAAGCGATTTACACAAGATACCCGGTATCAAAAATTTATTTTGGCAACACCATGACAAAATCAGAATTTTTGGTTGCGCCAATCAAATTGATGCAAATGTTTTTTTAGGAGATGAAGGACTTTGGAAAAAGCTGCTAATTAAATAGCCAAGGTTATTTTGCCGTATGCAAATGGAATTGCTCATGACCGTTTATAGTTACTACATGGAGTATATAGGCTCCATGTTTTAAGCGACCTACTTCAATCATTTTTTCAAAATTAGTTCGCCCCGATTTAAAAATTCCGGTATGAATGATAAGCCCTTCGCTGTCTAGCAAACTTATTTCGATATCACCAATTTGGTCATCACAGCTAAGCAACAAGGTATAATTGCCTGTAAGGTCCGACCTTAGCAAACTTTGTACTTTCATTTTTTTGTGTTGGTGTAAGTAATGTGGTTAGTGTATTGTGCACCTTTACAATACGAAACAAAAGTATTAATTAGGAAGTTGCCATTACTCCAAAAAACCAGAACTACAATTAATTTAGTAACAGGAATACTAACATAAAAAACAGACGCAAGGCTTGGAGTTGCCTAATCTTTGCCTTCTATTTCAGTTACACCGCCCGAAATAACAAACTTCATCATCTCGGTGCCCGCGGCATTGATGGGGGTCACATTGCTTACAGGAACAATTACTAGTTGCCCATTAAAGCCATATGAAAAAGGAAGATATACGGCAACTTTGTGTTCGCCAAGCCCAAGTTCACTCCGGTCGCTTTGGGTAATAAAACCGATACGTTGTACCTGTGCCTCTTTTTCTACCAACACCAGTACAGGATGATTAAATCGTTTTTTTTCGCCCACAAACGCTTCTATCAAATCTTTAATACTTGAATATATTAGTTTTAATAATGGAGTGCGTTCAAATAGACTGTCAATAAAAAGCAAAACCGGATTGCGCACTATATGAGTGGTTAGTATTCCGAGTAAGGTAACAATCCCAATGATGGATAATATTCCCAAGCCCGGCAATTCGAATGTATAATCTTTTGTAATCCGAATAGGAATATGAAATGGAATAAGACTATCTACCCACGCTATGCCCTTTAACAAAATATATAAAGTAAGTACAACAGGTACTGTAACAAGCGCGCCTTGCAAAAAATAGTTGAGCAGTATTTTTATAAAGTTTTTCATTGAGAATTTTTTAATTTGCTTTGGCAAAATTAATACGCCCAGGCTATTATACTTGCCGTATTTTAATGTAAATATTTCAGTTGTTAACATCTCAAACTTGCAAGCGATATAAATTGTAGCTATACTTGAAGCATCTATAAAACATAAAGAGCTGTCACCAATGAAGAAAATACTAAATCTGTTTATCGCGCTCCTAATGGGCATTAGTGCATCCATGGCGCAGGAATCGCTTAAAGAAAAAGAAGTGCCTAAGCCTGTTATCGAAGCATTTAAGGGTGAGCATAGCGATGTGGAAAAGGTTCGATGGGAAAAATATAAGGGCCGCTATCAGGCAGTTTTTTCTGTCGAAAAAAAGGAAACGACCATTGCCTATGACAGAACAGGAAAATTATACAGTACCCAAAAGCAAGTTGATAAGACTGAGCTACCCACAGGATGCGAGTCGTACCTGAACGAAAAGTTTGAAAAAACAAAAATTCTGGATGTGCTTAATATTAATATCAATGACAGTATTGTGTACTCAGTAGCCATGAAATGCAAAAAGGGCGACTATGAAATATTCTTTGATAAAGACGGAAAGTATTTAAAAAAGAAAAGTTACAACTAAGACGATATACGTTCTCTTGAGTTAGTTTAAATTTCCATTTCAGGTTCGTTGCCGGTGGTCATAAGTTTTCCGGCAGTTGCATTTATTACCTGGTCTACGGATATGCCCGGTGCACGTTCTACCAGTCGGAATCCTTCGCCAGCTATCACATCAACTACGGCAAGTTCGGTTACTATACGCTTTACGCAACGCAAACCGGTAATTGGCAAACTGCAGGAAGGCAGCAACTTCGATTCTCCTGCTTTGTTTACATGTTGCATGGCAACAATAATGTTTTTTGCCGATGCAACCAAGTCCATTGCTCCACCCATTCCTTTCACCATTTTTCCTGGAATTTTCCAGTTGGCAATATCTCCCTGTTCACTAACCTCCATTGCACCTAAAATAGTGAGGTCAACCTTTTGCGAACGTATCATGCCAAAACTCATAGCACTATCAAAAAACGAACTGCCCGGCAAGGTGGTTACTGTTTGTTTGCCAGCATTAATAAGATCGGCATCTTCTTCGCCTTCAAAAGGAAAAGGACCCATACCTAATAATCCATTCTCGCTTTGCAATACAACAAGCATTCCTTTTGGTATATAATTCGCCACCAAGGTAGGTATGCCTATACCAAGATTTACATAATATCCATCGCGCACTTCTCGCGCTATTCGTTTCGCAATACCATTCTTATCAAGCATTCTTCTTAATTTTTTTTACAAATAAAATTTTTTAGTTTGAGCACTGCAAAATATGTTAATAATAACTTATTTAATGATTCTGTAGTTTTGATACGGACGAATACTTATTCCCAGGTAATTATCGAGCCAATTAATAAGCCGGTACTTTAAACGCAGTTTTTTATAAGTTAAGTCGTGCTCAAATTTCCAGTTTTTTGAAGCAATGCGATTTCGCATTACTTCGGGATGTGTTCCTTTAAAAGGAATAAGTGAGTCAATTCCTGAATAATCAAATTGATTTTCTTTGCTCACCATTTGTTTTACAGTTTCATCGCTGTGCCAAAGTTTATGAAAACTTTGTTGTTTTAGCTGTTGCGCTTCGGGTGGTTTTACCCATCCATAGTGATAGATAAATGCATCGGCAGGTTTTACTTTCAATGGTTTGCCGTTACATTGAAACCCCTGTGCATCGCGAAAAGAGATAATCTGTTGATTTCTGCGTATAATGCGTACCTCATGCTTATACCACTTTCGCGAATCAGCAACATAATCATACGAACCGTAAAAGTGAACGTAGTTGAAAACTAAACCCTGCACCCTCAGGTCATCTTTGTAGGTGTACATCTGATTACGTATATGGTTACCGTAACGCTCGTGCACTACCTCATCGCCTTGTATATAAAAACACCAGTCTGCTAGCGGATTGGTCGCGTTAAAGGCTTTCATGGTTTCTTCTGCCAATACCCGGCCTCCGGCACGGAGCGTATCGTCCCAAACCGTTTCAATTATTTTTATTTTAGGGCTTTGTATAGATTGTATAAGTTCAAGCGTATTATCGCTGCTCTTTCCAACTGCCACCACCACCTCATCGCAATAAGGTAAGATGGATGCAATGGCTTCGGTTACAGGATAATCAAAGGTAATGGCATTGCGAATAAATGTAAACCCGCTTACAAACATGGCATAGGTTGTAGATTATTTACAGGCAAATATACGCTTGCCTTTTAGGCAGCCAATTAATTTGCTAAACAATATACATTTACAATTGCTTAGCAAGCAAGGCAGCTATCTTTTGTTGCCCTATTATAGGTAGTTATCGTAGGTAAGGGCTTAAGTTAAACTGGTAGTATTAAAAATAGATGTAAGTTGGTAGAACTGAAAAAAAATAAAAGCCCCGCTATTAGCGGGGCTCGATTACTTTTGCTGGCGTATTAATAATTAATTGCCATTGCCTTCTGATAGGTAATTGCGCTTGCCTTTTTCTACTCCGGCCTCATACACCATCCAATAAATGCAACCAAAAGCAGTAAGAAAAATGAATATCCAATTGGTTAATACACCTATATATGGAAGAGGTTTGAACAGGAAAAGGAAGATATCTCCTATAAAATGCCAAAATGCTGAGTACATACTATTAAAAATTGATTCTAAATTTGCGGCAAAAATAATCAATACTTTATTGTAGGCAAGGCCTTTATCTTATATGCTAAAGATTCTTAAAACATCTCCCATTTTTCCCTTAATTTTTATGGTGGTGTGCGGCATATCGGGCTGGGCACTTGGCTTTACAAGGTATTTCAGAGTCGATACTACGGCCGATACGCTTGTTGCGCAATGGCTAATGTCCTATTTTCAGTCATTGCCCCACCGGATTACCATCATTATACTAACTTCGTTAGTGATACTGCAGGGGTTTTATTTAAATTACATTATGAACCGCAACGAAGTCTTGTATAAGAATTCGTGGTTGCCATCGGTATTTTATGTATTGATAATGGGATTGTTTGCCAGGAATTTCACCTTTTCAATTCATATAGTGGTTATTTCGTTAATCTTAATAGTGCTTAATAATGTATTTCGACTTTATAAGTTAAACGAAGCCAAGTCGTTAAATTTTGATACAGGTGTATTGATAGGTGTAATAGCGTGTTTACAACCTCAGGCGGCTTTGTTAATTGTGTTTTATTGTACGGTTATGTTCATTTTGCGTGCGGTAGTATTGCGCGATATACTCATTGCCTGTCTTGGTTTTACTTTGCCATATCTTACAGTTGCCACCACCTGCTTCATACTCGATATACCCATGTCTTTTGACCGCATAACAGGCTTTAAAGCAATCGGTGTTTCCATTCCTTTTGTAGACTATTATCATAAGGTTTCAATTTTTACTTTAGTACTGCTCCTATTTTGCCTTACTATTTCGTTGCTTAAACTATCCGGAAATTTTTATAAAAATGTTATTAGAACGCGTAATATGCAACAAGTGCTTTTTATACTTTCCATTTTTGGCATTGCATATATTTTTGCTTTCCCAAATGAGAATTCCTTTCGCTATACTCTTTTTATTGTCCCATTGTCTGCATTAGTTTCTTACTATTTTGTTGCGGCCAGAAGATGGCTCATTGCCGAAATTCTTTTTACACTTATCATTGGGCTTATGTATTTTAAACTTTACAAAGCCTCTTAATTCTTATTCTCTAAGCGCTGCATTTACTTCCATTTTTATCATTGGTGGCGCTAGCGTATGCGTATAGTTGAATTCAAATATAGCATCTGAACGAAGTGAAAAAAGTTCGAGTTTTTTGCCAATTGATTGTTGCAGAGAATCGAAATGTTCAGCGTCTTTTATGCTTGCCTGAAGCAAAAAGGTGATATTTAATTTTTCTGAAGTAATATCAACCTTGATTTCAATATCGGGCGTATGCACGATAAACAAATTGCTGCAGTAACCAGCCAACTCGCACAACAGCAATGGCGGAAGGCTCCATTCCTCAGCTTCTTCTGCTCCGGTAATTTCTATTGTAAATCGAATGCGACTATCATGTGCCAATTTTATAACGTGCATTAATGTTTCCAATAATTGTATTTCGTCTGTTAGCTTTACTGTGTCGGTATTACTTATAGCAAGCACATTGCGCATGTATAACGATAGTTTGCTTAGCAGTAAATTGGCATTATCTACATCGCCCGATTTTATTTTTTCATTTATACTATCAAGACACAAAACTACAAATGCCGGATTATTGCGGGTTCGGTTTATTCGATTTTTGAGTAGACTACTTTGCTCCTCTACTTCTGCTTGATGAATACGCAACTCTTCGGCTGTTTTGCTATGTTTTATACTCTCTCTTTTTAACTTATAATAATTGGAACCTACTCTGAATAAAAGTATTGTCAATACTACCATGATGGGTATGAGTAAGTAATACAACTCCTGCCAACTCATTTTGGTTACATGCAAGTATTCATTTTTGCTTTCCAATTGGTGCCGTTGTTTGTCTTGAATGCTTAATTTATAAGCTTGTTGCAGGGCGATAATATTTTCATGGTTGGTAAGTGAAGTAATGCTATCCTTTAATAGTTGATTTTGTTTAAAGGATTCATAGGCACTCTTGTAATCTTCAAGTTTATACTGGGTGTTCACTAGTAGGTCGAGTCCTTCAATCAATAATTGATGCGAGTGTTGCTTTTTTAGCATAGGTAGTAGTTGCGTTAGACTTGCCTGTGCGATTGCGAATTTTTTTTGTGCTAACTCTGTTTTTATTTCAGCTATTTTTAGTTTGTGTAAAAGTTGTTCAGGTAGCTTTTGTACTGCAGTTTCTTTGGCTTTGGCAATGTTGGCGGCAGCTTGTTGCACATCTCCCTTCGCAAGATAGGCATCGCATAAGGCAATGAAGGCTTCGGTAATTTCTGATTTAATGCCTAGTTTTTTTTGAACTGCCAGATTATTTTCTAAATACTTGATTGCAACGTTATGTTCATTTTTAGCGGAATGTGATTTTCCTAGAAACAAATTATTTTGGCCAATTCCAGGAGTAATACCTTGTTGTATGCATATGGCAAGTGACTTTTCAAAAGTAGGAATAGCCTCATTAAAATTTTTCCAGTCATAATACATGCGGCCTAGCGAGTAGGTTGCGTGCGCTTTAGCGCCCGCGTTTACTTCTTGCCGCTCAGCAACCTGAGCAGCTTCTATAAATGATTCGAGTGCCTGTTGCTTCAATTGTTGCTGACTTAATATATACCCCCTGTTACATAATGTTCCAGTCAGAAAATTGAAATCTTTTGCTGTTCGGCCATGTGCCAATGCCGAATCATAATACCTGAGTGCCAAGTTGTTTTGGTTATAGTTTTCGTAAAATCGAGCATAATAACTATACGCCCTCGACAATAACAAAGGGTTTTGGCTACTATGTGCCGTATCATACAATTTAGCTACACATTTATATGCTTTTGCACTATCGTTGGTGAGAAAATATCGTATTAGCTCAAAATAGGATTTTGCCAGTGTTGTATCGTTTGCTGATGCTTTAATCTTTTTTTCAAGAGCAAGAGCAATCGTGTCCGCTTGGGCAAATAAGTAAAAGCCATTGTGCATGCTAACGAAAAGCAATAAACAAAACAGGTAATGCTTGTAACGCTGCATTCTTAAAAAATTAATATTGGGTGTAACGGAATCAGAATGGTGCAAATGGTGCCTGTAGCATTTCCGGCTGTGTCTGTCAAATCAGCAATATTAAGCGCGCCTGTTTTACCTTCAACAGTTTTATAATAGTTGAGCCTTTCATTTAAATTAAGTAACGCTTTCGATTGGTGCCCTGTTTTTTTGTTTGTAAGTGACGATTGCTTGCGGCCAATACCATTATCTGCTATCGTTATATTGAGTGTGTCGTTTGTTGCGCTAATGGTAATATCAAGTTTTTTAACCCCTTCCTTTTTTGCCAGCCCGTGCCATATAGCGTTTTCTATTAGCGGTTGCAGCATCATAGTAGCAATGTAGGTGTTAGGTTGCACGATCGCTTCATCAACAATTATCTTATAATGCAGGGTATTCCTCAATCTTAGGTTTTCAAGTTCAATGTATTGGGTTATAAATTCAATTTCTTTATCCAATGTAATTAATGCTGATTGGCTATGATTGCCAGCAAGTTTGAAAAGAGTTTTTAATTGCACCGTATATTTTGAAGCATCATCTAATTTGTTTTGATCTAGGCAAAATCGAATTGCGCTCAATACATTAAACATGAAGTGGGGATCCATTTGTGCTGTGAGGCTTTGTAATAAAAGTTGATGATTTAGTTTTTCTAGTTCTAGTTTGTGCTTACTATTGGCTTTGTTCAGTTCCAATAATACACCATGCCTTTTTCGTTGTAGCCGATTTTGATAAATAACCATACCAATTAATAAGGCAATCGAAAAAAGTAAAATCGATATCAACAAGATGTTTTTTCTGATGCGGTCAGCATTGAGTTCCAGTTCGCTGTTTGTGGTAATCAAATTCTTATTTCGTTTTTCCACAGCAATAAGATCAAGCCGTTTGCTATGATACGCCACCGTTGAATCATAATTCGCATTCATGCGAATGTGCTTTAACGAATCAATTGCTTTAGCAATTTTAATAGCTGATTGGTACTGACCGGAATTAATTGATTGTGCTTCGAGGTGGGATAAGGAGTCCAGGACAATTGCATTATTATCTGCAACTATGCCTTCTTGAGATATTTGACCTTGGCAAAGCTTGCCAATCAAAACGAATATGAAAAAACCGGTTCGCATAAACTGATTCTTAAAAATACCCGGTGAATATTGGAAACTTAATACAGGAAAACTAATCGTTGGCACAAACTCAAGAGCTAAGTTTTTCCTTTACCTTAATGCCGGTAACAAAATACTTATCTATTTCGCATTTGTTTTCATATGGGTTACGTTGCGATATGGTTAATTCACCCTGTCTTTTATTATTGTTTATTACAGCCATAATTAGGAATACATGGATGTTGATTACACCTCACGTGCGCGAGGTTCATTGTTGTATTTGTTCTTTTTAAAAAAGCATAAAAAATTGTATGTGTGCACATAATTGATAAGGAATTAAAATATTATTAAATAAGGAGTTGTAGTTTAGTAATGTTGTTAAAGCTGGCCACAAGCCAGCATGGTCGCGCATCCCGGCAATAGTAAATTAATAAATGGTGGTATTTCGTACATACTTATTAATGTATATTTGGTAAATATTAAAAAAAATAAATAAGAAGCAAATATATATTGTATGCATTTTCTTGTAAAATAAGTTGGTTTGTGTTGTATAAAATCATAGCAAAACGAAGTGAAAGTTTATTCTAATTAAACATCTTGTCCTTCCAATACCACCAATTTAATTTCCCTTTTTAGTATTTTTTTCTGTGGCAAAATATGCGACACAACGAGAAGTGTACAGCATACAAATGTCGTGTCTTATTCTGGTGATGGTATTTAAGTAGGGGGTAGTATATGCCATTCCACTATCCACATATACACTGTCGGTTAAATAAAAATTTAATTGTCGGTATAAATTTTATCGCACTCTATTATTTTATTGGCAATGGTAAAGTACTTGCTTGCACTGCCGGATGCGGTGCTCTTAATGTAAAACTTTTAAAGTTAATTTTCTAAAAAAAACAAAAATATGATTGATGCAGCTTTTTTTTAAAAATAAAGTAGATATTAATTATGATTGCTATTAAAAAAAAGGTATTTGCTTTTAAAATATTTTAATGAATAGGACACTGCTTCATACGGGTTTGCGAAAGCACTATTTTAACCCTTGAACAAAGTACATATCTATTTCGCCTTTGTTTTTAGCTTGTACTTTACCACGGTGAATACAATGAAAGCTATTCTTAATCAATTCATAAGTAGTACCACTGATGTTCACTTTTCCAACCTCGCCACTACTTTCCATACGCGATGCAGTGTTTACCGTGTCGCCCCAAATATCGTAAGCGAATTTTTTAATCCCTACAATCCCAGCTACTGCCGGACCGGTATGAATTCCTAATCGCAGTTCGAAAAATGGAAGTCCTTTTGCTTCTCTGTCAATTTTATTTTTTTCAATAAACTGTTGCATCTCTAATCCGGCCTTTACAACATCATGCGCATGCGTTTCATTTTTTACAGGCAAACCACCGGCACACATATAGGCATCACCAATGGTTTTTATTTTTTCAATGTTATGCCGGGTTACTATTTTGTCAAACTCACTGTAACAGCTATTAATTTCTGCAACCAACTCTTCGGGCGTAAGTTTTTCTGCGGCTTGTGTAAAATTTTTGAAGTCGGTAAACAGAACGGAAATCAAATCAAAACTCTTGGCTTTGGCAGAACCGGTTGCTTTTAATTCTTCGGCTGTTTCGGCTGGTAAGATGTTCAGCAATAATTCATCGCTGCGTTTTTTCTCTTTGGCTATTCGTATTCGTTGTTTTAAAAATATGGATGCAAATAGAGCAACGATTGCAAAGCCTCCAATAAATCCATTGCGAACCAACTTTTGTCTTCTTATTTCTTGTTGTTGTAATTCTTTGTCTTTGGTAAGCAATGAAATCTCGCCTTCCTTTTTATCAAGTTCGTAAGTAAACGAAAGGGTTCCTAGTTTTTTATCGGTTTCAATATTGTATAAGGTGTCTTTTATATTTAATAGTAAGGTTTGATATTTATATGCATTGCTATAGTCGGCAAGTTTTCCATACGATTCGCTCAACCCTTGGTATGCATCTTTTAGTTCAGCGTTTGCATTTAGTATGATAGCGCTATCTTTTGCTTGTGTAAAATATTTTATAGCCAGGTTTGCTTCACCTTGCTGCTGATGTGTTTTAGCAATTGAAACTAATGATTGGGCCACATCTAATTGCGCACCTAAATTTTTTGCAATTTCATACGCTTCTTCTTGGTTTTGAAGTGCCTTTTCAAATTCTCCTTGTTTTGCATATACCTTACCCATAAGGTTAAGGGTGTAAGGAATATTTTCGGAACCTTCTTGCGCTGCCACGGCCTTCTTAAGATACATAAGTGCCGAGTCGTTTTTTTGTTTCACAAAATATATCTCACCCACATTTGCCAAGGCGGTACCTAAAACATCTAGCGCACCAATGTTTTCGGAGATCTTTATTCCTTTTAAATAATACTCAATTGCCTTATTATGCGTAGCTACTTTATTATAGTACACACCACCAATATTAATACAAACTGTTGCCAGGCGCAGCGAATCATTTATCTCTTCCGAAATTTTTAATGCCTGTAAATAATAATCCAATGCATTGGCATCATCACCCTGATTAAAATAAATGGCACCGAGGTTGCTCAATATGTTGGCCATTCCTGCTTTATCGCCTACTTCTTCAAAAACCTTTTTCGACTCGGTCCAATGTTCAATAGCATTTAAGTACTCTCCCTGCATATAGCTTACAATGCCCAAATGTTTTTCAGCTAAGGCGATGCCTTTTTTATAGTTTATTTTTTCAGCAAGTTTTTTTGCGTCTGCAGCAAGCTTGCAGCCGCTTCAGGGCTCGAGTTAAAGTACGTTTTCGTTAATGTATTGAGCAAGTTAACTTTTGTACTGTCGTCCTTGGTGATATTTATTAATTTACGAAGGCTATCACTTTCTGAATTTTGACAATATGAGTTTGATACGGTTAGTAGCCCGGCCGTTAAAACTAAAAGTAAAATCCATTTAGACAAGGTGTGCATTTAAAGTCGGCTAATGTATAAAATATTGAGAGTAGGTTTATGATTTATATCTTGAAATTATAAGATTACGAAAATTTGATTAAATGGAAGTGTCTTTCAAGATACTTGCAGCACAAAAGCATTTGCTGGCACAACGGTTATATTTTGATAATTTGCCTATGAAAAATTCAGATCACTTTAAACCAAAAGACGATAAAACTTAAATTACATATAAAGGGCACCAAATTGGTGCCCTTGATTTTTGCCTTAAAGTGTTACGCTCGTTATTCTCGTTCTTTTTGAATTTGTATTCTGCGATGTGCAAGGCCTTCTTTACAATGCAACTCAACCATGTATGTGCCAGGGGCAAGTAAAGCGCCATCTATTTTCATTAAATTTTGGCCTTCGCTTACGTTAAATTGCTGTTGCAGCATTTTTGCTCCCATCATATTATATACCGTAATTGTTGCTTCCTGCGCTTCTATTTCGCTCCAGAAGTCTACTGTAAAATATCGATCTGACGGCACAGGGAATAAATTAAAACTAAAGGCTTTTGTTTCAGCCAGTCCTTCACGACAAGTAAATGACACGGCTAAGGAGCCCTGCAAACTCGAACCGCAAGTACTCATAGTTGTCACCTTAATTTGTCCGTTTATATTTCCCCAATTTACAGTAATGCTATTGGTTCCTTGTCCACTTACGATGGTGCTTCCTGGTACCACTACCCAGTTATAGCTGGATACTCCAGGTAATACAGCTACCGAATACACCACACCTTGCTGATTTTGACATGCAGTGTTGGTGCCAATTATGGAAGGTTGCGCATACATGCTATACAGCGCTTTGTTACGAAATGCACTTGAGCCACAATTATTATTTGCCTTTACTCTTAAATTACCATGAGCCACAAAGTTTACAAAGTTTACGACTATTGTATTAGTTCCTTGTCCTGAAACTATGCTGCAACCTGCCGGTGCAACCCAGGTATAACTGGTAGCTCCTGTTACCGATGGTATACTAAAGGTTACATTGTTTCTTACTCTGCAAACACTAACTATACCAGTAATAGGAGCAGGCATAGCCGGAGTTGCTATAGAGCCATTTACAACGGAGCTTGCACTAACGGTACAGCCACGGCTATCTGTAACGGTTACGGTATAGGTTCCGTTTAATACCCCTGTTTGCGCTTTGGTGGTAGCCCCACTATTCCACAAGTACGTGTAAGGACTTACTCCACCTGATGGCACAGCTGTAACACTTCCATTATTGAAACCGCATATTGGATGGGTGGTTTTAATAATAGTATTCATTACCATAGGTATCACAACGTTTAGCGTGGCAAGATAAGAGCATCCGTTTGCATCGGTAACCGTATAGGTTTTAATACCGGCAGTTTGATTGTTAAATACCCCTGTGCCTAAATAAGGGCTTGTACCACCGGAGGCAGCAACGGTAACAGTGGTGCTGGTTGCATTACATGCAACCGGTGATGGCGTAGCAGCAGCAAACAGTAATGATGGTTGAGTTATGCTTCCGCTAACAGTCGAGGTGCAACCATTGCCATCTGTAACGGTGTAGTTATACGCTCCTGCATTTACTGTGAAAGTTCCGGTGCCGCTATACGGTAATACACCGCCAATTGCAGAAACTACTACAGTGGTTGTGCCACCATTGCATGCTATGGTGCCGGCTGTTCCAGAAGCAACCAACGCTGCAGGTGCCCAAACGGTTCCTGTAACCTCGAAGGTGCAACCATTGTTATCCGTAATTGTAAAGCTGTATGGACCCGCAGTAACCGTATGTGGCCCTGTATTGGTATAAGGTGCTTCACCTCCCGATGGGATAATAGTAAGCGATGTACTATTGCCATGACAAGAGATGGTACCTACATTTACGGTAGCTGATAGTGATGCCGGTTGATTAATATTTCCTGAAATAAGGGAAGTACAGCCGTTGTTGTCAGTTACCGTATAAGCATACGGTCCTGCGTTTACTGTAAAGTTGCCGGTGCCACCATATGGTGCACTACCACCTGTTGCCGAAACATTAATTGTGGTACTGCCACCATTGCAAGCAATAGTGCCTGCTGAAGCAGAAGCCTGTAACAATGCAGGTTCAGTAACAACACCTGCTACTTCGAAAGTACAGCCATTGGCATCGGTGACAATAAAGCTATAAGGACCCGCTGAAACAATATGCGGGCCTGCATTACTATATGGTGCAGTACCTCCCGAAGGGGATATGGTCAAGGTGGCACTTCCACCAAAGCAAGATATGGTACCGGTATTAGCAGTTGCTGTTAATGCGGCAGGTTCAGCTAATATGCCTGTTGCCATTCTTGTGCAACCATTCATATCTGTAATGGTGTAACTATATGGCCCTGCATTTACTGTAAAGGTGCCTTCGCCTGTATAGGGTGCAACGCCTCCGCTACCGCTTATCGTAATGGTAGTAGCATCACCATGACATCCAATAGTTCCGGCTGTTGCATTTACTTCAAGTAGTGCAGGTTCTGTAATGGTGCCGCTTACCTGACGGGTACATCCATTCGCATCTGTAACGGTGTATGTATATGGTCCGGCCGCAACGGTAAAAATACCATCTCCGGTATAAGGCGCAGTGCCGTAGGAAGCTGCAATGTTTAGTGATGTTGAGTCGCCCTTACATAGAATAGTACCAGCAGTTGCAGCTGCAGTTATAGAAGAATCAACCGTAAGCGTTCCGCTTACATACGCAACAATATAATTTGCAGGAGTTTTAAGAACCAGGCCTGCGGGCACTATTTGATAAATGCCTGCATCAAGATTGCCACTTCCCATTGTATTGCTGGCTGAATCAAGTATAGCAAACACAACAGCAGATGAGCTATCAACCACATTACTGTCTGCATCTTCAAAAATGTAATTGGTTTTCGTATGCGTATATTGTGGTTGAACACCATCGCATCCTGCGTTAGTGTCTTCGGCATTTACATATAACGTTGCAGGTAATACGGTAAGCGTTCCAATATTATAAGTCGCCTCATAATTTTCGTTGAGTAATGCCCCTGGTACAATGGCGTGTGTGCCAGCGTGCAAACCTGTTATAACACTTATCGTATTAAATGTTAACGAATCATTTACCGGTGCATTAACATCATCTTCATCGATAATAGCAACCACTTGTTGGTCTGCCGAATCTTCTATGGTTGAGCTATTAACCACCGCACGTGCATTTACCACTGCCCGCGCATTTACTATGGCACGTGCATTTACTACTGCCCGCGCATTCACAATTGCCCGCGCATTTACTACCGCCCTTGCGTTTACCACCGCCCGCGCATTTACAAGTGTTGCTGTATCTGGGTTTTCCTGATAATTAAATACACTTGCTGTAGCCACATCTACCACCGTATTGGTATCAACTACTTGCCATGTGCCATTTACTATAGCTCTTGCATTTACTACCGCCCTTGCATTTACTACGGCTCTGGCACTTGCCATAAAGCTTAAATGCTCGATATCTGCATTTACAAGTGTGCGGCCATTAACAACTGCACGTGCATCAACAAGTGCAATGGTTGGGGCAAGATCTTTTTTATGTTTAGCCTCAATGCTATCTTCGAAAAGAGTAAGTTCATTCAACGCAATATGGGTTGAATCAAACGCATATTTAAAAGTCATGCTATCGGGATATTCGCCATAGGTAATGGTTATATCATCAGGCGTAATAAGAACAGGCATCTTTCCTATTACCAGTGGCCCATCGGTAAAGTTATAATTATACACACTGTTAAGCGCGACAGCTTCACTATCGGTTATATTTGTAATGTTGCTCAGTGCACGTATGTAGTAGAAGCCTATATTGCTTGATGAGGTGGCATTGGTCTCATACGTAATATCCGAAAGACCGAGGCTGTCTTCGTCTATTCCTAGCGAATCTATGGATACACCATTTATTGTAACGGTGTGTGTAAACGTTGGATTCTCTTCGCCATATCTCCGGGTTTTATAGTCGCATGTTACTACTACATTTTTTGGCGGAGAGGTTAAGAAATATAAACTATCGCTAACGCCACCATCGAGCCCGCTTGGCGACTTAGCAGGGTTGCAAACCGTTAATGGTGGGTTGCCTACAAATGGCGGAATCCAGGCACTTAATAATCCAGTGCCACTAACATCAGCAGGCAGTGTGTCATATTGGAAAATAACACATGCAGAGTCACTAAAGTATGCTCCTGTTATGGTCACTAAAACTGAATCAGGTCCGGGCGTTTGCGTAGTGTCGGCAATGGAGTATGCATCTACCAATGGGCGCGGATTACCTAATAATTGAAGTGCAGCATCTGCTTGTATCAATCCGCTTCCGCTAATTACATCATAACCTGCACTTCCCATATCCATAGCTGTGCTTTGCAAATCAGAACGCATATCGTCAGGGTTATACTCCTGATTATAGTATTTTCTTTTTGCTTCTATCATTAAAGCACCTACTGCGGCAGCATGCGGAGCAGCAGCCGAAGTGCCAAAGAAATTTGGGAATGCATCATTATCCACATTGGGGGCACCAAGGTATACAGTGGTGTTTACACCATTGGGTCCAACTAAATCCGGCTTGTTTCTCGATTGGCCATCTATTAAGGTACCACCACGAGATGAGAAAGCATTAGCAACCGGAGGATTTACACCATATGCAGGTGTATTAAAATACGAAGCAGCTCCAATAGTTATAGCACCTTCTGCATTTGCCTGTCCTACAATGGTTGCTGTGTCTTGCTGGTGCTCATTAATTACTCCTTCGCCACGGAATATGATATATTTTATTTTTATGTTGGATGTGCTTCCCCATTTACGGGTGATAATGATATTGGCATTAACCGTGTTGCGAACTACAAATGGAATAATTTCAACAGGGTCGCCCCATTGATTATCGCGATTGAATCCAAACAAGCGATTGCCAAACTGATCAACCATAAAAATATCAAAATCATTTTGAGCCCCAGGTGCTTGCCCGAGCGAGTAGTAATTATCGTCCCAATGCAATGCAATGGTATAAGTGCCTTTTGGCAATGTAACACTTTGAAACACATCACCGCCTCCAAAATTATGCGCCATGCCAATAAATCCTGCTGGTGCTTGTATCGGGTTAAAGACAGCCTCGTACGATTTAGCTCCAAAGTTTCCTGCGGAAGTAAAATAAGCTATTCCATCATCTTTGGCCTTGTTAACAGCACGCGCAATCAACCCATCCTGAAAAAATGGCTCGGTAATATATGTTACATCATCTACAATAATATCACAACCTGCATCTGATAATTCAGTTACACCATCAGCAAAATTTCCGGTACTTAAAAATCCCGAACGGAAAAACAATTCAGCATTGGGTGCAACATCATGTATAATCTGCAGCATGGCACGTCCTTCATCCGAGGCTCTGCCGTAGTCGTATTCTGCTAATACTACTACAGGCTTTTTATAGTTAGGATTAGTGTCTCCGGGTAAGTCTCCATTTTTAACATCATTAAAAGCCTGGTCTCCAAATTTCGTATTATAGCTATCGCTTATAACTCCAACTTTTACACCATCCCCACTCATTCCCCAGCCTATTCTGGCTGAATCACTTCGCATCGATTTATCACCTTGCGTATACGCTAATCCCGTGCTTGCAAATGAACCTGTTATTGGCGGATAATACGGCCTTACAAAGTTGATCAGATTTGGCAGCGAATCTAACTTGACAAGATTTGCAATTGGATACATACCGGTAATGATTAATGTGGTATCGCCATTATCAATAATGTCCGACATACCATAAGGTGCAGTTTGTATTAAAGCCAACACCGAATCATAGTAACCAATATTGCATATTACTTCAATGAGTACATCTCCCGCAACATTGTCAAGCAAGAACACTTCACTGGTTTGTGTGGTGTCAACAATTGAATCGGGAAAATAAAATAATCCTGTAAGTTCTGCACCAAGCAAACTACCGATGGTATCATTTACAGGTGGCTCATAGTATGGAATAATACAGTTGGTTAAAAATGCGGCTATCGAGTCAGTCATGGAGCAACCATTAATATCTGTAACGGTTACTGTATACAATGCAGCATACATGGTATCAATGGTTGCGGTGGTTGTGCCATCGCTCCATAAGTATGTATATGGTGGTGTACCTCCACTAACACTTGGTGTAACTGAAGTATAGCCCGCACTATCTTCAACACAAATTACTGCAGTATCGCCTTCTGCAAATACAATTGCGATATTGCATAAAACTGAATCGAGTCCATTACAATTTTCATCAATCAGGTTATTTGGTATATCTGTAGCAAGTGGATTAATCAATGAATCACCATCGTTGCAATCCGAGGAGTCAGCAACATATCCTATGGGCTGTGGAATTGAAATACTATCAATAGCTAAGTTTCCAAATCCATCATTATCAGCATCAATGTACCATGTAGTAAAATTGGCGGTACAATTTGTACTATAACTAGCTGTCTGATCAATAGCAAATGGCCATGTAGTATTCATATACGTTAAACTATCAACAAGAATACATGTGAGTGCAGGATTATTGGTGGCATCAAAATTCAACAAATTGCTATTGTTACCATTCTGCATATTTAATGCTTGCATTTGTGAATTATCATTACAATAAATTGAATTTATGGCCGCATTATTTGATAAATCAAGCAATAAGACTTGAGTACCGGAGCAACCAAGCACTTCGAGATTTGCATTTGACGAAACATCTAAAGCAGTAAGAGGATTATTATAACAATTGAGTGAAATCAACTGGCTTAAGTTGCTTACGTTTAGCGCACTCAACTGATTGTTGTCGCACGAAAAGAATTGAATGTTATTGTTGGTAGATAAATCAAGTGTTGTTAAATTATTGATAGCTACATTTAAAACACCAAGGTTAGTAAGACCATTTATATTTATATTGCTAATATTATTCGTATAAGCAACCAGAATATTTAAGTTAACCAAAGTTGATACGTCCAGACTGGTAAGCAGGTTTGAGATACAATGCAAACTGGTTAAAGCTGTATTGTTGGTCGTATTCAAAGTCGCTAATTGATTATAACTACAATTAAGTATCGTTAAGGCCGTGTTACTTGAAATGTCTAATGCAGTAAGGGAGTTGTTTTGGCAATTCAATTGCGTTATGTTAACAAACGCTTCTATTCCGGTTAAATCTGCTATGCCCAAACCACTAACATTAATTGCCCCGGTATATGCACTAGCTTCGCTGCATTGTATTTCGCTATCACTATTGGTGTTGATTAATGCATTTGCTAACAGTGCATTTTTGAAGGTTGTATCCGGTATGTTTAATGCACAAGGACAAGCAGTTCCACTTACAACCCCACCTGGAAAAATCCAGTTAGATGTAACTGCTGTAAGAGCAAAGTTTTGCAGTGTTCCGTTGTTGCTGTTTACTGTTACATCTGTCAATGTTGTAATAGAAGTATTGTTTGCACCAGCCAATCCATGATTAAAATTATAAGCAGCAACCAAACCCGGCTGAGAAGTCATTTCACAATTCATATCTGCCTGTATTTGTGCTTGGGAACGGGCTGTATTCCAGACTCTAAACTCATCAATTGAACCCTTAAAGGGATACTCACCGCCAAAATAAGTTCTTTTGCCAACCGAAATTCCGCTGCTAAAAAAACCGGAAGCAACTTCAGTATTCGTTCCGATTAAATTTCCATTTACATAAAGAGATTGTAAATTACTATTTCCATCGTAAGAACAAGCAATGTGATACCATTGACCGATGTTTAAAAGACCTGTTGACAGAGAGGTATTACTCGCTATATAAAAAGTTAAATTATTTCCAGGACCCTCAAGGCTTGGATTAGACAAATACCCTGCTTCAAATACAAATCCATAATTAGTAGATTCAGGCTTCACCCATGTTTCAATAGTAAATGATGTAGCGGTTTCATAACCGGTTGTTGGAATTGAAACAACATCATCTACTCCGTCAAAAGCCAGTGCAGCGCCAGGTGGCAAAGGACACACAGTGCTATAAGTAGCTCCTGCATCTTTACCTGCACTAAAGTTGGTATAAGAATATGCTGTATTATCTACCTGAATACATGTTAAAGGTGGATTATTGAGGGCAAGAAATCCTGTAAAATTATTGTTATTGCCATTCTGTACGTTCAGTTCAGTTAATTGATTGTTATTGCAATTTAAAAAGTAAAGAGCAGCATTTGAAGAAAAATTCAGACTCCCTAACAAATTGTTGTAACAGTCAACATATTGTAATGCCGAATTAGTTGAAACAGACAAATTAGTAATAAGATTATCATGACAAAAAAGAGCTGTTAACGCAATATTTGTGGAAATATCCAATGAAGTCAATTGGTTGTTATTACAGTATAAATCAGTTAATGCTGTGTTTGCCGATACATTTAAAGTGGTAAGTAAATTTGCTCCACATCTTAACTGAAGTAATCCTAAATTGCTACTTATATTAATGGTTGCCAATTGGTTGCCGCTGCAATACAAACTCGTTAAAGCAATGTTGTTGCTTATATCAAAACTGGTTAATAAATTATTTGAACAATCTAAATTTGTAAGATTTACAAAAGCCTCTATACCTGTTAAATCTGAAATACCCAAATTAGCAATATTAATAGTTCCTGTATATGCCGCAGCTTCATAGCATTGAATTTCTCCATCGGCATTTGTATTGATTGCATTGTTTGCTAACAGGTTAGTTTTGAAAATTGCATCCGGAATTGCAATCGTGCAATTGCAGTCTGCGCTAAATGTAGCCCCTGCATCTTTTCCTGCACTCCAGTTGGTATTCATATAGGCAGGACTATCTACTTGAATACAGGTTAATAATGGACAGTTGGTAGCATTGAATGCAGTTAGGTTCAAATTGTTGCCATTTTGCATGTTCAAACTAGAAAGTGATGGACTTGTTTGAGCATAAAATTGAGTTAAAGCAGTAAGTGCTGATACATCAAGAGAAGTAAGTGGATTGTCGTTGGCTGATAAATAAACAAGACCTGTATTCTGAGATAAATCAATACTGCTGAGTTGATTGGCTTGAAGGGTAGCTGAGGTCAAACTGGTTAGACCCGTTAAATCCAAACTTGTGATTGAGTTAAAACCAACATCAAGAGTTTGCAATAAACCATTATCACTCAGATCTAATGTAGTTAATTGATTTGAAGAGCAATTTAAAGTTTCCAGTTGAGTATTGTTAGACAAATCAAGCGTATCTATACTGTTGGAGTGACAGTATAAGGTTACCAGTGCTGTATTGGCCGTGAGATCTAAACTTGTTAAACTGTTATTGAAACAGTTTAAACTGGTAATACCGGTAAAAGCTTCAATACCGGTCATATTCGTAATAGCCAAACTATTTACATCTATAGCTCCGGTATAAGCTGAGGCTTCAGAGCACTGAATTTCACCATCGGCATTAGTATTGATTAATGCATTTGCCAACAACGCATTTTTAAATGCCGTATCGGGAATGTTTACAATACATGGACAAGCAGTGCCAGTGATAACGCCACCCGGGTTTACCCAGTTCGATGTTGGTCCGTTCAAAGCAAAGTTATTTAAATCTCCATTAATTCCATTGCCACTGGCATCTATTAAAATACTATCTGAAGAATTATTGGCCGAAGCAATTCCCTGATTGAAGTGATAGTTGAGGGCCAAACCATTTTGTGGTGTTTGAATTTCACAAGCATAATGATCAGAAATTTCCTGCGCTGTTAATGCCCGAGTCCAAATCCGCATTTCATCCATTGACCCGGGGTAGAATCCAAGACTTCCTGCTCGTGAACCAACAAATAAACCACTACTAATACCAGTTACACCAATTGCAGTAACTGAATCCACAAATACACCGTTTAAAAATATAGATTGCAATTTAGTTTGTGCATCAAATGTGCAAGCTATATGATTCCACGTTCCAAGCACTAATGGTCCTGTAGAAACATTGGTGTTATCATTTACCCAAAATTGAAGATTTTCGGTTGAGCCTTCAAGGCTTGGGTCCGATGCAGAAACAGCACTTTCCCACACAAATGCACTTTGGCTTGCATCTGCCTTAATCCACGTTTCTATTGTGAACGAGTTTGTAACCACACCGGGTACAAATGCATAATCGTTCACCCCATCAAAATTTAATGCCGATGCCGTACATCCCGAATTGGTAATATTTGAATTGTCATCATTGCAATCGGTATTATTCAAAATAAATCCTGCAGGTTGTGAGCATGAGTAAGCCACATGACCAGCATTTCCAAATCCATCGTTATCCCTGTCACGATAATAAACGGTTGCAGGGGTTACTGTTACATCTTGTGTGCAACTAGCAGTATTGTTTAAGGAATCGGTGGCAGTCCATGTTACCGTTATTTGTCCAAGTGGGAAGCAAGATGGAGCATCATTGGTAACCGTTACTGGTCCGGAACCACCCACAACAACAGGGAAGGGAGGCCCCACCACCAATACACCGATAGCATTGGCCGGGTTGTTACTAAAGAACCTGGGTTGACAGGTATAATCTAATGTGTAATCGTAAGTCAAATAGTACACACCTGGAGTTGATGGCGCCACAAAATTTCCTCCCTGATATGTATTGGAATATCCAACATTAATTGATGGCTCGCATTGAAGGGTTTGAAAGGTGCCACCAATTCCAATATACCCTTGATAAATACAGCCAGGGCAATACACATTATTGATATTAAAATTAGCTACAACTGAATAGCTTAATGAAACCGATGAGCCCGGTGCTACCACTGCGGCATTACCTCCTCCATTAATATTCACTCCTGTATATGTTACATTTCTATCGGTGAAAGAAGGGCCAACTTGAATAGGCATAGGCGGCAGTAGGGCAACACTGCAAGCTCCATTGATATTATCCTGACAAACGGTAAAGGCGGGAGCACATGTAATGTTGAGAGACGAACAGTTTGTGCTGTAAAATGCCCCTCCATTTATTGCACCACTCCAGTTGGTATTCATGAATGCTGTATCATCCACTTGCACACACATGAGCAACGGATTGTTCTGTGCATTGAAATTTACCAAATTGGTATTGTTTCCATTTTGAATATTTAAGGATGTGAGTTGATTGCTATTGCAGTTTAGGTTTTGCAAATTTGTGCATCCACTAACATCTAAAACTGTAAGCAAGTTGCCTTGACATTGCAAATTTATAAAGGAATTGATAGCAGGCAGTTGCAAACCGGGCAATAGATTGTTTGCACAATTTAAGTCGACCAAACTTGTGAATCCCGTAAGATTATAATTAACAAATATTTGGTTGGCAAAATTGAGATAAGATTTGCGTTTAATCCTCGCAATTATGGAAATGGCATTTGCAGCACAGTTTAGATTTACCAAATTCAAATTTGTGGAAACATCCAAACTTAATAAGTTATTGTTGACAATTTAAACCTGTATTAATAAATGCCCCAATGCCTGTCAAATCAGAAATTGCTAAACACTAACACTTATTACTCCTAAAAGAAGTTGCCTCAGCACATTGTATTTCTCCATCGCCATTTGTGTTTATTAAATTATTTGCGGTAATGCATTTTTTTAAAATTTGTATCAGGAATGCTTACAATGCAAGGCAAAGGACACACTGTACTATAGGTTGCCCCGGCATCTTTACCCGCGCTCCAATTAGCGTTCATGTAACTAGGATCGTCCACTTGTATGCAGGTGAGCAATGGATTGGTGGTAGCATCGAATATTACCAAGTTACTGTTGAAGCCATTTTGTATATTAAGAGAACTGAGTTGATTGTCGGCACAGAGGATAGTTGTCAATGCGGTGTTAGTGCTTAAATCTAAACTTGTAATGGCGTTGCTATTACAATCAAAAAATTGCAACCCTGTATTATTGCTAACATCCAATGATGTAAGTGCATTCCCTTGACATTGCAGCATTGATAAATTAATAGATGAAGGCAATGTTAAACTAGTGAATAAATTATTAGCACAATTAAGGTTAAACATATTGGTACGACCAGTAAGATTAATGCTTCCAGGAATTAAATTATTCCCAATAATTAATTGTTAAATGCAGTGTTTCCTGTAAATGCAAGATTAGTAATTGAATTAACTGCACAATTTATTGTTTGTAGGAATGTATTATAAGAAATATCTAATGCTGTTAGATTATTCGTAGAACAATCCAATCCCGTTAAATTTGTAAATGCTTCTATCCCTGTTAAATCGCTTATTCCTAATGAGTTTACATTAATGGTACCAGTGTATGCAATAGCCTCAGCGCATTGTATTTCGCCATCTTCATTCGTATTAATAGAAAAATCTGAAACTAATGCTGATTTAAAATTGGCATCAGGAATATTTACAATACATGCGCAGTTTGTACTATAGATAGCACCAGCATCTTTGCCACCACTCCAATTAGTGTTCATGTATGCGATATCGTCTACCTGTATGCAGGTTAACAACGGATTGCTTGATGCATTAAAGAAAGTAAGGTTGCTGTTGTTACCGTTCTGAACATTTAAGCTGCTTAATGAAGGAGTGTTGCTAACATTTAACCATGTCAACCCTGTTTGTGCAGACAGGTCAAGATTGGTAACCGACATACCGGGGCTGTTAAAAAATGTTATTGCAGTATTTGCTGAAAGGTCAAGGTTAGTAATCGGGTTACCTCCACAAAGCAAGGTCTGTAGCAATAGGTTGTTGCTTAGATCCAGACTTGTTAATAGATTATTTGCACAAAACAAGTAAGTAAGTTGTGTATTGGCGCTAAGGTCAAGCGTTGAAAGTGAGTTATCATAACAAGTGAGTCCATCCAACGCAGTGAATGCTTCTATACCGGTTAAATCTGCAATGCCCAATCCATTGATATACATATGGCCGGTATATGCAGCTGCTTCAGCACATTGTATCTCACTATCACTATTTGTATTGATTAATGCATTTGCCAACAATGCATTCTTAAAGTTAGCATCGGGAATATTTATAATGCATACAGGTTGACCTACTTGAAAAGTACTTAATTGATTACCTGTATAACTTGCTGTAATTGAGGTTGCTGTGCGGTTAGTAACTGTAAGCGGTGTCCATATACCATCGTGCAGTTTTGATACTTCAAATAAATTCCAGTCGGCACCGGCATCAATATCGGCAGGTTGCCAATTTAATGTTACGGATAATCCGCTTAATTCCACACCTGCCGAATCTATTTTCCAATGACGGTTGACACTTTTGGCAGCATCAATATTTGAGGTAATAATACTTACATCATCACCAGCTATTGCGCTTGCTCTTACACCACCGCCAACAGTGGCATCCACAGTTAATGATATTGGATAGTAATCAACATTATCACCAATAAGAAACCAAGCCGAAGAATTTCCGGCAACATAATACTGTTGCATGTTACCATCAATCCAGTCATCGCCATTACCATTATTTTGAGCCGTTGCACCCGGAGTCTAATATCAATGTGAAGTTGCCTGTGTGTAAATGCCATTATTGATATTGAACAGTTGTTCCACATGCATATCGCTTGTAAGCGTAGTGCCTGAAAGGGTGTTCAATAAAAGATGCTTGAATTTACCTGTACCCGATAATGTTTGATTGGCGTTATCATCCATATCCCAAAATCCCAATCCTATATAACCATTGTTAATTACCTCTGGTCCATAGTAATTTACCTGACCACTACCATCTATGGAGGCTCCGGTATTTACATGCCAGGTGCCTAATAAACCGGCACCACCCATAAAGGTAACATCAACACCGGGACCATCGTTTACAGTTACCGTTACATTGTTGGTGCTGAGAGAGCCACCATTTTCTACTACCAATTCATCTATAGTAAGGTTGCTAAGTACAAATATGGTGTGGCCGCTTCTGATGGTAATGGTGCTATCCAACACTGAAGGTGGTTGCGCTGCAGGCACCCATGCAATACCGTCATAAGTTTCCCAATTGTTTACATCAGGCCAAATACCCGATTGCACTGTGCGATATTCATTTGTTGGCGCTACTATTTGCCCCACCTGAAAGCCACTGAATGTTGTAAATTTTTGAGAAACAATATTTGTATCTGTAGTTGCATTGGCTCCAATATCTTGCCATACAGAGTCGTTAAATTTTCGAATAGTAAGTTGATTAATATTTATACCGGCATCTACATCTGCGATATCCCATTCTAAAAACACTTCTGCGCTATCAAATTCTACATCATTGTTTTGTATGTCCCAATTTCTGTTGACAGTTTTAGTAGGGTTGAAGCCACTTGTAGCTAATTCAAAATGGTCGGCCGATTCTTGAGTTGCCACTAAGTTGCCTGCAACTATTACATTATCAAAATGAGCTGAATTGGGCGCATACCTTGTGCTATCACCCATGTGAAAGACAGCATTTATGTTGGTCCCTAATGGAATATTTTTTTGTATTGTGCCTATTACCCAATTGTTTTGTATGTCTAAATTATTCACCACACAAAAGGAGTCTAATATGAGTTTGCCATTGGTAGTTGTAAAAATTTTACCCTGATATAATTTTAACTCATCAAGTATTGTAATTATTCCATTCACATCCAAATTAAACGTATTAGATAAACCCATAAATGTGATGATGCCATTGCCCTCCAAATACTGCTTTGTATCTCCCGAAAAATCAAAAGAATTGCAATTTAACACACCCATATTGACAAGAGTATCTCCATCAAAATCAATGGTACCAAAGAGTGTAGTGCCGGCATTGACAATTATTTTTCCAGCAAGCGTAGTACTGCCTTGCAAATTAAATGCGCCTTGATTTAATGATAAGGTTCCTTGATTTTCAAAAATAACATCGGGTTGTTTTATAATATCAAAATTGGTTTCAACATTGCAAACAGCATTTGGGAATGTTTTTATCAAATTACCTACTCCAGTAGTTGCGATAAAGCCTGAGGGCATTTCAATAGTTAAGTTGCCATAATTTGAAATCACATTCGAATCACCAAGCATATCTATATTTGAAGCATCTTGTAAAGTGAGGTTACCGTAATTGTTGATATGCACTTTATTATTTAAAGAAAATGAGCTGCCACCCGGACTGACTAAATAGGTAGAATTTTGTTCAATAGTTAATTCTCCAGGGCCTGCTATTGCGCAAGGGCTACATTCACCTGTACCTTGAGATTTTATTTTTACAACCGCAGCAGCTGCCATGTTCAATCCGGCATCATTTGTCTTTAATTGGCCAAAACAAGTAATATCATCACCCACGCCATCAATCACATTTACAGTAGATTCTGAAAAATTTAGCTCGGAATTTTTTGTAATAATTACCTGATCGATATTATACACACCTGAACTTGTATGAACCGTACCAAAAATTACAATGCTATTCGCATTGGCAGCATTAGGTGCAACTGTGGCACTAACCCAATTAGTACCATCAAATCGTTGCCAATTGCTAAGGTCATTCCAATTACCAAAAAAATTGCTTTTGTAATCGTTAACTTGACTAAAGTTATATATGTTTATTGAATAAGTACCTGTGCCAAAACAAAATTCCGCATCTTGAAGAGAGAATTCATAAATTCCTGCAGCAAAATCAACGGTAGTATCGGTTCCCCATACCTCGAAACTATTGTCACTGTATAGAATCGTGTAAGGTGGAGTGCCTCCGGCCATGGTGAATTGTATTGCAGAACCTTCTCCATAAGGTACGGTATCATTGCCTATTAGCGTGGCTGTAAATACAACTGAATCCTGTGCTACGCTATATGCTTGAAATCCCAATGCACTTTTACAACCAGATGAATCACTTGCAATAGCGAGATAGTGGTCTGCATATAAACTGGTAAATTCTCCAATATTATTGCTGTCTGCATACCACCCTCCTACATTATATAAATAAAAATCAAAAGGAGCTGTGCCACCACTATCAACAAATAATATTATTTGCCCATCATTTGCTCCGCAATCAGTTGCATTGCTCACAAAGCCACTTATATATATGTTGGGCTTGGGTGTAACTGTAACGGTATACGTTGCAAATGGGCCGTTGGCACAAACACCTTCGCCACGAACATAAAACGTAACGTTTACATTGGACACTACTTGATGAGTAAGACCTGTGTCAATAGGCGCTGCGTTGGTATCGGTGTA
The DNA here is from genome assembly GCA_016714535.1 of Bacteroidota bacterium. NCBI lineage: Bacteria > Pseudomonadati > Bacteroidota > Bacteroidota bacterium. The sequence continues at coordinate 498,614 of JADKDR010000002.1, forward strand.
CCAATACCAATCAGTATTATTAAAAATATTACCTGAAGTAACTTCTATTGTAACTGTATCATTGGCACAAACAGTAGGTGGTCCAACAATTATAGGCTGCTCAGCCGAAAGGCATGTTGTATCTAAAAGGGCAAACCATAAATCTGAACCTCCATTATTTCCAGCTACTTGATAGTTGTTTGAGTTGGTAATTCCGTTTATTGCAATTCGGCCACTTGGCAGTTCAATTACACTTGATGAGAAATCATCATCAGTTCCACCATATTGTTTTTCCCAAATTACAGTTGCAGATGTGTTGAGCTTTTTAACCATTACATCTAAAACATTTTGCGGAATTTGATTTTGATAATAAGTTGCTGCCAATAGGTATCCCCCTGTTGTGGGAATTAACTGGCTACCGCGCAATCCTTCAAACAACTTAATAAAACTAATACTGCCTGCACTACTCAGTTTTGAAACCCAAATATTGCCGGTTCCTGTTGCCGATGTCAAATCACCATCAGTCGAACTCACATTGCCGGTAAAAATATAGGAGCTATCAGCATTCTGTAATATGTTGAAGCAATATTCGGAACTTGTGCCACCAATTACCTTCTGCCACTGTAAAGTATTGGTCGTGCTTATTTTTATTATCCAAGCATCTTCTAAATTAAAAGACCCCGAAACATCTCCATTATTAAAACTATTGGCATAGCCTCCAACAATATAACCACCATCAAAAGTTTGCTTAATACTGTAAGGCTGTTCTGTTGCGATACCCCCATAGCATTTTTGTGATAAAATAGTTCCTACAAGATTAATTTTTACTACCCAATAATCAGAAAAATTTACAGCATGATTGCCTGACACATCACCATTATTAGATTGCGTGGAGGCACAAAAAGCATATCCTCCGGCAACCTCAATAATGTCATTTCCAAAATCCGGCCTGGTTCCACCAAAGGCTTTTTGCCATGTGATGGCACCAGCAGCTGTAAATTTCACAACCCACACATCGCCCACTGGTGGCCCATGCACACCCGATACATCGCCATCGTTTGAATTACTGTATCCTATGGCAATATAACCGCCATCAACTGTTTGTTTTACCGATGAAAAGTCATCATCGTTTGAACCTCCGCATGCACGCTGCCATTGTATTATGCCTAATGAATCATGCTTTACAATCCAAGCATCGCGTCCACCATGATAGCCAGTTATATCACCTGTGTTATTTGAACTGGTGCTGCCAACTTGTACAAAACCTCCATCGGAGGTAAGCACCATATTGTTGCCATATGTATTTATTGTGCTTTCGGAACTATCACCTCCGAAACATTTTTGAAATTGAAGCTTGTTGGGCTGGCTAAATGCACAAATACTTGCAAGAAGTATGATGCTTGAGATTACTAAATTTTTTAATTTCATTTCTTATGGATTAGTTTAATTTTTTAATAATTTATTTTTCAAAGTTTAAGGGGCAAAACTATTTCTCTGTTTTTTTAAAAATATTTACCGCGCAAATACATTTACAAATAATTTAATATGGTATTTAGTTCTTTTTCAATTCTGAATTTAACTTGGCCATTATTTTTTTACGGACCAAAACATATACAGGTTTTATTCTCTTTCAATTTTAATTCTAGTTCTTCTATATCGCGGTGTAAAAATATACATACGTTTACATCATTCAATTGGCGAATCGGTTTTTACACTCCAAAATCACTATATTTGGTGATACACCTTCAATGATAATTTTGATGCCATATTAAATTTTTATTAGTATCAGGTTTAGTTTCACTCTCAGGTGTTCAAAATGACAAAGAAAATTAAAAAGCGATTATTCAATAATCCTTAGCAAGGATGCGAATTTATTTCCAAATACGCAATATAAAGTCATTGTTATTAATGATTTTTAGGCTGGTAGATTTTATCTTTTGTTTTTATAGATAAAGAGAGCACTTTGCCAACGTAAATGCCATTATTGCCATAACAGTAGGCTGTTCAAATAGGAATAAACTAGCACTTTACGATTTCACCTTTGAAAGTTGAAATCAGCAAAAGTGATTTTTTAATTGTTTATTTTTTTTTGAAAAATTGCTGGTCCGATTAAACAGGCTTTCCCTTTTCGAAATTGTTCAATCAATTAATGTCCCCCTAATGTTTTCTCTTTAATTGATTTACGCAAATGCCAGATAAAAAAATGGTGTCACTATAAAAGGAATTCAAATGCTTAAAGTTCAACAAATGGAGCCGTTCTTAGTGGTATACTTATTTAAAGCAAGTTGAAGGTTACCGATCAAACAAGGGTTTTCCTTATTTTAAAAAACACATGATTACCATCTTTTCTCTGCTTGTGTTTGCGATGCATCTTTTGCATCGTTCAATGACATCAATGATTCGCAAAAAGGAATTTAAAATGAAAAATCAGGATCTCAAAGGATGGTGGCATATGAATTGAAAACGTTACTTAATAGAAAAAAATAAACGAACCATGTTGCTGATTGTAATAATAGTAGTAAACATAATGATGCTGATAGCAGGGTTATGGTTGAATAAAAAGGAAGTCAACGAATTGTAAAATTGAGGTTAAAAGAGAAGGTAGGAACAATTAAGCAGATCTTTGTGCGTAAGACATATAATTAAACTACAAGCTGATAGATAAAAGCAATACCATACGGAAATAAATTCCGGCAACGTGAGCAGTCCTGTAAGATTGCTTGAATTAAAACCGAAGGTCCCGTAAGACTAAGGTAGTAATACAAACGTAACCCCGTAAGGTTTCGATACCATAAAAAGACGCGCCCCGTAAGGCTCGCACACCAAAAGACAAGCCCCGTAAGGCTTGCACACCAAAAAGACGCGCCCCGTAAGGCTCGCACACCAAAAAGACAAGCCCCGTAAGGTTTGAGACCACAAGAGCAACTGCGTAAGATTGCCACCATTATAAAAAGAAACCCCTGTAAGGTTTCGAGATTCTAAAATTCAAATGAGCCCCGTTTTTAACGGGGCTTTGTTTTTAATTTGACTTTTTTATGTTTATGTTTTGGTTGATAAATTCGCAATAGATATTTATAGCTTTATCACAATTGGTTTTTTAGTTCTACTTTTGTTGCAAATATATTCTCAATGTCAGATAAGCGAAGAATTACAATCATAACCATATCGGTAATTGCCGGAACAATGCTTTCATTTTTTATTTTCAAAGGTAAAAAGGGCGTGCTTACTAAAGACGATTATATTACTATGGGAAGCATTATGGCTGTTTCTTTAGCTTTAATAATTGGAATCTCATTTATCCTAAAGAGAGCAGATAAAGAGTTTGGCGATAAGCTATAAACCGAAACAAATTTGTGCACATAAAAAAAGCGCACAAATTTTGTGCGCTTCTATTTTACATTTACTCCCTGATTTTATTTAACCAGTTTCATTTCTTTTATAAGATTTGATGCACCGGCATATTTATCAATCACGAAAAGCACATAGCGTATATCCACATTAATACAACGCTTGTACTTCTCATCAAACTTAATATCGCCACTCATTGCTTCCCAGTTACCATCAAAGGCAAGGCCTATTAATTCGCCCGAAGCATTTACAACTCCGCTTCCGCTATTGCCGCCTGTTATATCATTGTCGGTAATAAAAGCAACTTTCAACTGCCCGTTTTCTCCATATTGACCATAGTCTTTATCTTTCCAAAGTTGATATAGTTTGTCAGGAACAATAAACTCTTTTCGTTGCTGTTGTCCATTTTTTCAATAAGACCATCAAGTGTTGTAAATGGAGAATATTTTACTGCATCCATAGGGTCGTAGGTTATTATCTTGCCGTAGGTAAGGCGCATGGTGCTATTTGCATCAGAGAAAACTTTTTTTTCGGGGTTCATTTCGCGTAAACCAGCCACCCAGCTGCGATAGCCGCCATTCAATTTGTTGTTGATAGCCATAGAAGCAGGGCGTATTTTAAGCATCATGTGGTTCATAATTTCAGATGAGAGCTTGTAGGCAGGATCTTTTTTTAGTTTTTTAGAAGATGGACTTTCCAAAAATGCCATTACTTTATCTTCATTATCAAAAATAGACTTTTCAAAAATCTCTTCAGCAATTTCATCGAAGTCACCTTTTTCCTTTTCTACCAATGCTGTAAAACCGGCCGGCAGCTGATCTTTGGGCACATCATCGTAGTACATTTTCATTAACCCCGCCCACAATTTTTGATCTAACGCTGCATTGTAGTCTTTAAAATAGTCTTTTGCTCCTTCTTTAAGACCATCTACTACTTTCTTAATATCTTCCGGCTTCGATTCTTTATTGTCAAGCACTTTTTCGAGCGAGCTAAACGAATAGGAATACGTAGTAATTTCTGAACCTTGCAATACAGCTTCGCGCAGGTAGGTGCTATTTAGGTTTATAGCACGTTGGTCGTTATAAGCCGCATTGATTGATGGTATAGCATTGCCATATTTTTGTTTTCGGGTTGCATCGGCACTATACCAGGATGCAAACTGTTTTTCCTGTTCCAGTTTCTGATCAAATACTCGCATGCGCTTTAATTGTTTGGTTTGCCCAATAAAATATTTCCAATAATTGCTTGATTGCTTGTACTTACTTGCATATTGAATTGCCACCTTTTTATCTTTATTCATTCCATCTTTTATGATATCTAATTTTTCGGTTCTGATTTTTACAATGGCAGGGTTTACCTGATCAACAGCAACCGCAACACCTTCCGAAGTAAGGTAACGATCGGTACGACCGGGATATCCAAGTATCATACTAAAATCGCCCTCTTTAATTCCTGAAATATTTACCGGTAAAAAATGTTTGGGTTTGTAAGGCACATTGTCTTTGCTGTATTTGGCAGGCTTTCCATCTTTGTCGCAATAAATGCGGAAAATACTGAAGTCGCCTGTATGACGAGGCCACATCCAGTTGTCGGTATCGCCACCAAACTCGCCAATACTGCGAGGTGGGGCTCCTACTAAGCGCACGTCTTCAAACTTTTCATAGATAAACAAATAATACTCGTTATCTTTATAAAAGCTGCGTACATCCGCTTCATACCAGGTATCCTTGGTAGCTTCTTTCTTTATGGCTTCATAAATTTTTGGCAATGCGGCTGTCCGTTGAGCTTCGGTCATGGTGTCGCTTAGTTGTTCTTTTACTTTGGAAGTAACATCTTCCATACGTACCAGAAAACGAACCCACAGGCCTTCATTAGGCAGTTCATCTTCCTTTTTCATAGCCCAAAAACCATTGGTGATGTAGTCGTTTTCCACTGTGCTATGATCCTGTATGGCACCAAAGCCACAATGATGATTGGTTAGCAATAAACCCTGATCCGAAATTAATTCACTGGTACAAAATCCACCCAGGTGACAAATAGCATCCTTAAGCGATGAATTGTTGATGCTGTATATTTGATCAGCCGTCAACTTGCATCCTTTGGCCTGCATGTCGGCCTCATTCAGATTTTTTAAAAACGATAATACCCACATCCCTTCGTCTGCGCGTACCATGGTGGCGGTGCTAAAAATTGCAACTAGTAGCAATGCCCATACTTTTTTGTAGAAACACATCATTTGAATAAAATTTATTTATTGTTTAAAGGATTGCAAACGTACTTTATTTTCTGAAAGTGTAAAATCTGTCCTTGTTAACATATGGCTAATTATGGATTGCGCAAAGCCTGTTTGCATTGTTTAATACATTAATTGCCAAGGGTTTCGAAATCTCATTATTGCAAAAAAAAAGCAGCGCAACATTTTGTTGCGCTGCCCCTTAAAAATATTTTTACTCAAATTAATAAACCTGAAGCCAAACCTCATAGGTGTAGGTAATGGCTTTCTTTTCATTAACTCCAATGTTTATATCCCACTTAATTTCAGAATTTGGATTTAATGCTCCCTGATATCCGCTGCGTACTTTTGTTATTTTCCCTCCATCGCTTGCGGTAACTTTGCCTTGCACTCTTATCCAGGTTTAAGGTAATCTTTTATCCTGAAAATTGGCAACATTAATGGTGCCCTTTAAAATCACTTTCGTATATACCGTTTTGTTTATTCGCTTGGCATTTTCTTCGCGCGATACTTCTTCTTCCGTATTCTTTAATTCAACATCAATTGCTTTAGAAAGTTTTACTCTGGCTTCGCTGCCAACTGGTGTACGAAATTTCGTCCTGCGCCAATGGGTCTTCTAACTGACTAACTACAAATATCGGTGCGGTAGTAATAGGGGCGGGAGTGCTGTTTTTAAACTTTACCGAATGATAAACTTCAAACTTTTGGTTAGGATCATTGTAAATGTTGCGCGTGTTGCAATAATTTACATGGTCATATAACCTGGCATCATAAATATCCTGGTAATCCACATTTTGCGAAGCAAGATAAATAATGCTTTTTGAGTTTTTTGGTAAGTCAATATTTCCGGTGCGGTAAAAATAGAGATCGCTGTTTTCTCGCCTTCGGTACTATATGCTTCCCCACCACCAACAACACTGGCATCGGCTTCTGCAACCATGCCTTTAGCAGCCATAGCAGGCGCGGCATTTTGAAACATATAATTGTTTGCGTTACCATATTGAGGTTGGTATACATTGGTGAGATAATTATTGGTAAGCGGATCGAGTGCAAGGCCATAGCGCATTTGCGGGCTGCCAACTACTAAGTTTACATCGGCATCTTTAATTTCTTCCGAAAAATTTTCAATCAGAGCCTTCATTTCAAGACGCGCCTCTTTTATCGTTTATCAGTTTCAATACATACTGAGGTTGCCAGTTCATTCCTTTGCATGGCCATGTAATTTACTTTCGTGTCGTTATTTTTTGTTAGTGATACCCGCATCATTCGATATACGCTATCAGCGCTGAATTTCTCACTTGTAATATCGCTGGTTACTTCAATCAGGTTAGTGGCGGTTGCAAAGGTTATTTTGTTATCGCCTCCCTTCAATTTGACAGCCCCTGTAGTTTGGTTAAACGACATCAATTGTCCGCTTATTTCGCGTATTGGCATCTCCTTACTATGCATATAGCGTAAGGTTACATTTTTACCTATACTGGCTTTAAGCATGTCGCTGGTACTTTCAATGATAGCGCTTTTCTTTACGGTATCATCACGCAGCGAAATCATTTTTACACGATTGTCATTACCTGCGTTTATCCAAAAGGTGCCCATGAGTGCGCGCTCTGGAATATCCATCAGGAATTGGTTGTTTTTTACTTTAACTTCTCCTTCCTTGAGCATAAAGTAGCTGCCATTTTTAAAAATGGAAATTTTAGTGGTTTTTAATTGTGCCATAGTTAACTGGTTTAAAAGAGCAAAGACCCCAACAAACAGAATTTTTTTCATTTCGATATATTTTTTAAATCTGAGAGTACGATGCAAGTATATGCACATTTCACAACCAACGGTAAATAGTTTGAAATAAAGATAGCCAATATCATAGTAACTTCAGCATAAAGCCATTTTATAGGACAATAAACTGTAAAGACAGGCATGTGCTAACTTTTTGAAAAAAAAATTTTGTAGGAATAAAAAATAATTATTTTTGCAGCCCGATTTAGAAAATAGTTCTTGTCGTTTCAAGCGGAAGTAGCTCATTTGGTAGAGCGCGACCTTGCTAAGGTCGAAGGTGGCTGGTCCTGAGCCCGGTCTTCCGCTCCACTTCAAAAGTTATTAGCTTGCCTAATAACTTTTTTTGTTTCCATAAAGGCATTTGCCTGGGTGGTGGAATTGGTAGACACGCAGGACTTAAAATCCTGTGACCTCAACAGTCGTGCGGGTTCAAGTCCCGCCCCGGGTACTAGCGAAAGCGAGCAGCAATGCTCGCTTTTTTAATTTCAGCAAACAAGTGAATGTGGCTGGAAAATTTAGCAGTTTGTAAATATAGTTTTTGAGATAGAAAATTGCAACCATGAACTGAAACGGAATCAGGCTCTGCTGAGGTGCAACCTGCCAGGGATAAGTTCATGCCGATGGAATATGCTTTTTGCTAATAAAACACTAGAGCTGAATTTATATTAATGCGTTCTATTGTTATTGAATAATGCACCTAACAAACCAATCATGCCAGTATTTTTAAGCGTATATAGTTTACAGTAAAAAATAAAGCACAAACAAGAAATCATCTTTTGCAAATAGCAAAAGCATATTTAGCTTCAACTTAGCACTAGCTGTAATTTGCTGTTATGTTGCAAGGTGACTTTTTTTATCTGGTGATGTACGTTGGCCAGGTGGAGTCTTTAATATGATTGAAACAACATAAACCTATAAAAACAATACACGTAGTCACGTACCCGATTTAAAAATCGATATGACCTCAACAGCCGTGACGTCCAATTGATTTGCTTTTAGCATGTTTTACAATTGCTGTTATTTTTGATACTAAGCCTAGTTTTTAGCCGTTTTATTAAACAAAGTTTTATTACCGAGTCAATTGTACGCAAGGTATTTAGTTCTAAAAAACTTTGGCAATAGTGAATTGTTATGTAACATTGCAAGGCAAAATTTATTAAAATTTTTCGGTTATGAAAATTACGTTGAAAGTATGGAGACAGCGAACTGCAGGTAGTCAGGGAAATTTTGAAACATATCAGGTAGAGAATGTTAGTGCGGATATGTCGTTTCTCGAAATGCTCGATGTACCAATGAAATGCTGATAAAGCAAGGTAAAGATCCTATTGCATTTGATCACGATTGTCGTGAGGGTATATGCGGTATGTGTGGCCCTAATGATAAATGGTCGTGCACATGGTCCGTTAAAGGGGAGTTACTGCTTGTCAGTTGCATATGCGTTCGTTTAAAGATGGCGATTCGCTTACCATAGAACCATGGCGTGCAACATCATTCCCTGTAATTAAGGATTTGGTGGTAGATCGCAGTGCGTTCGACCGCATTCAGCAAGCAGGGGGCTACATCTCGGTAAATACCGGTTCGGTGCCGGATGCTAATGCTATTCCGGTGTCAAAAGAAAATGCCGACCTCGCTTTTAGCGCAGCAGAGTGTATCGGTTGTGGTGCATGTGTTGCCGCTTGCAAAAACTCTTCGGCCATGTTGTTTGTGAGCGCAAAAGTTTCGCAATATTCCTTGCTGCCGCAAGGACAGCCAGAGCGACACGAACGTGTGATTAGCATGGTTGAAACCATGGATGCCGAAGGATTTGGCAATTGTACTAATACCGAAGCATGCGAGCCAGATGCCCCAAACAAATTTCGGTAACTAATATTGCACGACTAAATCGGGATTACCTAAAAGCCAAGTTGGTAAGTTAATTTTCTTTTTTCAATGCGAATTCTCTATGCTATTCTGTTTGTAATGTTGGGCTTTCAATCGTTGGCCCAGTTTACAACTATACCATGCAAGGACACGCTCCAAATAGACAATCCCTTTTACTTGTGTAATTGTCCCGAGTATGATCCCGTATGTGGATGTGATGGAAAAACATATCGTAACCCCAAAATAGCACTCTTTGCTTATCACCTAAGCAACTATGTTGATGGACCTTGCGAGCCATACGATTTTGATTTGCTTCCTAATATCACCATTGATGAACTGCGCTTGGAGATTGTGGTAAAAAATCCCTCGCAGGTATTAGTGGTTATTAATGATTTGTTTGGCCATCAGATGTATGGCGATTATTTTGGAGTAACCGACAGGTATGTGGCAACCTTACAAACCGGCCCATGGCAATATGGCTTTTATACAGTGACTGTATATCTCATTGATAGTAATGTGGCTGCCAGGCAAGCTATTAAAACCAAGAAATTTATAAAAGCAAAATATTAGCAGTAATTATTTTAACCCTTTTTTCCGCTCCAGGTCAATATCCACTTGCTCCTTAATTCTGATAGGTACCAACTCTTCTTCCACATTCGAAATTTCGAGGCCAAAATCTTCGGCAGTAGATAAACTGATGGTTTTAATTATACGATATCCCTTTACTATAAATAAATCGAAGGGTGTAAGGTCGTCATCTATGGCAACACGTGTATTTAGTAAAATAAATTTAAAATCGGCCGGCATATTATGCTTGCGCAACGAAGGGTAGTGTGACAGCTCATCCACCTCCCCGTTTTCTACCATCTCGTTTACAATTTTATTAAACATCAGGTTTACCTTGTGTTCAACTTTAAATCCGAAATTAAGTTGTACAAAAAAACATCGTTGTGGTATAATGGTAGCGACCGAGTAATTTGCACCATAGGGCTCATTGGTAATATTAACATGCACAAACCAATAGATATCGGCACGTTTTGGCCGTTTACGAAATATGGAATAAATAATGTTTGAGTCGATTTGATTTTTATTGTCGGTCATACTTAAATACACCAAATTGGTAGCCTCTTTGGGAATGCTATCATCATTCATCAGGTCTTTAAGGGGTTGTATATAATCTTCAATGCTGACGAAATCCGTATGCTTTTTGCGAAGTTTACGTGCCTCGTAAAATATCCACATTACGATAAATAATCCAATTAAAATAAGAAATGTAAACCACCCACCGTGAGAGAATTTATCAAGATTGGAAATGAAAAAAGAAAACTCAATAAACCCAATAAAAAGTGCAAAGCTGAGCAGGGCAATGCGGTTAATCTTTTTAATAACAAACAGGCTTATAAGCAAAGAGGTGGTCATAATCATATCAATGGTTATTGCAAGGCCATAAGCGGCTTCCATGGCCGAGGCTTTTTGAAAAATTAGCACCACCGTAATACAACCGCCAAGCAACACCCAGTTTATAAATGGAATATAAATTTGCCCACGCTGCATGGTTGGATAATTAACTTTCAGATTAGGCAATAATCGTAGTTTCATGGCCTCGTTAACCAGGGTAAAGCAACCGGTAATTATTGCCTGTGAGGCAATGATGGTAGCAAAAGTGGCCAGTACCACACCAAATGGTAAAAACCATTTGGGCATGATATCATAAAATGGTACACCTACAGCACAATCTTGATCAATGCAATTGAGAAGATAGGCCCCTTGCCCAAAATAGTTCAATAGCAGGGCAATCAATACACCCGACCATGCAAGACGAATGTTGTGTTTGCCGCAATGACCCAGGTCGGAGTAAAGTGCCTCGGCACCAGTAGTACATAAAAATACAGCTCCCAAAATCCAGAAACCTGAGGGGTACTCCCAAAGTAAATGTATAGCCCAATAGGGGTTTAACGCGGTAAGCACTTCGGTGTTCTTTACTATTTGCATTACGCCCAATGTGCCAATCATGATAAACCACAAGGTCATGATGGGTCCAAAAAATTGCCCAACTACTTTAGTACCAAATTGCTGAAATAGGAATAGAATAATCAATATAACGATAACGATGGGCACTACCGATACGATGTCAGGGTTTATGATGCGCAAGCCTTCGACAGCCGAACATATAGAAATGGGCGGTGTAATAAATCCATCGGCAATTAAGGCCGCGCAACCTATAATAGCAGGAAATATTACCCATTTGATTTTAAATCTACGTAGCAAAGCATAAAGCGCAAATATTCCACCCTCTCCTTTATTATCATTATTAAGGGTAAGAAAAACATACTTGAATGTGGTAATGCTAATGAGGGTCCAAAAGACACATGAAAGCCCGCCTAATACTAGTTCGCGGCTTAGATCGCGACCGGCAAGTATTGCAGACATTACATAAATCGGTGAAGTTCCAATGTCTCCGAAAATAATGCCTAAGGTAATAAGCACTCCGGCTGCGGTTAACTTGTTTGTACTGAATGACGACATGCCAGAAGGTGCTATTTATCGAATATTAATATTAAAAAGTAATTCTATCTATACAAGGCGGCAAATGTATATGGTATTCATCGAGAATGTTGCTGTAATATTTTACGTTGGCCAAAAACTAATGAACACTAAAAAGGCGCAAATGGTTAACATTTGCGCCCTTATTAAATAAGACTTGTAGGTGGTAATCTACAAAACCTTAACTGTCATTTTCACATCTTTAGTTGGGCGGTCGCCTGGGGCAGTTTGCACCATAGCTATTTTGTCTAATACTTCCAGACCTTCAATAACTTCTCCATATACCGTGTATTCCTGATCAAGGAATGCTGTGCCTCCTAAAGTTTTGTAAGCTTGTTTTTGTTCTTCAGTATATTTAATGCCTTTTTGCTGCTCCATCATACCAATTTCTGCATCGGTCATCGTTTTGCCTTGTACAATATAAAATTGACAGCCACTCGAAGCTTTCTCGGGATTATTTGTGCGTGCTGCACATAACGCGCCTTTTTTATGTATCAGATTTTTGCTAAACTCTGCAGGAATAGTGTAACCAACATCGCCACTGCCAAGCATATCGCTTGGTCCTGCTGTTTTACTTTTAGGGTCACCACCTTGAATCATAAATCCTTTAATTACGCGATGAAACAAGGTTCCATCGTAAAATCCTTCCTTGGCAAGTTTTAAAAAATTGTCACGATGTTTAGGTGTTTCATTGTACAATTTGATTTTGATTTTACCGTAGTCTGTAGTTAATTCTACAATCGGTTCTGTGGATTTTTTTTGTGCTTCGGCATCTACCATACTCATAGCTAACATTAAGGTTAAAAGTTTAAAAATTCTATATTTCATTTTTTAATTATTTAGGGCGGCAATGATAGTTAATATTTTAAGGCTTGTTCTTTATATTCGATGAATTTTTCTACTTTTATCGCTTAAATTATTTATCAAGATGAAATCGCTTGCAAACATTTTAATGGCTATGCTGCTTGTTGCGGCAAGTGTAGCAATTACCGCCTGCAAAAAAACAACACCTGCCGAATGCGAAATTACCATAACCGACTCTATCAACCGTCCGGTACAAGGGGTAATTGTTGTGCTTAGGCAAGACAGCGTAATTAACCCAACTACTAATGTAAAGGCAAATATCAAGGACCAGAAAACTTCGGATAGCAATGGAAAAACCTACTTTTCATTTGAGTGGGAAGCAGTGCTAAATATTGAAGCCAGCAAAGGCAACAAAAAGGCCAAGGATTATATTATCCTCAAGCAATCGGATCGGGTTAGTAAAACGGTAGTCTTGCGTTAATTATAGGCTGTAACCCATCTCTTCAAAATATTGTATCACGCTATTCTTTAACAGCACATCCTGCTCCTTAAGACTTAATTTGGGTAATTGCTTTAGCAATTTCCAATGTGGCCATCCCTCACCATCAGCACCCTCTAGTTCATAATATCCATAATAGCTCATGAGCTTGCATGTAGCAATATGCATCAGATCTTGTTTTTGGTCTTTTGTATATTTCTTGTAACCTATTCCTAACTCCTGCACACCAATCAAAAAAATTATTCCTTGTAGGTCGAGGTCGCTGTCAAATTGTTTGCAAAGCAAATCAACTAAGCTGTTCCACTTTTCTTTTAATAGTAAAATTTCTTCTTTCTCAAGCATGAAGCAAAGGTATTATTTTGAAATAAAGCATTCATACTATTTGACTGACCACGAAAACTATCGATAGAGATTATCGGTATAAATACCGATGTAAGCAGGATATTCAATGATGATTTGTGATGAATAGCAAATCCTTTCATTATTAATAAATATCAAAATTTTCAGCCATACCCCCATTTTTTAACGGGTGTTTGATAAAAAAAACTACTTTTTTTTGGTTATACCCCCTAAATAATACACCTTCGTGCCCGAAAAAATAAAAAAAATACGAACAATGGCTACACTACGCTTTAAAGCATTGGATTTAAGTAATGCCCGCACTCCACAGGCAGTAACTATTCCTACCGAGAAAATATCTGAATATTTTGCATGTAATGTTTTTAATAAGGACATAATGCATAAGTACCTTTCTAAGGAGATAAGTAATCAAATGATGGCCACTATTGATACGGGTCATACAATAGATCGTAAAGTTGCAGAGCAGGTAGCTACCGGAATGAAAACCTGGGCCATGAGCCGTGGGGCTACACATTATACTCACTGGTTTCAGCCGCTCACAGGAAGCACTGCCGAAAAACATGATTCTTTTTTTGAGTTGAATGATGGGCGCCCTATTGAGAATTTTAGCAGCAGCGCCCTTGTGCAGCAAGAGCCTGATGCATCAAGTTTTCCAAGCGGAGGTATTCGCAACACCTTTGAAGCACGTGGTTATACAGCATGGGATCCCTCATCTCCTGCATTTATTATGGAGAGTGCAGCCGGCAAAACGCTATGCATTCCCACTATATTTGTTTCGTACACAGGCGAAACTCTTGATTATAAAGCGCCATTGCTTAAAGCCCTTCATGTATTGGATAAAGCAGCAGTAGATGTATGTCAGTATTTTGATAAAAACGTAACCCGTGTAAATGCAACCCTGGGAATAGAGCAGGAATATTTTTTAATTGACACGGCCATGTTTAATGCTCGTCCCGACTTGCAAACATGCGGGCGTACCTTATTTGGCGATTCGCCTGCCAAAGGACAGCAAATGGAAGACCATTACTTTGGAAGTATATCTGAACGTGTTTATGCATTTATGGTTGAGTTTGAAACCGAAGCTTTCAAATTAGGAATACCACTCAAAACACGTCATAACGAAGTTGCACCAACTCAATTTGAATGTGCCCCGGTATTTGAAGAAATAAACCTAGCGGTTGACCATAATCAGTTACTAATGGACCTGATGGATAAAGTGGCGCAACATCACAACTTCAAAGTACTCTTACACGAAAAACCATACGCTGGAATTAATGGCAGTGGTAAGCACAATAATTGGAGCCTTGGCACCAACACAGGAAAAAATCTTTTATCACCAGGCGGAAACCCAAAAAGCAATTTACAATTTCTTACATTTTTTATCAATACAATTAAAGCGGTGCACGATCATGCGGACTTGTTGCGTGCAAGTATAGCATCAGCCAGCAACGACCACCGACTGGGTGCCAACGAAGCGCCTCCTGCCATCATGTCCATATTTGTAGGGGCGCAATTGACTGCGGTGCTCAACGATCTTGAGAAAAAAATTACCAAAGCAAAAATGACGCCCGAAGAAAAAACAGATTTAAAACTAGGCATTGGTAAACTTCCCGAAATTTTGCTTGATAATACCGACCGCAACCGTACATCGCCTTTTGCATTTACAGGAAATAAATTTGAATTTCGTGCAGTAGGTTCTTCGGCCAACAGCAGTCATCCAATGATGGTCTTGAATACCATTGTAGCTAACCAATTAATTGATTTTAAGAAAGAAGTTGATGCATTGATGGATAAAGGTGCCGGAAAGGACGAAGCCATTTTAAAAGTACTGCGTGAATTTATAGTTGGTACCAAGCGAATTTTATTTGAAGGCAATGGTTACGGAGATGAGTGGGTGCGCGAAGCAAAAAAATTAGGTCTGTCAAATATAACTACCACCCCGCCTGCATTGGATGCAATGGTTTCTGTAAAATCGTTGGAGTTGTTTGAAAAGCTGAATATATTTTCGCATCGCGAAGCAGAAGCACGTCACGAAATTTTGTTAGAAGATTATACCAAGAAACTGGAGATAGAATCGCGTGTAATGGAAGACTTAAGTTTGAATCAAATATTGCCCGCAGCTATTGCTTACCAAACCAGATTGGCAGAAAATGTTGAAGCCATGCACGATATTGGTTTAAAGGGCACACACACCAAAGCGCAGATTGATATTATAAAGGAAATTGCCATGCGAATAAATGGCATAAAAGATATTACCCAAGCCATGGAGGCCGACAGAACTAAAGCCAACAAAATGGGGAATGTGCGAGCTAAAGCATTAGCATATTGCGACAAAGTGAAAAAGCATTTTCCTGAAATTAGAGAGCATGCCGATAGCCTTGAAAAAATTATTGCTGATGAATTATGGCCGCTGCCTAAATACCGCGAAATGTTGCGCATTAATTAATTAACCTTCAAACTATAATTTATACTTGTCTCATTTCCTGTTTGGGTAATTGAGGGTAAGTGCAAAGTGTGTTGTAATTTCGTGGTCATAATCTTTTGCATATTATTTCCATTTCAGTAAGACCATAATTTATACAAACAATAATTAAGGTTGCTGCAATTAGGATTGCCTTGCAAGCGGTTTTAATTTAAAGTTATTCTGACATGTTTTAGTTGGCGGATATGTTGTACTTCAAAATTTATCGCTCTTCTAAATGGTAATTTTTTTTTCAATCGACCTTGATTTTTACCAGCCAAAGCAGATCTGTTTATAATAGAATTTAAGGCTTAAATAGATATAAGTAACATGTGTTTATATCGGTTTCAGCGATTCAACAAAATAGCCTATGTTTGCCCTTCCGCTTTTATAATCAATAATTATTTTCAGTATGAATATTTCTTCTGTAAAACGTACCGTCACCTTAGGTCAATTTATCATAGAACGCCAGTCCGATTTTCCTTATGCCAAAGGAGAGTTGTCACGGTTGTTACGAGATATTGGTATTGCCGCCAAAATTGTAAACCGCGAAGTAAATAAGGCCGGTCTTATGGATATATTTGGCAATGTAGGAAATACCAATGTACAAGGCGAAGATCAAAAAAAATTGGATGTGTATGCCAATGAGCAATTTATTGCTGCACTGCAATCAGGGGGCGAGTGTTGTGCCATTGCCAGCGAAGAGAATGATGACATTATCCATATAGATAATGCTGTAAGCAAGAATGCGAAGTACGTAGTGGCAATAGATCCCCTTGATGGTAGCTCAAATATCGATGTTAATGTTTCTATAGGAACTATATTTAGCATATACAGACGTGTATCACTTAATGGACCTGCAAGCATGAACGATTTTGTACAACGTGGTACCGATCAGGTTGCAGCAGGATATATTACTTATGGCTCATCAACCATGTTGGTGTATACAACCGGCAAGGGTGTAAATGGATTTACACTTGACCCTAGCATTGGTGAGTTTTGTCTCTCACATCCCGATATGAGTATTCCTAAAACAGGAACTATTTATTCTATTAACGAAGGAAACTATGTGCACTTTCCTGAAGGTGTAAAAAAATATATTAAATACTGCCAGGTAGAAGATGAGGCTACGCAACGACCTTATTCTTCACGTTACATTGGTTCGCTTGTTAGCGATGTTCATCGTAATATTATTAAAGGAGGAATTTACGTTTATCCTTCTACGTTTAAATCGCCTCAAGGAAAACTTCGCCTGTTGTATGAGTGCAATCCCTTAGCTATGATTGTGGAACAAGCCGGTGGCAAAGCTACCGATGGCTTTAAGCGGATTTTGGAGATACAGCCCAAGTCGTTGCATCAGCGCACACCATTGTTTATTGGCAGCATGGAGATGGTGGAAAAGGCAGAAGAGTATATGTTAAAATATTCTTCGCCTCATTAAGAATTGTAATTCAAACATTTTCTCCCAAGAGTTTTTTTTACTATTTACTTTTTAATGCTTTAAGATCATTGAAGTTTATATTATACATAGCAGGCAGATACCTTATTGCAAAAAAATCGCACAATGTTATCAATGTAATTACTTTAATTTCAATTGTCGGTATTGTAGTCAGCACGGCAGGATTGATTATCGTGCTTAGTGTTTTTAATGGCGTTGGCAATCTGGTAATTTCATTGTACGACACCTTTGATCCGGATATGCGCATTACACCATCAACCGGAAAATATTTTACCGTAACCAAAGATGAACTTGCAAACATTAAACGTAACCCAAACATCCGTTTGGTATATGAGGTTATTGAAGATAATGCCCTGGTGCGGTATGGCGATAAACAAAGCATTGCACGTGTAAGAGGAATAGATAGTTTATACGAGCACCACACTGCTATGCATCAAAAAATAATTGATGGAAATTTCTCGTTAAGCAAACACAATTATCAGGAAGCGGTGCTTGGTGCCGGAATTGCCTATTCGTTAAGTTTACATCTTAAAGGACTTAACAACACTTTAGTTCTATATTATCCATCGTCACAAAATATGAGCGATGCACTTAACCCCGATGCATTTGTGCAACAGGTGGTTGTGCCCTCAGGGGTGTTTGCCTTACAACAAGATTTCGATTCCAGGTATATTTTTATTTCGCTCGATGCTGCCAGACAATTGTATAATAAGGAAAATGAAATTACTGCACTTGAGTTTATGTTGATTGACAAAACTGCTGCAGATGATACACGTAAGCAATTACAAAGCATCAATAAAAATTGGGTGATAAAAACACGGCCCGAGTTGCATGATTTTTTATATAAAATAATAACCACCGAGAAAATTGCAGCGTACCTTATTTTAATTCTGATATTGGTTATATCTACGTTTAGTATTATTGGAGCACTTACCATGTTGGTTATAGAAAAGCAAAAAGATATTACCGTGCTGCACAGCATGGGAGCGGGCATTGCACAATTGAAAAAAATATTTTTTACTGAAGGTTTGCTCATTACCCTTTCGGGTGCCGTTGGTGGAATATTTATTGGCTTGATTATTTGCAGCCTTCAACTGTATTTTGGAATAATAAAAATGGGAAGCGAAGAAGAAATGTTTGTAGTGGATGCATACCCTGTTGCCATGCAAAGAAGTGATTTTATAGTCACCTTTATGTTGGTTACTTTTATTGGCACCTTAGCTTCGTTGTATGTTGCCCTTAAACTTATCAATAGAAATATGATTAAAGTACATTTATTAAATACTGCAAATGGATAATAAGTTAATACTAAAGACGTGCATAAGCAGTGCATTTGTGTTGATGTTTATGATTATGGCATGCACCACCAAAACAAAAAAGGTGCACCCGATAGTAAAAGGTTTTGTTTATTTAAACGATAAAACGTTTATGATTGATTCGGCAACTTTTTTTCCGCTCGCAATCAATTACAAAATAGATTTAATAGTTGACAGTGATAAAATTGGCATTGCCCCTTACAAAGGATATTACGATAACGAAAAATTTCCCGATCAGCATATCGACTCCAATAGAAATCGCCTGGAGGCAGATATTGCATTAATTAAGAAATCAGGATTCAATACCATTCGCCTTATTACGCTCGGGCAAACCGAAATTGTAAACAATCAACTATACATACGAACACAGGTAAACAACAATTACGACTCGCTGCTATTATTAACGGATGAGGGTAATTTGAAAAAATATTTTGCCTGTGTGCAACTGGTATTTGATGTACTAAAAAAATATAATATGAAAGCCATAATGCTGGCCGAAACAAAAATAGGAGAGCCACAGGGAGAAGTGTTTCTGCAAAAACTATTTACGAATTTTAGTAACGAAAATACCATCTTAGCTTACGATTTATATAATGAGCCGCTCTATTTTGATTCGGCCAAACATGATAAGAAGCAAGCCATGAATATAGCCATACGATGGCAGCAATTAATTGATACTTATGCGCCCTATCATTTAAGTACCATTGGGCTTGCCAGCAGCCGCGAAGTGCTTAATTGGGATCCAAACGTGATGGCCGTTGACTTCATTTCTTTTCATCCCTATGAATATGAATTAAATCAGGTGTTAAGTGAAATATACTGGTATAGTAAACATATGGAAAAGCCATGGATTATAGGCGAAACAAGTTTGCCGGCCGATGATGACTCCATACCATATGCAGCGCAGAGCGAGTTTGCCTTGAAAACGTATAATCAAGTTTGTAATTGCGGTGGTAGCGGCTACTCATGGTGGCAGTACAAAGATGTAGCATGGGGAGATTTTCATCCAGATTATATGGGAATACTAAACAGAAAGGGAACCACCGTTTCGAACGGCATCACGATGCCGGGCACACTGAAGCCGGTAGCATCCGTTTTTGCATCATTAACAAATAGCAAGAAAAACGCTGCCTGTTTGAAACCCGATAATTATTATTCTTTCTCGCAGCATCCAGATTACTTAACCACCGGCACTATCCACGATGACAAAGATTTGCCTCTGGAAGGCGCCATAATTATTGGATGGAACCATGATTGGAGCAAACTTTTGCATACCTACAGCAAAGCGGACGGAAGCTTCGAGTTAAAAACAAATTTTGAAGTAAAAACGGCAGGCATTTCTGCAACAAAGTTCATGACCATTATTCGCTATGAGGTCTCTTCTTCTTTTGCCTTTATTAATAATCGTCATCTTGATGCCGGAGTTATAAGGTTAGAGCCTTTATCGGTTGACATACTTAATAACTCAATGCGTAATTAGACATGTAACAAATCCTACTTGCACTTATCTTAAATTTTAAAAGCTACTTTAGCACAATGGAAAAAGAAGAGATTATACAGCTTAAAGACATAGCTCGAAGGTACACCATCGGCAAAGAGGAAATTCACGCCTTGCGATCAATAACCACATCCATTTTTAAAAATGAATATGTTGCTTTGATGGGCCCTTCGGGCTCGGGCAAATCTACGCTAATGAATATTATAGGTTGCCTTGATACAGCCTCCGGAGGTACATACATATTGAATAAGCAAGATGTAAGTAATAGAACAGATAATGAGCTTGCTGAAATCCGAAATAAGGAGATTGGTTTTGTTTTTCAAACATTTAATTTATTGCCACGCAGTTCAGCATTAGAAAATGTTGCACTGCCGTTGGTGTACAGTGGTTACCCCAAAGCAAAGCGCGATGAAATGGCCAACATGCGCTTGCCAGTGTAGGCTTGCAGGATAGAATGTTGCACAAACCTAATGAGTTGTCGGGTGGTCATCGGCAACGTGTAGCAGTGGCACGGGCATTGGTTAATTCGCCTTCCATCATCCTGGCCGATGAGCCTACCGGAAATCTTGATTCAAAAACTTCCATCGAAATTATGGGATTGTTTCATGAGATTCATGCTAAAGGCAATACCATCATACTGGTAACCCACGAAGAAGATATTGCACGCCATGCACACCGCATTGTGCGGCTCAAAGATGGGTGTATAGAATCGGATAGCATTAATGAAAACCCAACCGTGTTTTCGGCTATGGTAAATTAATTTTGAATTTACTGTAACTGGTTTATTGGCTAAGTAATTTAAGGTTACTTACTCTTATTGCAACTTTGAGTACTAAACATTTCAAATAAAGGTTATTTCGAAAAATATTTATTTTGCCAATCGAAAATAAATTTATATATACTTCAATTAATCTTTAATAGTGATGGGAGTTAAATTTGTGAGGCAATAGAAAAATTAATTTTTTCCCACACTATTAGAGTATAAATTTCACTTTATTTGTGATAACCACAAATAGAAATGAAACTACTTTCACTTTGTACAATATTCTTGCTTGCTGCATGCATTTCATCGGCTCAGATGTTTATGTCGCGCAATTTTCAAAATGCTTTGAAAAAAAATACACGTAACCTTAACGGTAAGCCCGGTGCTGCCATTTGGCAAAACCATGCAGATTATAAAATTGATGTTTCGTATAAAGACAGCACCATCATCGGCAGCGAAACTATTTCTTATGCCAACAATAGTCCCGATACACTGCATAGTATATGGTTACGGTTATATCAAAATGCCAGATTAAAAAATGCGTTGCAGGTATATGACGAACCCGACTCGTATTTTACCGATGGTATTTTTATTGACATGCTTGTGGTGGAGACTGATACTATACAGGTTGATAACACAGCCATACATCAATCGGGCAACTCAACTAATTATCGCCTAAAATTAAAAACACCTTTGGCTAAGGGCAACAAAGTGGCACTTACTTGTAAGTGGCACTATAAACTAAACACCACTACCGATGCTCCCCGCGAAAGCATAGTTAATGATCGCGCTGCTTTTGTCGCATATTTTTTTCCACGCATTGCGGCTTATGATGATGTGGATGGATGGAACATCATTCCGTTTAACGAGCAAATTGAATTTTATAATGACTTCTGTAATTTTGATGTGCGCATTACCGTAGACCGGCCTAATATGGTTTGGGCCACAGGCGAGCTTGTGAACCCACTTGATGTGTTAGGCACCAAAATTTATTTATGGGAAAAAAGTAAAGAGGCTGACAGCCCTATTGCTATTGTTGATTCGGCTGAAGCCAATGCCAAACAGGAAAGTGAGATAGGAGGTACATCAACATTCCATTTCACGGCCGATAATGTTACTGATTTTGCATTTGGCGTTGCAAAAAATTACTGTTGGTACGGTAGCAGTGTTAAGCTTAATAGTGGCATGCGTGTGCATGTTCAAACAGCATATCATCCCGAAGCAAAAAATTACAGCCACGTTCAAACAATGGCTTGCACCTCCATTGACTATTTCAGTAAGGTAATGCCGGGCATTGAGTATCCCTATCCGCAAATGACATTATTTAATGGATTGGGTCAAATGGAATTTCCAATGATATGTAACGATGTAGAAAACGAAAATCCGGATGATGATATAACGCTTACAACACATGAAGTTAGCCATACCTATATGCCCTTTATGTTGGGTACAAACGAAGGGCGATATGCATGGATGGACGAAGGGTGGGCTGTATTTTTTGAATACATGGCAAGCGTCAATGCATTTAAGTTGAATGATAGCACAGCAACATATCCCGACTATTATGTTGCCCGTTATCGCAACAACAAAAGTATGACCCTCGAGTCGCCAATCATCATGCCCTCCGATTTACTCCTGCCCGATGCATATTCTTTTAATTCATACGGTAAGCCGGCCTCTGCATACTTTGCACTTAGAGATTACCTTGGCGATAGTTTGTTTCGCTATGCCTTGCAACAGTATATAATTACCTGGAATGGTAAGCGACCAACGCCCTGGGATTTTTTCAATTGCTTTAACAATGCCACCAACATGGATTTAAACTGGTTTTGGAAAAACTGGTTTTTCGATTGGGGCTATTTTGATTGGGCAGTATCTGTAACCGATGTAAATACCATTACGCAGCGGGTTAATGTGGAAAACCTGGGAGGCAAATTTACCGCTTGCGATGTGGTTATGGTATACCGTAATGGTGACAACGAAGTACATCACCTTAAGCCAGGTGCTACCAGGCAGTCTTTTGATTCAAAGCAGGGGAGTCGATTAAAAAGTGTATTTTTACATCAGGGCCTTTTTATTGATTGCAATTTAACCAACAATAAATGGGAAGCCAAATAATAAATGAAGCATGAATAATTGGGGTGAGGTTAAATTGAACAAGCAGTTATTAAATGCTATCAACGATTTAGGTTTTAAAGAGCCAACCGAAATACAACGCAGGTGCGTACCGCTCATAATGGGAGGACAAGAGGTAGTAGGAATAGCACCCACAGGCACCGGAAAAACAGCGGCCTTTCTTATTCCACTCATACGTTTGTTGAACTACGCGCAAGGCGATCACCCACGGGTATTAATAATTTTACCTACCCGCGAACTTGCATTGCAACTCGAGAAAAATTTTTTGCAATTAGCTAAGTATACCGATTTGCGAATCGTATCGCTGTTTGGTGCCATAGGCCCCAAACAACAAATTGCCCAATTGCAAAAGGGAACCGATATAGTTACCGGTACACCGGGACGCATTCTTGAGTTGTATAGTCGTGGCGACCTGGTATTAAAAAATGTGCATCATTTTGTGATGGACGAGGCCGAGCGATTGATGGACAAGAGTTTCATGTCGCAGCTACATGCCTTACTGGAAGTGCTGCCACGCAAGCGGCAACATTTATTGTTTAGCGCTACCATGAGTCCGTTGGTACAAAAGATAATGGGCGATTTTATTACTTTCCCAAACATGGTGCATGTAAACCCCGAAGAGCGCACGGCAGCCACCGTTTCACAAACTGCTTACCTTGTGCCTAACCTTAAAACAAAAATCAATTTACTTAGGCACTTGTTTGCAAACGAAATAGAATTTAATAAGGTTATTATTTTTTGCAAATCGAAAGTGAGGGCAACCGCTATTGCCGCTTTTATAGCACGCACTTATGGCAATGCTGCATGTGTGGTAGTGCATGGCAACAAAGCGCAACAATCGCGCATGCATGCCATGCAAAAATTTACTGATAAGCCGGTGCGCTTTCTGGTAACTACCGATGTGGCTTCGCGTGGTATAGATGTAACCTTAGTATCGCATGTTGTAAATTTTGATGTGCCATTGGTGCATGAGGATTATGTGCATCGCATTGGCCGCACAGGCAGGGCCACTAACAGCGGTAAAGCCATTACATTGGTTACCATGGCCGATGAGTATCACTTTCGGAAAATTGAAAAATTGATTAAGCAACAACTACCCTTGATTTCCATTCCGCCCGAAGTATTTATTGAGGATACCGCTTATGCAGAACGACAAGCCATGCTGCGTGAAATTGATTTTCAAAAGAAAAAAGAGAACCCCGAATTTAAGGGCGCGTTTCATGTAAAGAAAAATCCGAAAGCTGTAAAAACTGCAAAGGCTGCAAAGCCAGCTAAAACAACAAAGTCTGCAAGTAAATCAAGCAGCAAAAGGAAAAAGTAAAATCAATTGGCTTTTAGTTCCACCGCCACACACACATCACCAATCATTCCATTTACCGGAGGGTTAAATTTGGTTACCATAACTTTGAGATACGATACATGTTGCAATGTATTTTGTAAGGCTGTGCCAATGCGCCAGGCAACATGCTCAATCAGTTTGGCAGGTTGTTTCATTTCTTTCCGCACCACATCATGTATCAGGGTGTAGTCTACCGTATCTTCCAGTTTGTCCGATTGAAGCGATGCTGCGTTATTAAGCTGCAATTCAATATCTGTTCGGTACCATTGTCCAATTATATTTTCTTCGGGCAGGCAGCCATGGTATGCGTAGCAACGTATATTGTTTATGTATAATGTCATTGGCGGTTATTTGTCATCAAGTATGCATGGGCAAAGGAAACTAATTGCTTCCAAAAAATAAAGCATCTAAAGAAGTTGAGTGCGGTTAAAAAAATAAGGGCAGCGCTATAGCGCTGCCCCGTCTGTTTAATTTTGAACCGGTTTTAGATTTGACTATTTGTTTTCTTTTGCCGAATTTGCTTATTAGCAGTTACTACTAACGGTTGATAATAAATTTTTGCCGAAAGGGATTTATATTGTACAACTGATGAGCAAAAAAAAATTATATAATTTCAAAATTGTGCGGTAAATAATTTTTATGAAAAATGAAAACATAAAGTCATTCAACAAAAAACAATAATTTCAAACGCTTTCAATTGTGCCTTCTATTGGTATCTGTGCAAACCATAGGTATTTGAAAATTTATAGCCCTGGGTTGGTGTCCCTGCCATGTCCAACTGTTAGATAAAGCACAGCATTTTGCTGGTGAATTTGTCCACTATAGCTTGTTTGTTTTTTGAAGCATCATTAAAACGAACTCTCAACTTTTACTCGGTTGGCGTCCCCGCCAACCGCTGTGGAATAACATCTTATTTCTATTTGTAAGATAGTGGACAGAACAAAAAATGTTGCCCTCTTTTTTTGGAGATAAAATATTTCGACTACAACATGCGGTTGGCGGGGACGCCAACCGAGGACAGAAAAATGTAGCGCACTAAAATGCTCAATACTTTTTGTTTTCATGGTGACGAATAAATTTATTTTTACTTCACTATCACCAAAGACTTGTCCTCGGTTGGCGTCCCCGCCAACCGCTGTGGAATAGCCATTTATTTCTCTTTGTTAGATTGTGGACTGAACAAAAAATGTAACCCTCTTTTTTGGGGAGATAAAATATTTCGTCTACAACATGCGGTTGGCGGGGACGCCAACCGAGGACAGAAAAGTAAAACCTTATTTGCGAAAGCTTAACGATTGATGATAAATTTTTGCCGCCAATGTTGGTTGTCGGCTTGTGCATCAATAAAATAAATGCCGGGAGGTAAATCGCTTACCGAAATGGTAGTTTCGCCTCCACTATTTGCATTGATTGTTTTTACTAATTGCATAGTTGTGGAATAAATTTTTAATTCAACTTGCGAATTTACGATTGGAATAATTAGATTGATTAAGTCATTTGCGGGATTGGGAAATAACAAAAATTTACCTGTACTTAAATTTAAATCAGCTATTGAATTAGGAATACTCGAACACATTGTATCAACCACAACTGCAGCACTTAACATTGGCAAATAGTAAACAACTGACTGATTGGCAAAATCAAAATAATCATAAATTACAGAGTCGCAATGCTGCGGATTGGTGCTGCCCCAATAGTTGCTGTCAAGATAAAAATTCTGGTTGCCATATTGTACATTGTTATAAATTTCAATATTTCCAGGATTTAAAAAATTATTATGTTTCATATACAAAAATGAAGGGTTTAAAAACCCACCTCCGTCAAAGAAGATAGTATTTGGTGCAATATTATTTGCAAAATGATTATAAGTAATATGCCATTTCGAAGGCGGTAAACCCATGGGCGGTGTAAAATAACAAATATTACTAGATAAACTAATGTTACTTATAAAAGTATTTTGATAGATATATAAATCATGACCAGTTGGTGTTAAACTAAGCACAGCACCTAAATTGGCTTCAAATAAATTGTGATGGACTTCACCGCTAATGGCACCAAATAAACATGCGCCATAAGTCAATTGATTGTTTACAAATTTATTACAATAACATGTTACAAAACCACCGCAAAAAATTAATGAACTTGTAGTAGAATTTGTCAAATCGTTTGCCAAAAATAAATTGTTAAAAATTTCATTTCGATTGCTCAAACTTCGAATCACATCATTTGGTCCATAATTATTTGTAAATACATTGTTATTTATTTGTCTAGGAAACAACCCATTTTCACTAAAATAAATTGCTCCATTATTCAATTCAAAGGTATCGGTTTGGATTGTTATTTTTGGAAAAAAAGGTGGGTATCTGCAGTTTATCCCATAATCGTTGCAACCTTTGATCAAACTTGAATCAATTGTATAATTGGATTCCCAAGAATAAATTCCTGATGTATTGCTTGAAACTATTTTACAATAAGTAAAGTATGGCGCAGAACGTTCAATATGAATTGCACCATAACCTATTCCCCCTGCATAAAGCACGTTACAATATTTCATAATACTACCTGATTGGTATTTGCCCATAAAGTCAAAAACAGCATCGATGCATGTATCAGCAAAATGTATTTTGGCCCAATCACCTTTTTGTGGGTTTGCCTGATTAGAAGTAAAAGTAATCTGGTCTTCAAAGGTTCCAATTGCAATAAGTTCACCATCAATTTGCAGTGCCTTGTCGGTTTCAAATTTAACTATTACACCCGGTTCTATTGTTAGAGTATTGCCGTGAGTTAACAGCGCATTACCATTTACAATATAAGGATTTCCAGCAACACTCCAAGTTGTATTTGTTGAAATAAAGCCACTGATAAATGTTTGTGCAAAGGAATTTATGTACATAATAAAACAAAAACAAATAAGCAAACAAGTTTTAGTTTTCATCTTTTTCATTTTAAATAATATTGTTGGAAAGATAGCAATATCTATTGAATAAATATTATTTCGTAAGATAAAATTCTTTCCATTTAATATTGTAAGGAAAGCAGGCCGAAAACTCATATCTTTTTATCCTCGGTTGGTGTCCCCGCCAAACGCTATGGAATAAAAATAAATTCTTTGTTAACTACGCAAATATACCTACTCAAAATACATCAAATTGAGTATTTCAACTAAATTAATTTACCGTTTCTTCGCACTACAAAATTAACGCTCACAAATAATAAAATTTTAAATACAAAAACAGATGATGAAAGGAATCGGTTTATTGATGATGCTTATCGGGATGATAGGCACATCGTTTGCACAATTGCGGAACTTAAATGTATCGCCTTCCAATGCAGACAAAGTACAAAAAGTAGAAATACAAAAAGTACAAAACGCGCATTATTGTTATAGCCATGAATATATGCTGCAACAAATGTCGCAAAACCCCGACATGATGAAGGAGCAACAAAAGTTAGAAAAAGAAACAGAACGTCTTAGCCGCTTGACCAACGAAAACGAAAATCAAAAGCAAGCTGTAATTACCATACCTGTTGTGTTTCACGTTTTGTATAATTCAACTTACGAGAATATTTCGGACCAACAAATACAATCGCAAATAGACCAATGGAATCGCGATTTCAATAGAGCCAATTGGGATTCGGTTTATATTCCTTCGGTATTCAAGAGTAAATACACAAACATGAATATAAAATTTTGCCTGGCAAATCGCACACCGGGTGGCGCACCTTCGAAAGGAATTATTCGTAAATCAACAACAAAAACAACATGGACAACAGGCGATGCGGCCATTAAACGGTCGGCACAAGGTGGTGATGATGCATGGAATAGAGACAACTATTTAAACGTATGGGTGGTAGGTGCTCTATCGGGCAATGTGTTGGCTTATGCCACGTTTCCGGGAGGCCCCGCTGCCGATGATGGCATTGTTTCGTGGAACGAATGTTTGGGTACAACAGGCACGGTAGGTTACCCATATACACTAGGTAAAGTGCTCACGCACGAAGTAGGGCATTGGCTAAACCTCCGCCATATTTGGGGCGATGATGGTGGTGCATGTACAGGTAGCGATCAAGTGGGCGATACACCAAATGCATGGGATGCAAATTATGGCGATCCTACCTTTCCACATGTTACGTGTAGCAATGGCCCTAATGGCGATATGTACATGAACCATATGGATTATGTAAACGACCAAACAAAAATCATGTTTACCACCGGGCAAAAAACACGCGCCACCTCAGCATTAAATACTACACGTGTTGCCATACAAACATCTAACGGTTGTGTGGCACCAAATGCAAATGCGTTTAGCGTACCCGCTGGAATTTTAGCTCGTGGTGTAAACGAAAATAGTGCGAGCATTTGGTGGAATACAGTTGCCGGTGCTGCAAGTTTCGAAGTGCAATATCGTAAGAATGGCACTACTGCATGGACTACAAAAACGGCAGCACAAATTAATTATCGCATTAGTGGTTTAACAGTCGCCACAAAATACGATTACCGCCTTCGTGCAATTTATGCAAATGGCAACAGTGCTTATTCTGCAATAAAAACTTTTACTACCGCATCGAACTCTGCATGCAATGGCGACCCATTTGAGTTTAATGATACCTACCACACCCCTTGCCCAATCAATAGCGGAAAAAATTATTATGCCAAATTATCGGCAACCGATATGTACGATTGGTATATTGTAAAAAGCGATGCCAGCAAACCTTATATACGCATTACACTTTCGAACTTGCAACAAGATTATGACCTGCAAGCAAACCTGGCCAGTGGTACTTTTTTGGCATCATCTACAAACTCCGGTACTACAAACGATGTTGTAAATTTGGCTGGCGCATCGGGCGAATATTTTCTTGTAAATGTAAATATAGGAGCCAACTTGGTTAGCACAGCTTGCTATAAATTAATAGTGGAATATAAGGCTACTCCATTCTTAGCTAATGATGATGATATTCGCCTTCAAGAGCCATCGAACGAAGCAATTGTAAAAGTTGATATGATGCCGAATCCTGCGAGTAACGAAGCACACCTGAATATACTTACAAATGAAAATATTGATATAGCTATAAGTGTGATTGACAATTTGGGTAAAGTAGTGTATGCAAATAATACCGTTGCAATAGAAGGAGAAAACCTTATCGAACTTCCTGTAAATGAATTTACAAATGGCTTGTATCAAGTAATTGTTTCGGGAAATAATTTTACCGAAATGAAAAAACTTATAGTGAACAAAAACAATTAATACGAAAAAATATTTCGACATTTTATTTCACATTTTTTTAATAAGTACAGTCAGCAATGGCTGTACTTTTTTTCTCTTGATGGCGTTAGCGCTAACCATCTTTAGTCTTTCATCCTTGGTGGGCGGGGATGCAATCCGTGAGTAGAATTTAATAGAAATAAAAATTGATAGTGACCGCTTTCAAAATAAAATTACTTCTCTTTCCATTCCTGCGCATCGGGTTCTACGTATAACCATTTCACTTCGGGGCTGCCACTTCTTATTTCGTGTTCAAGTTTGTTTATTAGTTTGCTTAACTCGAGTGCTGTAAAATTATGTGCACATTTTATTTTCATACACATCATTACTTCGCCCGGCCCTTGTTGTATAGTAATGCAGTTTATTAGTTTTATTACTTCGGCATGTTTTTGTAAAATATCATTTACCGATTGTAATATTTCGTCACTTGCACTTTCACCTATGAGTAAAGATTTCACCTCGACCGATAAAAAAATGGCTACACAAATTAATATCACACCAATACAAAATGAGCCCGCAGCATCGTAACGGCTATCGCCTGTGTAATATGAAGCAAGCATGGCAACAAGCGCCACTATTAAACCAAAAACAGCAGCAGAGTTTTCGCCAAACACTACTACCAGATCACTATCCTTAGTGGCGCGCAGGTATTTCATAAAACTTAACTTGCCACGTATTACATTCATTTCAACAATGTTCGAATACATGGCATAACTTTCGAGCAAGAGCGAAAAAAATAAAATTCCTATGCCCCATGATACATGCTGAATTGGTTCGGGCATATTAAATTTGTGTATGCCTTCGTAAATGGAAAACATACCTCCTATCGAAAATAAAAGCATGGCTACCATAAACGACCAAAAATATATTGCACGACCTTGCCCAAGTGGATGCCTTGCTGTTGCTGCCTTTTGCGACTGTCTTACTCCTACCAGCAAAAGTATTTGATTGGCACAATCGGAAAACGAATGAATTGCCTCGGCCAGCATTGCACCAGAGTGGGTCATAAACGCAGCAACGGATTTTGATATGGCTATTAGCAGATTTACCACCAAACTTTGAATGATGTGCGATGATTTGTTTTGTGGTTTTTTTGACATAATATTTTACAAAGAATAAAAGTAAAGTAAATATAAATTTCTTGCATAAAACTTTCTAAGTGTGTGTCTGATTTTTTTGTAGCGATTTGTCCTCGATTTGTCCTCGGTTGGCGTCCCCGCCAACCGCTGTGGAATACCAATTTATTTCTGTTTGTTAGATTGTGGACTGAACAAAAATGTAACCCTCACTTTTTTGGATATAAAATATTTCGTCTACAACGTGCATTTGACGAGGACGCCAACCAAGGACAGAAAAATTTAAATCAGCTTTTACTGATTCAAAATTTACCTTCGGTTGTTGTGGACCACTGGCGAGGAAAAAAATCCAAAAAAAAAGAGCGACAACAAAACTGTGTCGCTCTTTTTAAAAATTGCCTAACGGTTGATAATAAATTTTTGCCGCCAATGTTGGTTGTCAGATTGTGCATCGATAAAATAAATGCCGGGCGGTAAATCAGCAGTTGAAATTGTGTTTTCAATTCCGCTTTCAAAATTCAAAGTTTTAATCAACTGCATGGTGCTGTTGTAAATTTTGAAAGTTGTTTTTGAATCACCATTATTTATTTTGATGGTAATGAAATCGTTGGCAGGATTTGGATAAATGTTGAAACCATTATCATCAAAGTTATTGTTGTTTTCTCCTGCTATTTTTGACAACGTTTCGCATGTGTTTGATAAGTTGCTTATGCGCATCAGAACTGCACTACCTGTATGTGCAATAAATCCTGTTGTGTTAATTAGGGTTGGACTTATCACAATCTCATTACCAGATTCAAAGTAACCTAAACCACTGCTGCTTATTTCAACTGGGCCGACAGCTGAATTAATATAGACTGAATTAATGCCAAGCACTTTAATATAACTGAAGGGGAATCCGACTCCCACTGCTATTGCATTAAATGGATAGGTTTCTTCCATGCACGATGTGCCAGCAATGTAAGTTGCTATTTCAGTGAGTGTTTGATTCAGCCAGCAGAGCAGGCTGAGGGAACGATTGGACACATGATTGCTCCATTGCATGAGAAATCATGAAAACCGCCAAAATTATGGCCTAACTCATGGGCTGAAAGGTTAACACATAAACTGAATGGCGAACGGTGCAATACGACACTATAGTAGTCGCTACTACAAACGGCTTCATTAGAGGCATAACCAATAGTATTACCTATAAGTACAATGTTTGAAAACATGTGCGTTACATCACGGTCAATGTTTGAGCGGTTATTATCCCACCAGTTGGTAAACTCAGATTTTAAATCTTGCACGGTAGTTCCGGTATATGGGTCGTTAACGGTGGTCCAAATCTGTTGGTACACAATAATAAATTTCATGTAAAACCCCTGCTGATATAAAGACCTTCAACCTGGTTAAGTATAGTACGGATGCGATTCAATGTTACAGCAGCACTAGCAAAAGTCTGGTAATACTCATAATCAGCCTCGGTAGCAATTTCTGCAAAGTAGCAATTGCCGGTTTGCATTTTATTTAAGACGTCCTTTTTATTATCCCACCTTTGCTTCTCCTGTTTTACTTCATCAGCCGCACAACCGTAAGTGTTATTAGGTTTTACATCAGCCGCATCATAAATCACAAAGAGATTCGCAGGAGCATTCGGGTTAAAATTTTTAAGCGGCTCACAATAAAACTGCTGTCCATTTTGAATGATATAACCTTCAAATGTGTTTTCATCAATAGTTAGACGAACTATGTTTCCGGCTTTGTCGTCAGTTATTCCTTTATACGTATTAGCAATTGCCTGAGGTATTTCTTCCGGACCATGGTCTGTCATTGCTATGGCTTTAAAACTTTTACCGCGCATGTCGTTCAACTCTAATTGCAGTGCAAATTTCCGGTCACTTAATTCCAAACCGAAATTGATTTTAGCGCTACATTGATTTACATAGTTTGATATTTCAGTCAATGGTATTTCACAAACAGTATATTTGTTGAAATACTTTTCAAGCGACCTGCTGTATTCTGTGTCAATTTTCTTTAAACTGAAATCTTTGCTCCAACCCGAAAAAACAGCTAGTAACAAAAGAGCGAGCAGTTTGTATTTTATCTTATTCATTTTACTTATAGTTTAATTTGTTAAAACGATGATTTACTTTTGAGACTTTAGTTGATTAACCTGCTTTTGCAAATCAATAACGTACAAAGTCAACTCTTCAATTTTCTTTATCATCTGTGCAGATGTTTTTCCTATTTCCAATCCTTCGCTTTCGATAATTGCACCCGGAGTAACATCAGGCAAGTGTTTGTTTTCTTTTATAAATTCTTCTACCGATTTTAATGATGGAAGTTTATAATCATCAGCAAAAACATAATCGCACCAGCCTGTTGCTACACGTACTTCTTTGGCTCGCATGGTGCCGCATACATCTAATTTATATGCAGGGTTTGCTGTGCCTATTCCGACATTATTGTTTAAATCAGCTATGATAACATTGGACGATGTATTTCCTCCTCTGATATATGTGTTTTCATTAAGTCCTACATGACAAAAGTGAGATGCAAACCCTGTATTGCTGCCCCAGAAACTTGCAGTTGCGGTTAATCCAGCCTTAGGACCAACATCTAATGAGGCTGATTTAAATACGCTATTAATACCCACTTGACCCTCGGGAAAGATAAATAATCCCGTTGTTCCAACTATAGCTTGGTCTGCGCCAGTTGCATTACTAGATGTATTAAAGAACATCACTCCCGATTGAAGGGTCAACCGAAATATTTCCTCCAAAACCAGAACTTAACGGCTTCCAGACGTTTGATGCAACGTATGAATTGAATCCGATACCTGGCCAGTTCTGAACCAAGGAAATCCCTGTAGAGCCTTGTCCAAAAATTGCTGTTGTTTTTCCAACATTGCCTTCAACAACCAACTTTGCTCTACTTGGGTCTTCAGTGCCTATGCCTACATTACCTGCCTTGAATAAACCAAAAGCATCCGCAATTATTACATTCCCGGGCGTTCCTGAATTTGGTTCATATGCTGATAATTCAAGATCGTTTCCACTTTGTTTTATCACAGATGCGTTTGTACTGCCTAATAACAAATACCCTGTCGGTAGCGTTACAAAATTACTGCTATTTGCATGGGGAAATTTGTTGTAGTACCCACTTTGGATGCAGCACCTACGGCATTGCCGCCTACATTCCAGGTTTGTGCTTGTGTTGCCATCATTGTGGCAACTGTTGCGATGCATGTTAATGCAATTGTTTTTAATTTCATTTTTTTAATAATTTAAATTATTAGTATTTTTTTGTTTGTGTTAATTAACGGCAGCAAACTTACAGTGGGTGTTTAGTAAAAAAAACCCCATAAACATGTGGGGGGAATACCCTTGCTTTTAGAAATTAGAAATTAAGAATTGGGGATGAGAAATTGGGGATTGGGGATGAGAAATTAAGAATGAGAAATTAAGAATTGGGGATGAGAAATTGGGGATTGGAAAATAAGAATTGGGGATTGGGGATGAGAAATTAAGAATTAGAATTTAAGAATTGGGGATGAGAAATTTCGCAAGACTAAACATACTAGCCTGATGGAACACTGCTCACGCTGATACAACGGATGAGTGCGGATTTTTTAAATCTTTTTAAATCAGTTTCATCTGTGTTCTACTTTTTTTGCGAAGAAAAATAAATTAATGAATCCACATTTGTACAATCATAAAACCAATTCAACAACAGTCCCCTGCCCTATCACGCTTTCAATTTTCAATTTGCCCTTCATTTCTTCGGCCCGGTGTTGCATATTGGTCAATCCTCCGCGATGTCTTAATTCATTGATGTTGAAGCCTGCACCATTGTCTTCTATTTTCATGTGGATATGTGCATTATCGAAAGTCAAACTTAGTTTTGCTTGTGTTGCGCCCGAATATTTTGCAAGATTATTTACTGCTTCTTTAAATATTAAATACAAATTGGATTTCGTTTCGAGTGTAAGTTTGTAGTTTATTTTTTCGGCAGGAAAATCCATTTCAAAATTTATTTTTTTAGCTTCGAGTAAGGAGGTTGCATACTCACGCATGCGGCTCAATACTTCTTCCATTGTATCGTTGGTTGGTTTTATATTCCAAATAATATCGTTCATGTTTGTAAGCAAGCGTTGGCTGCGTTCATTTATTTTTTCAAGGGTGTTGTTTGTTTTTTCATTATCGGTTTGTTGCAAGTTATTTTGTGCTGTTCGGCTTAAAATATTTATGCTGCTGAGTGTGCTGCCAATGTCATCGTGCAGGTCGCGGCTTAGTTTGTTGCGTATGGCATAAATCCTTTCTATTTGTTGCAATCGAATGCGAATAAACTGCCACACTACAGCAATCACCATTAAGCTACATAATAAATAAAACCACCATGTTTGATAATAGGCATGTTCAATTGTAAAATGATAATTTACTGGTAGTCCCCAAACGCCATCATTATTTTTTGTTGTTACGTTAAAAATATATTCACCAGGTAATAAATTTGAAAAATTAATTTGGCGTTGATATTCCAGTACATGCCATTTAGTATCAATAGGTTTAAGCTGATAGTAAAATTTATTGTAAGAACCATCCGATAAATTGAGTGCTCCAAAGTTGAATTGAAAATTATTTTCCGTGTTTTCAAAAAGTGTATCTCGCTTAATTGCAATTGGTTTTTGATTTACATAGATTGCTTCAAAATATGTTTTCGATTTTCTATTGTTGGTGTAAAGCGATTCGGGATTGAATAAGAGGTAACCACTGTTGTGATTAATATACATTCGATGCATCAATGAATCATAAAATGCATAATCAATTTGTAATTGATTTACCGTGTTGTCATTTTTAAAGTTATTAAATTTACCT
The DNA here is from genome assembly GCA_016714535.1 of Bacteroidota bacterium. Taxonomy (NCBI): domain Bacteria; kingdom Pseudomonadati; phylum Bacteroidota; species Bacteroidota bacterium. The sequence goes on from JADKDR010000002.1 coordinate 534,188, forward strand.
GTAATAGTGTTCAACATAAATAAACCGCTATTAGTACCAACCCACAAATTATTTCTGTTATCAAAAGCAATTGCCGAAGTATTTGAATTTTCCAATCCTTCAGCTTTATCATATTGTATGTAAGTATTATTTTGCAGATTGTACCTAACAATGCCATTAATTGTCGCCAGCCAAATGTTGCTACTGCTGCCTGCAATCATGGTATATATTGGGCCTCTATATGGTTCAAAATTATTCTGAACATTGGATGCATGTACTTCTGATATTATATCTGTTGATGCATCCCATATACAAAGTTTATTTTGAATTTGATTATTGGCAAATGCAATGTGGTGCTTATCAATTTCTACTATGGACATGGCATTGCGAATTGGCAAATAGCGAGCATCAGTTGGTGCATAATTATATTGGCTAAAATGTTTGGTCTCCTTTGTAATTATATTGTAGCGGTACAATCCCTTACCACCACCAAGCCCCATCCATACATTATTGTGTTGGTCTTTCAATAACCCCCAACATACATGTTGACTTACAGAATCAGGTATGTATTTACATGGCTCAAAATAATTTCCCTTTCTATAAAATGAAAATATACCATGCCATGTTGATATTAAATATTCATTGCAGTTTATTTCAATTGCATTGATTATGTCGCTGGTTTCAAATGGCGTTTGGTATTTGCCGGATAGTTGATTGTTACTTGCAATAAATAAAATAGTGGAGCCATTCTCTGCGAAAATAATTTTTTCATTTTCGGTGTTTGCCAATATTTTTTTGATGCGAATATTGTTTGCCACTATTTGATTTTTCGTATCAGCTTGAAATTTATTTATTCCATTTGTAATTTTAAATAAACCGCGATGTGTTCCAATCCAAATATTATTTTCGCTATCGCGCAAAATGCTACTACACTGATTTAATTCAGCGTTATTTTCTTTAGCAATTAAATACAATTTTTTACTGCCGGTTTTAAAATTATAAAACAGCATGCCACTGCCTGTTGCTGACAGTATGCTTTGCTTGCCAACCTTTATTAATTCATTTATTTGTGAATTATCTCCACAATACTTACAAGTGTCATTAATAATTATTTGATATAATATTTTATTTTCATTATCGCTAAATGATAAGTTACTCTGCCATATTGTTTTAAATACAAGGCTATCTCTACAAAAGGATTGGTTGGTAGTTTGCTGGTATTTGTACGCCTCCTGGTCAGTGCCCGGTATTAAATCTATATTGCTTAATGAATAATTTGCTAAATCTAAATATTGATAGCCCCCGTTAGCTTGAATTTGCAACTTCTTGTTGTTTAAAATTCGCAAATTTTTAGTGCCAAAATAAAATCTGTTATTGGTCTTCTTCAGGTATGTGTAATCAATTGTGTGTAGCAGCTTTAAGTCACTATTGTATAAAGAAAAAGTAAAATCGGTAATTAAAGCAAAGTAGTTTTCCACTTTATAAAAGCCCATATTTGCCTTTAAATTCGGAATCCTAAAATTATCAAACAAATAATTATTTTCAAACTTCTCTGTTTTTAAATTTAAAACCGAAATGCCTTGCAGGCTACCAATTAGTAAGTAGTGCCGGTATTGTGTAATTGAAATAATATAATTATCAATAAGCGAGTTTTCGAAGTTTGGGATGCGGGCAAAATATTTTTTAAAGGTGGTACCGTCAAATCTATTTAAACCATTGCTAGTACCCACCCATAAAAAGCCGGCAGTGTCTTGATACAAAACACAAATACCATTTGACGATAGTCCATCAAGGTCGGTATAGCTTTTATAATTTATTTGTGTGGGAGCAATATCATTGTCGAAAATGGTTTGTCCAATACTACAATAATTAATAAGTAAAAAAAGCAAGAAGGAAAAAACGGCCTTCTTGCTTTCTTGCATCAGTAATAATATTTTACATTTTGATTTACTCACTGTTGCATTGTCAAATAATTTTTTTGAAAAATAGTTTATTTTTAAATGAGTACTGCGTATGGTTGGTGTATTTTTTTAATAACCTCTTTTGATGATTAAGTTATAGTCAAATTATTGTACTATCAGTTTTTCTGTTTTCAATATCTCATTGTCATTAAGCAGTTGCACTATGTAAGTTCCTTTGCTTAATAATTGCGCATCAAATGTAAAAGTTGATGAATTGTTTGAAGCATAAAACGAGCGCACTAATTTTCCTGCACCATCAATTATTTTGATTGTAAGGTTTTGCAATTTCTCATTTCCTGAAATGGTTATTTGCGCTTCTCCATTTGTTGGGTTTGGTGCTATTTGAATTTGTAATGAGTTATTTTCAATATAGCTTTTGTTCTCGTTATCATTTTTATCACAAAGCACATTCAAGCATTGTTGCATTTGCTGAATTGTTTTTTCAAGTGATGAAACTTTGTTTTTTAGTTCGGAGTTTTCTTTGTCAACTTCCTGAACAGCTTTTACAAGGCTTGGTACAAACTGTGAATAAGCAATGCTGTAATTATCTGTTGGGTTTGTGGGAGCATTTACTCCATCAAACTGATAGCCGATTTCCTTTGCAGTAGCTTCTACTTCTTGTGCAATAAAACCTGTTTGAATATTTTTCTTGGCTGCTGCAATTGCATTTGCATCGGGATAATAATGACTTGCAATGCTATCTGGCATTTGTGATGTAATGTGATGATTCAATTTATCCACATCAACAACATAAGTTACCGGACGCAACGCATTTATAAATTCCAAACCGGGTACATTTTCTTTTACATCTTCTTTAAAACGACCATCACTTAAATTGCTCCAGGGCTTGTAACCGCCTATGACCATTGTAGCAATACCGCTTGCGCCTATTACAATTTTATTGTCGGCATTAGAAAGAGCAGAGTGTCCGAATGAAGATGATCCATTAGCTGGCACGCCAGTCACCTAAAATTGTAACTTCTGTTTGTTAAGATAGCATTATAACCTACACAGGTATTACTATTTCCAGTCGTAGTATTTAAATACATTGCCAAGTGCAGTGTTATAACTTCCATCAATATTAATGTCCAAGGTATAAGACCCAAAAGCACTATTGCGACTACCACTTGTATTGAGGTAAAGAGCATTAATGCCGTTTGCAACATTCCCACCTCCATTAGTATTTGAAAATAATGCAGCATATCCCCCAGCAGTATTTGTGTTACCAATCGTATTGGAGTATAGCGCATCCTTTCCTAAAGCTGTATTGTAAGTGCCAACGGTATTAAAAATCAAACATCCATTCCAATAGCGTGTATTACCAGTGGTCCTAGATTGTAGCAAAAGGCCCAGCTGTATTCCAATACTATGTTTTGTAATGAATATGCCCGCAATTGTGTTTTGACCTGGTATTATACGGAGCGCAAAAGTTCCAAGCCACATTTGAAAACCCAGTTGAGTTGGAATATAAGGATAGATAGCCCATAGCAGAATTATATCCTCCGGTTGCATTCGAAGACAATGCCCCGGTGCCGAATGCTGAATTATTAATTCCTGTAGTATTGCCATAAAGGGCACTGCTACCATTAGCTGTATTGTTAAAGCCGGTGGTATTGGATTGTAATGCATAACTGCCAGTTGCTGAATTAGAGTATCCTGTTGTATTATTATAAAGGCTATAAAATCCTGTTGCCGTATTTTCGTTGGCTGTAGTATTCGCATTTAAAGCATATTTGCCTACCGCTGTATTTCCTGCACCTGTAGTATTGCTATACAATGCATCACTGCCCAAAGCGGTATTGTCATTTGCTGTATTATAGCGCAATGCCTGATTGCCTATTGCTGTGTTACTTGTGCCAATACTGTTTGTTGCTAAAGCATAGTAACCGATACCAATATTGTAATCTGCCGTAGTATTACCTTGTAAGGCTGCCTGTCCCATAGCTATATTCCAGTTGCCCGTACTATTAAAACCCATTGCATTTATTCCTAATGCAATATTGCTTGAGCCACTTGTGTTTGAATAAAGTGAGCTACTTCCAATTGCAATATTGCTTTCGCCAATAGAATTTGAATAAAGTGAGTTAGTTCCAAGCCCGGTGTTATAGTTTCCTGTGGTATTATTAAATAATGCATTATTACCCACAGCAGTATTTGAAACTCCAGTTGTACTATTAAGTAAAGCCCCATAACCAAATGCAGAATTAAAATTACCATTCTGATTGCTTTGCAATGAGTTACTTCCTACAGCAGTGTTTTGATAACCAACAGTGTTATTTAACATACTATAAGTTCCTACTGCTGTGTTGTAACCCGCTGTTGTATTTAATTTCAAAGTATTGTATCCAACAGCTGTGTTGTTATAATTTGCGTTGCTCATCAATGCCTGATAGCCATAGCTTGTATTTGCCGTAGTATTTGAAGACAATATACCCGCTAATTGATTATTGGTTTTCAAAATAAAGCTTGCCGTATCAGTAGTTCCAATAAAATTAACACCTGAGTTAGTACCTGCATTTCCTTTTAAGCCCCAACCGGCAGTAGTTTTTAATGCTGTCCATGCTGTGCCTGAATAATAATAAAATCCGGGAGTGTTAGTAGTTTGATAAATCAATAAACCTGTTGCAGGTGATGCTATGGCATTGCGTTGTGTAGATGTCATACGCGGAATCAGCATTCCCTTTGAAGTTGATTTTATTTCTAACAAGCTTGATGCAGCAGGAGCATTGGTTCCAATACCTGCACTACCATTTGCAGGAAATGTGTTTTGAGCATAAACGCTTATTTGTACAAAAAGCATAATTATTAAAATGCCTGAGAAATATTTTTTCATTTTTATTTAGTTTTTATTTTTATATTAATTTATTCAATAACCAGCTTTTGCGATAGAATCATTTCAGTTTTGTTAAATAATTGAACTAAAAAAGTTCCTGGATTTAATGTTGATGTGTTTAACTCAAAAACAGTGTTGCCGATAACTTGGTAAGCATTAATTTGCCTTCCAACTGCATCAAAAATCTTTAGTGTATATGTTTTGCTTTTATCCGATGAGGTGATTGAAATATTTGCAACATAATGGGCAGGATTAGGAGAAATGACCATATCTATTTCCGCACTATTTTGAAGAGCGTTTTTTTGATTACTGGCCATTAAATCCAATTGATTTTGCATATCAATAATTGCAGCTTTTATTTCACGGTTTTCTTTTTTTATTTCCTGATTTTCTTTTTTTAAATCCTCATTCTGTTGGGATAATTCCTGTATTGACTTAACTACCGGCACCACAAATTCTGCATACCGAAGACCCATAATTTTTCCGCTTTTGTCAACACCACTGAAATCGTAATTTATTTTTTTTGCCGATGCTTCCACTTCCTGTGCAATAAATCCTGTGAAGGCGATTTTTTCGATATCATATTTTTCAGGATACGAACTATTGTCACTAATGCCTGTCAATTCATTTTCTTTATTCAAATCGAAATGATAGGTAACAGGACGTAAATCATTTATAAATATTAGACCGGGGACATTTTCTTTAATCTCTTTTTTAATTCTGCCATCCGAAAAATTGGTCCAGCCAACCTGCCCGCCAATACTGCTCACAGAATTGTCGCCTAAGCGTATTTTGTTGGAAGCATCTACGATTGCTTCGTTGCCAATAGCGGTAATATTATTAAAGGTGCCAATAAATGTTGTTGTGTTTGCTCCTTCTCCAACGGCAGTATTCCTTTGTCCGGTGGTATTCCAATTTAGAGCGCGCTGGCCTACTGCAACGTTTGCACTGCCGGATGTATTGTATTCAAATGCACCATAACCTACAGCTACATTATGTAAACCTGTTGTATTGGAAGACATGCATCCATAGCCCATAGCACAATTTCCACTCCCTGTAGTATTTGAACGAAGCGCATGGGAACCAAAGGCAGAATTCCCATCAGCATTTGGTCCGTTAGAATTTAATAAGGCCTGGTAACCGCAGGCCGTGTTATCTCTTCCTGTTTCATTGCTATATAACGATTTGAATCCAAATGCAGAATTACTGTATCCGCTGGTATTAAATAAAAGAGAACCATACCCATAAGCTGCATTGGCATATCCTGCATCATTTTGTGTTAGTGCATAAGCACCGGTAGCAGTATTTTGGGTGCCGGAAGTGTTTTCTGATAATGCTGCAAACCCTATTGCAGTATTTTCATCAGTATTATTAATTCGTAATGCAGAGTTGCCAATGGCAATATTGTATTGACCTGTTGTATTATACTGCAAGGCACTTTTCCCAACAGAAATATTATTAAAGCCTGATGTATTTGAAAATAGCGCAAGTGAACCAACTCCAATATTAGAACTTCCTGTTGTATTTGCATTCAATGCATCACTACCAATTGCTATATTTGTATTACCGGTTTTATTTTGCAATAATGCTGTATTACCAACAGCCACATTCGAGCTACCTGTAGTATTATTTAACAGCGCCCCATATCCAAAAGCAGCATTATAATTTCCGCTTTGGTTGCTTTGTAATGAGTTACTTCCAACGGCAGTGTTTTGATAACCAACAGTGTTATTTAACATACTATAAGTTCCTACTGCTGTGTTGTAACCCGCTGTTGTATTTAATTTCAAAGTATTGTATCCAACAGCTGTGTTGTTATAATTTGCGTTGCTCATCAATGCCTGATAACCATAGCTTGTATTTGCCGTAGTATTTGAAGACAATATACCCGCTAATTGATTATTGGTTTTCAAAATAAAGCTTGCCGTATCAGTAGTTCCAATAAAATTAACACCTGTGTTAGTACCTGCATTTCCTTTTAAGCCCCAACCGGCAGTAGTTTTTAATGCTGTCCATGCTGTGCCTGTGTAATAATAAAATCCGGGTGTGCTGTTGGTTTGATAAATTAATAATCCTGTTGCAGGTGATGCTATGGCATTGCGTTGTGAAGATGTCATACGCGGAATCAGCATTCCCTTTGTAGTTGATTTTATTTCTAACAAGCTTGATGCAGCAGGAGCATTGGTACCAATACCTGCACTTCCATTAGCAGGAAATGTGTTTTGAGCGTTTCCCGTTAAAACACAAATCAGCAAGCAAATTGAGATAAGGATTTTTTTCATAATGATTTTTATTAATGAATTAATTGATAAATATTTCTTCAAATGAATAATATTTATTTTGATTTTAAAATGGAACTGTATCGTACATCAAAAAATTTCCTACTGCCCAAATGCGTGGAACTGAAATCAACATTTCAACAAATGGGGTTAATCGTTCCTCCAAAAAATGGAGAAACGATTAGCCCAAGATTAATTTTATTTCTATTTATTTCGAGGCAAGAAGGCGAGAGCCCGAGGTGTAAAAATTTCTACTTTCACTTGCACTAACATAAGATCAACAAAATCAGTAAAGGTTAATTCCACAGCAGTCCCATCTCTGTTACACACATCCGAACTTTGTACATAGTATTCGGTGAAACCCGGAGTCGATTGTAATGGCACAGGAATTTTACCTGTGTTTTTTTTGGGAAAGTCAAAGTCGTTAAAATTCACATCTATTAATCCAATTGGTTTTGGTGGATTATTACCAGGATAAAATGAGTTAAGCAACAGACTTAATTGCACTTTGTTGCCTTTCAAATTTTTTTCAATGTGAATGTAAAGCTTAGATCGGCTGTCAAAGTCAATAAACATTCTATCCCAAAACAGCGGATACATAGCTGCTAAGCCTCCTTTATCTTTTATGTAAAAGTTAAGTGGCGTGAGCGTAAAAGTATCAACTCTACTTCCCATAATAATACCGCTGTTTGAAAGATTAAGCGTGTCTGATTTTGACTTTTTTGTTGGCATTTTGTTTATTTTTAAGATTAATATTTTGTTTTATCGGCAGCAAACATAAAGTGAACAAATGAATAAAGAACCCCCATAAACATGTGGGGGGAATACCCTTGTTTGAGTTGGGGAGGTTTTGAAAGTTTGGAAAGTTCAAAGTAGGGGAGGTTGGAAAAGATTGTGCGAAGCAAACACTGCAGTTAGACTTTGGTCAACTGCACAGCAAATGCAATGACTTTGTATTTTTTAAAATCAGTTTCTTAAAAGCAACTGCAATGTATCCTTTGCAAACAACCAATTGAACGGTTCAATTTCACATTAACTATTTATTTGCAACTCCATCGCTACAGTAGTCCCCTGTCCTATCACACTTTCAATTTTCAATGCGCCATTCATCTCTTCGGCCCGGTGTTGCATATTGGTCAAGCCTCCGCGATGCTTTAATTCGTTGATGTTGAAGCCTCCACCGTTGTCTTCTATTTTCATGTGGATGTGTGCATTATCGAAATTCAAAATTAATTTTGCATGTGTAGCGCCCGAATATTTGGCAAGATTATTTACGGCTTCTTTAAATATTAAATACAAATTTCGTTTGGCCTCCATAGTAAGTTTGAAATCAATTTTTTTGGTGGGGAAATTTATTTCGCATTGTATTTATTTTGCTTCGAGTATTCACAGGTTCAGTTGCAAGTAAACATTGAAAGAAATAACAAAATTATTTCAATGGAAAATTTAATTGTACTATTTTTCTTTGAGGTACTCCAATTATTTTCCATAAAGCCCAGAGGGCTGTTACTTTGGTAACAGGAAACAAATCTTGGCCGGAGCCCCATCGGGGCGATACTTTTTTCAGTCGTAAAACTCAAACAAGTATTTGTCTTCATAAGCAACATCAAAATCATTTAACATTTTTAAATATTCCTTCTTAAAAGTTTTTGCCCTATGATGTTCTTCCTGATTCATAATGTATTTGATTACAATGTCTCTTTGGCTTTTAGAAAATGAAAAAGCACCATATCCTGATTGCCATTGAAATTTACTTTTAATAAAACGTTGGTCATTTACCCCAATGTCATTAAGTTAAGCCCTCCGCGCACCCTGAATCCCTAAAGGGAGCCAGTCCGTTGTAACGAAACCTGCGTGGAGGCGCCCTTTAGGGCTACGGGTGAGCGCAGGCAATTGGATTTAATTCCTTAACTTAATGACATTGTCATTTACCCATCCGCTACTATTTGCTTTTACGGAACTCATAAAATCGGAAACATTTGTTGTACAGCGCATGGCTTCGCTTGTAACTTTGTTTTATTTACTAACAGTAACCCTATACGTAAAAGGCCGAATAGTCGAAAACAATAATTTTTCGAAATATGCGTGGTTTTCAGGGTCTATAATTATGGCGATGCTTGCCATGCTTTCAAAAGAAAATGCCATCACATTGCCACTTGCCATAATAATGACAGAAATATTTTTTCTACAATCGAAAAAAACTTTTTTAATCTTGAAAGATTATCGCATAGTCGGATTGTCAATATTGTTCATCGCCATCATTTTATTTGTTGCTTTTAGGTTTTCCTCCGGCATTTTTAATCCCCTCCCACCCGATGCCATAACCAATTTTGTTGAAATAACTCCAGCCAATTATCTGTTCACTCAGTTTAGTGTATTGTTGAAATACTTACAAATGCTTTTATTTCCTATCAATCAAAATATCGATTATGACATAACTTTATCGACAAGTTTTTTCGAAATAAAAACCCTTATCAGTTTTATTTTACTTGCCGCTATTTTGGTTTTGGGTGTGTTATTATTTAATAAAAGCCGAATTATTTCTTTCGGTATTTTTTGGTTTTTTGTAACCATTGCTGTTGAGTCAAGCATAATTCCTATTTCCGATTTAATATTTGAACACCGCACTTATTTGCCTTCTTATGGTTTTATGTTAATACTTACTACGGCCATATTTACTTTGCTATGGCCCAAAAATAAAAACTTAGCCTTGGGCATTCTTGGACTTATAATAATTTCGAACGCTGTACTAACGTATCAAAGAAATAAAGTATGGCAAGATGAAATAACACTTTGGACAGACGCTATTAAAAAATCGCCAAATAAAGCACGGCCATATGTAATCCGGGGCAATGCGTACGAAGATCTTAATAAAATGGATGATGCCATTTTGGATTATAACAAGGCCGTTGAATTGCAGCCAAACTATACTTTGGCATTCACAAACCGCGGTTATGCACATAAACATAAAGGAAATTGGCAAAAAGCAATACAAGATTATAACAAATCTATTTCTTTGAACCCGTTAATTGCGTTAGCGTATACCAACCGGGGTGCCTTACACAGTGGCATAAAGCTATTGAAGACTACACTGCGGCAATATAGGTTGACAATCGATGTGCGCTTGCATATTCTAATCGTGCTATAGCATACGCTACTTTGAAGCAGTTGGACAATGTTATAGTTGACTATTCACAAGCTATAGCGATAGACACTTGCAAATCGTGTGCGAAAGAAAATAGAGGCATGTCGTACCAGTTACGCGTAAGGATTGAGAATGCCATTGCCGATTTTACAAAAGCGATTGAACTATGTCCGGGCAATGTAAATTACTATATTAATTGTGGCCGAACTTATTTAGAGCAACGTGAGTTGAATAAAGCTATAAATGATTTCATGGTAACATTGCAATTGGAACTAAAAAATGTGAAAGCATTGATTGCGCGCGAATACGCTTATAAACAATTGAATATTAAAACGAATTTTTAGTGCATTTTGCATTTGAATTTATACTATGAAAAATAAATTTTTCTTTTGATGCTATTTTTTTGTTTTTTGCGATTCTAAACAGGTTGCGGCTTACAATTTAATACTAGATGTTGCAAAAATAATTTCAGAATTTTTTAAAAATTTTATGTCCGATAACACCAATAAAAACCGCGAATATGCAAACTTACCTTTGCATGTATATGCAGCAGGCAAGCAACCGGGAATAGTAAAAACTTTGCTAACAATAGCCAAGGAGTTTCCTGCGGCACATTCTCTCGGGTATCGTTTTGCAAAACGAAACATAAAGGCCCGGTACACTCAAAGTATTTTAGGCATTGTTTGGGCTTTGCTTCCAAATATTGCTATTGCAGCCGTTTGGATCATTCTCAATAATAATAAGATTGTTACTGTAAGTCACACAGGAGGCAATTATGCTTTATTTGTAATCATCGGAATAATGCTTTGGGCCGTATTTACAAAAGCTGTGCTCACCCCCTTACAAATTATTGATTCGAACCGTGGCGTGTTGGTGAAAATAAATTTTCCGCGCGAGGCATTAGTTATACTTTCATTTTACGAAACTCTATTCAATGCTGTTATAACACTAATTGTTATCGTTGCTTCAATGATATATTTTCAAGTACCTGTATCATTTAGCTCCTTGCTATTTTTCCCCACATTATTTTTACTTAATATTATGGGATTATGTATTGGCACTTTGTTGGTTCCGGTTTCGGTTTTAAACAAAGACATAAATTTTTTATTGCCTACTTTTTTACAATTTGCCATGTACCTTACTCCTGTAGTTTATGCACAAACTACCTCCAATGGTATTTTGCAAATACTATCACTCAACCCCGTAAGTCCTGTGCTAACCATTGCACGCAATTTTCTCCTTGGCATTGATTCACCAATCAGTTGGATTCAACTAATAATTGTAACTCTTGTAACTATAGTATTATTTATTGCAGGAATAATAATACAACGCTTTGCAATGGGAATATTAATCGAAAGAATGGGAAGTTAAACTATGAGTGAGAATACAGAAATATTAGTTGATGTAAAAAACGTATCAAAAAAATTCAGCCTGAATTTGCGTACAAGTATGATGTATGGTTTAAAAGACCTTGGCAAAACTATGCTGGGCATACCATACGATTCATCGCAATTGCGCGAAAAGGAATTTTGGGCTGTAAAGGATATTAGTTTTCAATTGCGCAGAGGCGAATGCCTTGGGCTCATAGGCCGTAATGGTGCGGGCAAAAGCACCTTGCTAAAATTGTTGAATGGATTGATACGCCCCGATGAAGGATCGATAACAATGCGTGGCAAAGTTGGAGCACTTATAGAATTGGGTGCCGGATTTAATCCACTCCTTTCGGGCCGCGAAAACGTTTATAACAATGGACAACTGTTAGGTTTTAGCAAGAAAGAAGTAGAAGAAAGATTTAACGCTATTTTGGAATTTGCCGAAATAGGAAAGTTTATTGATTCTCCTGTACAAAATTATAGTTCGGGTATGAAAGTGCGATTGGGATTTGCAATAGCTGCGCAAATGGAGACCGATATTCTATTGATAGACGAAGTACTGGCTGTTGGTGATATGGGTTTTGTGTTGAAGTGTTTCAACAAAATGGATGTGTTGCGCAGTAAAACAGCAATGATATTTGTAACACATGGTTTATCACAAGTATCGCGTATGTGCACCGATATATGCATTATGAATGAAGGTAAAAGTGCGTATCAATCGAGTAATGTGGCGGCAGGCATTACAAGATACTATGAAATGTTCAAGACCCAAATAGTAAGTTTCAAGGCGAGCGATAAAGTGAGTATCGAAAAAATAACTTTATCGAGCGAAGGAAAAGAATCGACAGATGAAAAAACCCTCACTGTGGAACATGGTGCCGAACTATGTTTAAGCTTAGAATTAAATTGCATTAAACCGGTTTACAATCCAAGAATTGCTTTAATATTTTATGATAAAGAGCAAAAAAATATTGCGGAGACACTCAACTTCGATCAACAAATTGTATTGCCTGAGGTTGAGGGATTATTAAGTATAAAAGCTGTACTGCCACAAGTTATTTTTTCGCAAGGCAATTATTCAATAACTATAGCATTAAGCGAAATTGAGAATGGTTCACGTAAAATTGTTTTTCGTCAACAATCGGCAATATATTTTAATGTGCATAGTAAGGTGCATGGCTGGGCACCTGTTCAGTTAGATTTTAATTGGGAATTGGTTTCCGGTAATGTAAATACTCCATGATTCCGATTACAAAACCTTTTTTACCCCCCCGCGAAGAATACATTCAATATGTGGATGATATTTGGAAACGCAATTGGTTAACCAACAACGGCCCATTGGTAAAAGAACTTGAATTAAAGCTAAAAGAGTATTTGAGTGTAAAGCACTTACTTTTTTTAGGCAATGGTACTATAGCACTGCAAATAGCAATAAAAGCTTTGGAGCTAAAAGGTGAAATTATTACCACGCCATTTAGTTATGTTGCCACCACAAGCAGTATAGTGTGGGAAGGTTGCACTCCGGTGTTTGTAGATATTGATGCCACTATGAATATCAATCCATTATTAATAGAAGCAGCAATAACAAAAAAAACTTCAGCCATACTTGCCACACATGTATACGGCAATCCCTGCGATATTGCAGCAATTACAAAGTTGGCGAAAAAATATAACCTTAAAGTTATATACGATGCAGCACATTGCTTTGGGTCGATGTATAAGGGCAAATCGGTATTCAATTATGGCGACATCACTATAGGAAGTTTTCATGCTACAAAAATTTTTCATACCATAGAAGGAGGAGCAGTAACTACAAAAGACAAAGCATTGATAAAAAAAATGTCGCACCTGCGCAACTTTGGTCATGCCGGACCCGACAAATTTATTGGCGTTGGCATCAATGGCAAAAACTCTGAGTTTCATGCCGCAATGGGCCTCACGAATTTAAAATATGTAGATGAAATACTGGCAAAAAGAAAGTCAGACCATCAGTTATACGACAACCATCTCCAGCACTTACAATTACAAAAGCCCCTGGTATTGAAAAACGCAGGGTATAATTATTCGTACTATCCTGTGGCATTTAAAACAGAAAAAGATTGCATGAAAGTTTTTGATGGCTTACAAAAGTACAATGTTTTTACCCGCAGATATTTTTATCCCCTTCTATCGACACTTGATTATGTAAAACATAAAAAAATGCCCGTTGCCGATAATCTTTCGAAACGAATTTTATGCCTGCCGCTTTATTTTGAATTGTCGAAAACCGAAATCGATTTGATTTGCAAAATGATAATAAGGATATTGAAATAGAGTGATGAAAATTGGAATAATGCAACCGTATTTTTTTCCGTATATTGGTTATTTTCAGTTAATAGAAGCTGTTGATGAATTTGTTTTTTACGATGATGTGCAATTTATAAATAACGGATGGATTAACCGTAACCGTATTCTAATAAATAAAGAGGCCAAAATGGTTACTGTGCCTTTGGCAAATGCCTCGTACAAAAAATTAATTAATGAAATTCCTTTGTTGCCAAAGACAAAATATAAAATATTAACATCGATAGAATTAGCGTATAAAAAAGCGCCAAACTTTGAAACAGTTTTTCCACTCATAAGCGAAGTAATTGCTACCGACTACAAAATGATTTCAGAACTATCTACAGCAAGCGTTATGTGTGTGTCCCAATACCTAGATTTAAAAACCCGATTTCACATCAGCTCACAATCCTTTGCTAATTCGGCACAATTGAAAAAAGAAAATCGCCTATATGATATTTGCGCGCAAACAAAAGCTACTACTTACATAAATACAATAGGTGGCAAATCGCTGTACAATAAACAAGACTTTGCTAACAGAAATATACAATTATATTTTACTGAACCCAATGCAATAAATTACAAGCAATGGGGAAATAATTTCATACCGTGGCTTTCAATCATCGATGTAATGATGTTTAATACCAAAGCAGAAATAAAACAAATGTTAAGCAATTATAAAATAACGTGATGCAAAAGATTGGCATACATAGCGTACCCCGGTCGGGCTCATCATGGTTAGCACAAATATTTAACAGTGCCCCGCAAGTAGTTGTAAAATTTCAACCATTGTTTTCTTATGCATTCAAAAACTATTTGAATGAAAATTCTACCTCCGAAGACATCAGCAATTTTTTCGCGCAAATTTCACTTAGCGATGATGCATTTATAAATCAATCGCAGCAAAGAGATATAGGTATATATCCAACATTTAAAAAAGATAAAAACCTTACCCATATCATTTATAAAGAAGTGAGATATCACCATATTATTAAAAACCTTTTGATGAAGGATAAAGAAATAATATTGTTCGGGCTCATCCGCAATCCGTTTGCGGTAATAAATTCGTGGCTCAATACACCACGCGAATTTCGTAAAGATTTGGGTTGGAGCGAAGAACAAGAGTGGCTATTTGCAACAGCAAAAAACGAAAATAAAATAGAAGAGTTTTTTGGTTTTAATAAGTGGATGGAAGTTGCCCTGATGTTCGAAGAGTTGGCAGCAATATATCCCGAACGATTTTACATAATACAGTATTCTAATTTATTGGCTGACACGCATACGGAAATAAAAAAGATGTTCAACTTTGCCCGCATACCGATGGAACAAACTACTGTTGATTTCATACAAGCATCGCGAAATAAAAATGATAATAATAAATACTCAGTTTATAAACAGCGGGCAATGGATGAAAACTGGAAAAACGAATTGAGTCCCACGATAATTTTGGGAATTGAAAAAATATTGGCTACGAAAACACAATTGCTAAAGTATTTATAAATAATAGTGTTGAATCTAATTAATCAAAAAAACAAAATACATTTTATCGCAAATATGCGTAATTTTGAACAGTTAGATACTGTGGTTAACATAGCAAAAAATTCGGCATGAGTGGTCGCAAAAAATTATCGCATTATTAAAATATTAAGTATATTAGTTATAGAAATGAAATTAGCAGAAAACATTTTTTTTCAAGAATAATAAATATGGCGAAAAATGATATTCAAAAAATCGTTACCTAAACAGTAAAAAAAATGGTTCAACTATTTATGTCATTTGAAAAATGTATAACCACTTGTAAAATATTAAGTGCTCCAAACAAAATAAAAAATAGCAATCCTTTTGTGCTTTTTATTATTATAATGGCGAAGATCAATACATTGCAATGCTTTGATAAAAATAATTATGCCGGCAACAATACATGTTACATGCACTATAGAAAATAAATGATGGTAGAAATAAAAAATAAAAATACTCTGCCACCATTGGTTTCTATAGCATGCATTACGTATAACCATTCACAATTTATTAAACAGTGTTTGGATAGTATATTAATGCAGAAAATAAATTTTACATTTGAAATTGTAATTCATGATGATGCATCGACCGATGGTACAAGGGAAATTATTGAGGAGTATGCAACACGCTATCCCGATATTATTTTTGCAATGTATCAAACCGAAAATCAATTTTCGAAAGGCGTAAGAGGTATTAATCCAAGGTTTAACTATAACCGATGCAGGGGTAACTATATAGCACTTTGTGATGGTGATGATTACTGGACCGATGAGAATAAATTGCAAAAGCAGATAGATTTTTTGCAAGCCAATCATGAATACAGTATGTGTTGCCATGATGCTTTGGTAAAACCATATTATGGAAAAGACTTTATTTATAATGATTATAAAAGCGACCTGGATTTTGAATTTGAGCAATTGATATATCAAAACCGTATACCTACGGCTTCTATTGTTTACAGGAAATTTTATATCGATCCGGAATTTTTTAATGGACTTATGGCCGGAGATTGGTTGTTGATTTTATTAAATGCCGAACGTGGCAAAATTCGCTATTTTAATAATGTAATGAGTGTTTACCGTGTTCACACCAATTCGATATGGAGCAATATGGAGCCAAACGAAATGGTTTTAAAAGGGGTAGCAGTAATGGACAAATTGAACAGGCATTTCAAATACAAATACGATACTATTTTTAAGGATGCTATACGAAAAAGGATGGAGAAATATTCACATAGCAAAAACAATAAAGGCTATTTTTGGAACATGCGAAAAAAGATAATCTTTCAAATAAAAAGGAAACTGACTTTTTAAGTATGCAAATGATTATCAATAATAGCTTAATAAATAAAAGTGCAACAATAAACTGTGCAAAAAGAATACGATGAGAATTGCGATTTGTAATACAATTAGAGAAGCATATTCCGAAACATTTGTGAAAGCGCAGGTAGATTTTCTGCCGGCAGCCTTGGTATTGCATGATGGTATGCCACCAACCATGGTTGATGGAAAGCTAATAAAGGCAGAAAATAAAAAAATAGCGGAATTAACAGGAGGAACAAAAGTTGCACAAGAATCATTATCGCTCGAAGATGAAATTGTGTGTTTGCTAAAACGCGAAAAAATAGATATTGTACTTGCACAATTTGGTCCCGTAGGATATTCAATCCGCGAAGTATGTAGAAAAGCTCAAATTCCTTTTGTTGTTCACTTTCATGGATATGATGCCAGCGGAAATAAACTATTGGCTGACTATGAGGAAAAATATAAACTTCTTTTTTCAGACGCCAAGGGAGTAATAGCAGTATCAAAAATAATGGCGAAAAAACTTCGCGAAATAGGATGTCCGGCAGAAAAAATTACACTCATATATTACGGACCAAATGCAAAGTTTTTTGATTTAAAACCAAAATATGACAGCGTAACTTTTTTTGGAATTGGAAGATTTGTTGATAAAAAAGCCCCCTACTTAACGTTGCTGGCTTTTGCCGAAGTGCTGAAAAAAGTGCCCGAAGCCAAATTAATATTGGGAGGTGATGGTATATTGCTAAATACATGTAAGAATATTGCAAAAGCGTTTGGTATCGAAAACAGTGTTTCGTTTCCGGGAATATTGAAGCCCGAAGAAACAATGCAACTTATGGAGAAATCATTAGCCTATGTGCAACATTCTGTAATTGCCGATACGGGCGATAGTGAGGGTACTCCTGTGGCCGTGCTTGAAGCGGCCGCTGCCGCTTTGCCGGTTATTGCCACATACCATGGCGGTATACCCGATGTAATAATAAATAACGAAACCGGTTTTTTGCTTGAAGAGTATGATATTGCAGGAATGGCACAGGCTATGTTAACCTTGATTGATAATAAAGAAAATGCGAAAAAGCTTGGAATGGCGGGCCGCGAACGAATAAAAAATAATTTTACCATGGATAAATACATTAGTGATATTCGAAATCTATTGAATACAACTGTTGAGAATGAAAAAGGACTATTGATTAGTCAACTGCAACAAATTGTTGAGGAAAAGGAAGTAAAAGCTTCAGCACTGGAAGCCAATGTTCTGGAACTAAAAAAAATAATTGAAGAAAAAGAAAATAATGCGCTGGAACTAAAAAAAATAATTGAGGAAAAAGAAAATACAATTAAGCAAAAAGAAAACAATGTTATAGAATTAAAAAAGATAGTAGCAGAAAAAGAAAACACCGTTAAGAGTTTAGAAAATACAATTGAACAAAAAGAAAACAATGTTATAGAATTAAAAAGATAGTAGCAGAAAAAGAAAACACTGTTAAGAGTTTAGAAAATACAATGGAGCAAAAAGAAAACAATGTTATAGAATTGAATAAAGTAGTAGAGGAAACAGAAAACAATGTTAAAGAATTAAATAAAGTAGTAGAGGAAAAAGAAAATACAGTAAAGACATTAGAAAATGTAATTAATGAGAAGGCAACTAAAGTCAAGCAATTAGAAACAATTATTGGCGAAAAGGAAAAAATTATTGCATCAAAAGATATTCGAATCGAATCGATTTATGAATCCATAACTTTTAAACTTGGAAAGGTATTACTCTCTCCAATTGTTTTTGTAGTAAACTTGTTCAAAAAGTAAGACGATGCCAAAAATATCTGTTGTTGTTCCTGTTTACAATACTGCATCGTATTTAGCCGAATGCCTGAATTCGATAATGAATCAAACGTTTAATGATATTGAAATCATTTGTGTGAATGATGGTTCAACTGATGATTCGCCATTGATGTTGGAGAGTTTTAAAAATAAAGACGAAAGAATTGTTGTTATAAATAAAAAAAATGGCGGCTTATCAAGTGCACGAAATACCGGTATAAAGCATGCCAAAGGCGAGTATGTATATTTTATTGATAGCGATGATTATTTAGAACTCGATGCTTTTGAACGATTGAATAAAAGTATTTTAGAAGACAAACCGCAAGTGGTTTGCTTTGGTTTAAAAGCTTTTTTGGACCCATCGTTTACCGAGGCCACGTTCGATTTAGCAGGAAAAGAAAAATACTACGAAAGAAGTTATCTTGAAGAAAAAGTTTATAGCGGCCCCGAGTTGTATGAGGTACTTTTGGCAAAAAATAATTTTGTTTCCAGTTGTTGTTTGTATTTAACTGAAAGAAAATTTCTTTTACAAACGGGTATTACTTTCTATGAAGGTTTGTTGCACGAAGATGAATTATTTACAAGGCTTCTTTTTTTTAAAACCGAGCGTATAAAAATTCTAAAAAATAAATTCTACAACAGGAGGTACAGGAATGATTCAATAACAACAGTACAGTATACAGAAAAAAATGCTACAGCACTTTTAGTTATTGCCGAATCATTGTTTGAGTTGAATAAGGAAATACGAAGCGAAACTTTGAATAGAGATGTATCAATATTTTTCAATTTGTCGATAAATTTAATAGAGAAGTTAGCGCCACAAAAAAATACAAAAACAAAAGCTACCATTAAACACCTTTACAAGTCACATTTAAAAAAACAATTTCCAAAATATAATAATAGGTTATTTATTTTACGTTTTCAGTTTTTAAAACCAATGATTGCCTGGTGGGAAAAAAAGAAGGCCAGTAAGAAAAGATAGATGTTGCTTACACTATAATTACGCGTATGTTGCGTGAATTGAATGTATTGGATAATATGTCAAAATAATAAAACGTAAAATGGCGGCAAAGCATAGGTTAGATATAATGAGGTTTGTAATAAAATATTTTTACTAATTTTGAGTAGTAGTTATCGCTAAAAGAAAAGTTATGGCAAAGGTTACGGTCATTATTCCGGTTTATAATACGCAAGATTATTTGCAACAGTGTTTAGATTCTGTTATCAATCAATCGTTAACCGACATTGAAATAATTTGTATTAACGATGGTTCAACAGACAATTCATTAAGTATATTAAAGGAGTATGCAGCGCAGAATAATCGGTTACGAATTATAGATATTGAACGTGGCGGACAAGGAACAGCAAGAAACATGGCAATAAAAGAAGCAACGGGCGAATATTTGGGTTTTGTTGATAGCGATGATTGGATAGAAAATGACATGTTTGAAGAACTTTATAATTCAGCTTCCACTTTTGCAACGGATGTAACTGTGTGTGAATTGAATCACTTTAACCAAGCTGAAAACATATTGGCGCAGCCTAACTGGAGAAAACTTCCCGGCCATATAAATTTTGATAATCGTGGTTTTCCCTGGGAAGAATTAGGTCGCGAATGTTTTCGAATTGGTTCTGAGCCTTGCAACAAAATCTATAGAAGAGATTTCATTATTAAGAATAACATCATATTTGCAAAAGGGGTGTATTATCAGGATGTTTTGTTTGTTTACCACAGCTTTGTAAAATCAATTGCCATAAGCTTTGTAAAAAAACCATTATATGTTTACCGGATAGATCGGGCAGGATCAACATCGGTAGATAAAGGCAAAAAACAATTTGATATTTTTAAAGTATTAGAATTATTGCAAATAGAAATGGAAAAGGCTCCGAATTTCAGCAATCTTGAATCGGAATTTCTAAAATATAGATTTGGTCAATACTTATACCATTTCAACAATGTGGTGAAGGTTCACAAAAAGGAATTTTGGTATCGTATAAAATCGGAATATGATAAACTTGGCAGTAGCCATAAAGAAGTTTTAAAATCGAGCAATATGCTGCTGAATCTTGCTTTGAATAAGAGTTACCTCTTTTATAACAATTATGAAACCGCTTCCAAATTGGAAGCGCGTATAAATAAAATTTTGTTTAGCCATAATATTGGACAATGGTTAAA
Organism: Bacteroidota bacterium; assembly: GCA_016714535.1. NCBI lineage: Bacteria > Pseudomonadati > Bacteroidota > Bacteroidota bacterium. The sequence continues at coordinate 554,896 of JADKDR010000002.1, forward strand.
GTCAAAAATAAAATAACATTTCGGTTGGTTGCAAAATTCTAAGCCATCAACTTTATTATTAATATAATACTAATGACATCGAACTCGCCTACAATTTCAATTATTGTTCCGGTATATAACACGGCTAAATATCTGGAAGAATGTTTAAACTCGCTGATAAATCAAACATTTAGTGATATTGAAATCATTTGTGTAAATGATGGTTCCCCTGATGGCTCAGCCGAAATCCTAAAATCGTATCAGGGCAGGGATAAAAGAATTATTGTTGTTGATCAAAAAAATGCCGGACTATCAGCAGCAAGAAATACAGGTATGCGATTAGCAAAAGGAAAATACATTGGCTTTGTAGATAGCGATGACTGGATTGATAATAATTTCTATGAGAAATTAATGCAATCAGCTGTAGAACATGATGCAGAAATAGCTATGGGCAATGTAATTTGGTTTTATGATCATGATAAAACTATTGAAGAGCGATCGTGGATTGAGAGGCTTATGTTTGCAATTGAAGCGGATGTAGCAGAATCGGTAAAAGACAAGAAAAAAGTAATACAAGCCTGTACGGTATGGAATAAAATATTTTTACGAAAACTTGTTGAAGAAAATAATATTTGGTTTTACGAAGGACTGTATTGGGAAGACAACCCTTTTACTGTTATATCAACTATACAAGCCAATAAGGTGGGGCTGGTGAAGGATGTTTTATATCACGTTCGTAAACATGAAAAAAGCATAACAGGCAGCGCCTCTTCTGACAGAAAGCCGTTTGATATTTTTAAAATAATGGCAGAACTGAAGAAGTTTTTCGTGAACGAGAAAATTGATTCAAGGGAAGGTTATAAATATTACTACGAGGATTTGCTATACTTTTATTACTACGTTCTTTTAACCGAAAAGGTACATGAGCGTTATAAAAAAGAATTTTATAAACGAGCACAAAAAGATTTCAATAAATTGGGCAAAGACAAAATTGAGTATTTGATAAAAACATATAAGCAATTCGAAATATTCAAAAATAAAGGCTATTCGATATTTATGATAACCAGCAATGTAAAGAATGCAGTTTATAACTACTATTGCACCTTTTACGATAAGTACTCGGAGGTAAAAAAGAAAATCACTAAATAATACCTTAATGCTACATCAATGAGCACAGCAAAAGTGAGTGTTATTATTCCGGTTTACAATACTGAGTTGTATTTGAATAAATGCCTCGATTCTGTAATTAATCAAACCTTAAAAGAGATTGAAATAATTTGTATAAACGATGGCTCAAAAGATAGCTCGCTCGACATTCTGAAAGCATATGCTAAAAAAGATGATCGCATTATAATTATTGATAAAAAAAATGGCGGCCAAGGTTTAGCAAGAAATATTGCCATTAAAAAAGCCACGGGCGAATATTTAGGATTTGTAGATAGCGATGATTGGATAGCCCACGATATGTTTGAAAAAATGTATTCATCGGCAAAAAATTCTGCAGCGGATGTTACTATTTGCGAGTTTAAATTATACAATTCAAAAACTGAGGAAATACAATTTCCTGAATGGACAAAAATTCAATTCAATAGCAGCCAGGATGAAAAGTCGTTTCATTGGTCGGAGGATATTGCCAGTACTCTGCTCATAAATAGTGGCCCATGTAACAAAATATACAGAACTGAGTTTGTAAAAAATATCAACGCAGAATTTGCCATTAATGTTCTCTATGAAGATATTTTATTCGTACTCAGTTGCATTCTAAAATCAAAAAAGATGAGTTACGTTAGAGAACCCTTTTATATAATCCGATACTATAGAGATGGTTCAACTTCGACCAACACCGGACGTAAGCAATTCGATATTTTCACAGTGTTTCAACTTCTTGAAGAAGTTATTAAAAATATAAGCGAGTTTAAAACAATAAAATCAGCATTTTACAAATACAAATTCAGCCGATATTTTTTTCACTATACGGAAGTAAGTGCAGAACATAAAAAAGAATTTTTGAATAGGATATTTAAGGAGTATGATAAAGCCGATGATGTTGTGAAAGTTGAATTGTTACGAAACTTTCCGCAACTGGAAAGGCCCGATGAAAAGAAAAATAATTCCAATAAGCTTAGCAATTGGTACCTGAAGTTTAAAACACCGGTTGAACAAAAGCTTCAACGTTTTAATATCAAGGGAAGATACACTAAATTAAAAAAAACAGTTAAGCATATTTTATTCAGCCATAACTTGAAAGCAAGATTCAGAAATGCGATAAAAAAATTAACGCCATAAATATTCATTCCGGACTGAATCGTTCACTAATGATAAATTTTCGGTTTTGATTTCTTATAACAGCCGGCAGGTAGCGCCAAAGCTTAATAACGGTTTTTATTGCAATACGTAAACTCATAAAAAATGGCCGTTGCTTATCGAACAAAATAGCAACAAATATTTCCAGAAAAAACATTTTAGACAATGCATCAGCCCGGTCGATTCGACTATAAACATAGGCATACATTTTTTCAAATTCCTCAGCATTAAAGTTTGCCATCTTTGATGAAGTGTTTTTGCAATTGTAGTAGTAAAAGGCATCATCAATTAAAGCAATTTTCAATTCGGTTTCCATCATCATATCAAAAATAAAGCATACATCTTCGAAACTGAATTCTTGTTTAAAAAGCAAACAAACCTCTCTTTTTATAAACTTATTGCATACGCTGCCGTAATGTCCAAATGCACGTTTATCATCAATGTATGTTATGGTTTGCTTTAAGTTGTAATTGCTATACTCGTAAATAACAGAAAAGAGATAGCAGTTATAACCCGGGGATATTTTCTTCTCAAATTTTGCATACAAGTCATTACAAATAAAATCATCGCTATCCAAAAATTGTATCCATCGGCCAGTGGCAATTTTCAAACCCTGGTTGCGGGCATTTGCAGTACCGCCATTGTGTGTTAACTCGATAAGTTTAATGTGTGGATTATTTAATGCTTTTACAACCTTGCAGGAGGCATCGGTACTTACATCGTCAATAATAATAATTTCATAAATTAACGCGTGTGTCTGCTGATTGATAACAGAAGCAATGGCGCGCGATATATACTGTTCGGCATTGTACATAGGTATGATTATACTAATGTCGATACTTTTTGTAATGGTATGATCTTGCTGCACCAATGTTTGATTATATTTTATTAACGTTAAGCTATGGTAGTATTTTTTACACAATTTCTTATACCATTACTATACACTGCAGGTAAAAAATAAAATAATTTGAAAATGGTTCTCATAGCAACACGCAAACTCATGAACAAGGGCATGCCTTTTGAAAACACAATACCAACAAAACTTTCAAGAATAAACATTTTGGTAAGTACATCACAATGGTTTATGCGCCCATAAACATAATTATACATTTTCAAATATTCTTTTTCACTGAAGTTGGCCATTTTCGATGCATCATTTTTACGGTTAAGAATATAGTATGCATCTTTTATTAAATCCACTTTGAGGTTTTTAGTATTCATCATGTCAACAATAAAACAAACGTCTTCGTTTTGCCGCGAAATATGATTGAACTCGGCACAAATTTCTTTTCTGATAAAAAAATTCCAAACGGCATAAAAATATCCTATGGCACGTTTGTCTTTTACTTGTATTATTTTGCGTTGTATAGTTTGATTATGTTCTTCGATAATGAGTGAAAAAACATAGCAATTAATTAAAGGCCGTTGCGCATCTTCAAACTTCGAATAGAGGTCGCTGCAAATTGCATCATCGCTGTCTACAAACTGCAGCCACTCGCCTCTTGCTGCAGCAATACCGGCATTGCGCGCATGCGAAGTACCATCATTTACTTTTAATTCAATAAGTCGAATATTATCATTATTCAAATCTTTAACCACCTGCCGCGATTGATCGGTGCTACAATCATCAACAATAATTATCTCATAAACCATTGAATGTTCTTGTTGATTTTGTATAGAAGCAATAGTATTGGCAATGTATTTTTCGGCATTATACATTGGGATAATTACAGATAAATTAACTCTACCTGCCATTACAATATTGGATAAAACAATTTTGGGAAATAATACGAAATATAAATAGCGGCCCGAATGTAAATAGGATCGTTTTTAAAGTATTTGTTTTTAGCATATTGAGGAAAGTACTGCAACAATGATTTACGCATAGTTATAAACTGTTCAAACTTTGCCTCCTGTTTAGAAGCTCGCAATCGCAACAGATTTGCAATCAACATATGCTTGGCAAACATATATTCCAACTCCTCGAAATAATAATTAAACTGCGACTTTGCTTTATAGTAATTACACACCGATTCAATAATGTTTATGTATTGACTAATAAAACCGGTGTTAAAATTTAATGTATTCGTCTTGATAATATAATTGTAAAGTTTGATTGGGCTCACCACTATTACTTTGGTGTTTATATACCATTTCAAACTTGCCTCAAGGTCTTCGGCCAAACTATTTGAAGAGAAGAATAAATTATCATCTGCCAAAAACAATTCGCGCTTCACAATTCTCAACCAACAAGCCACCTCAATGTCGCAGAGCATTTGAGGCTTCGTCTTTATTTCGATTGGCTGATTATATAAATCAAAATTACTAAACTTATGAAATCTTTCGAGCAGGCTTTGCTTCCTGTTGTACATTCTATTGTAACCAATAATAACCATGTCGGCATCATGCTTATCAATATGAGTTTTTACAATATTAACGTAATCCGGTTCTATATAATCATCGCTATCAACAAAAGCAATGTACAAGCCATTGGCATTTTGTATTCCAAAATTGCGGGTACTACCGGGTCCACTATTTTCCTTTATATATGATTTTACTATTGCTGGATTTTGTAAAACATATTTATCAATAATAAGTTGAGACTTATCAACGGAGCCATCATTTAATAAAATAATTTCAAAAACTTTTTCGGGTTGAGCCAAAATGCTATCTATACATTTTGCTAATGTATTTTCGGCATTATAAACCGGTACAATAAAACTTAATAATATATTTGGTTGCATGTCATCAGGCTGTTAAATAAAAAATATTTGCCACTCGCAACCCCGTATAATTAGTTTGCATTATTTCTTTGGATAATTACTTATATCGTAACTCACGCCCGAAAGCAAAAGCTGAAACCCAAGTATAATTAATAGTGTAGGAATTATTACGGTACCTGTAGGTGCAGGCATACTTATACTCGTGTACTTTAAGTAGTTTTTAATTCCAAATGCAAGGCCATAACAAAACATAGGCAGGCCGGTAAGCAAATATATGGAGGCCACATTAAATTCGTATAAAAAATACTTGAGTAACAATCGCCTGATAAAGGCATACAACAACTTTGGGGGGAATTCAAAAAAAACTCTGGTCCTCGATAAGCCCGAAATTTCTTCACCATAATTTGCATGCATAGGTATATCTTTTACAACTGCGCTGCGATAGTATAACTCAATCAGCATTGAAGTTTCAAAATAATATCGTTTGTGAATTCTGTATAAATCCATCTCCATTAATGTTTCGTTTTTAATGGCAGTAAATCCGTTTGTAGGATCAAAAGTGTTCCAATATCCCGATGAAGCTTTTATAATAAAACTTAGACCGGTGTTACCTAAGCGCCTGCTAATAGGCATTCGTTGCAATGCCCTCAAATTGTGAAATCGATTGCCCTTGGTAAAATCTGCCTTATCATCCAACAGAGGTTTTATCAGGGCCGGAATATAGCTGGCATCCATTTGACCATCACCATCCATTTTTATTGAAATATCGGCTTTGAGTTCCATAGATTTTCTATACCCTGTTAGCATAGCAGCACCTACGCCTTGATTTTTTTCGTGTTGCAGATAAATTATCCTCTTACTATGCTTGGCGAGTTTAAGTAGAATATTTGCAGTATCATCTTTCGAACAATCGTTCACTGCTATTATCCAATCGATGTTATCTGGTATTTTTTCAACCACCGATTCAATATGAGCAGCAACATTGTAACAAGGAATTATTACAGCAATTTTCATAATTATTTTTTGTTGATGTGCCACAAAGGTATTTAAATCAACCTAAAAATAAATCAAACATTTGTGCATAGATTTTGCCAAAAGTTTCGCAAATATTAAAATATTGTCCTTAGCGATCTTTCAATCTCTTGCCAATTTGTACAAGTACAATCGATTATTTTATACTAACATTTGCAACATATGGTGTAATAACCACCTATAGCCAATATATTTTATAGCGCTATGATAATACTATGCCTGCATGGTCCATGTTATAATTACTGTAAGTATCATATCAGACAATACGATTCCGACAGTATTCGCAAAATGAAAATAACTAAGTAAAACAGTCACGCACGATAATTATTAAAAGTATGATTGAAAACAGTATGCTATGCCAAAAAATAGTACTACAAAAAAAATTACGCTGCGATAGAACTAATTAATCCACATAAAAAATAAAAAAACAACTATGCATTTAATGGTAATATTGTAAGTTTGTTCCTCAATTTTTTTGCGGGCCGAAAATATTTATGTTGACCACTCAAAAATTTATCTCCTTATGTTGCTCCTTATAAGGTGCAACAACAAAAATTAAAAATGAAAAAAAACAAAATAAAAACCGCTGTAACTGAAAAGAAAAACAGCAAACAAAATACAGAGCAAAAGGACTCTTTCTTAAAAAAATATTCTTTGAATATTTTTGCCCTATCACTTATCATATTGTTGGGAGCAGTTATCTATTCCAATTCGTTCGATTGTAGTTTTCATGTCGATGATATTCCAAGTATCACCAACAATAATCAAATTCAAAAATTATCGGACATAAATGCTATTTGGAATCATAATCACAGTCGCTTTGTTTCTTACCTTTCTTTTGCAGTCAATTATCATTACGGTAAGGAAAATGTATGGGGTTATCACCTTGTAAATATTATAATTCATATTCTAAATGCTCTTTTAGTTTTTGGCTAACTACCTTATTATTTACAACGAATGCCCTTAAAGACACAGCAACCAACCATTATAAAAAAATATTTGCAATAGCAGCAGCATTGCTTTTCGTTTCGCATCCGCTGGCAACTCAATCGGTAACATATATTGTACAACGATTAGCATCGTTAGTTACATTGTTCTATTTGTTAACCATAACACTATACGTAAAGGGAAGGGTAACCCAAAACAATATTGCACGATATGCTTGTTTTGCCGGGGCTTTGTTGGCAGCCATATTGGCAATGTTTACAAAAGAAAATGCTTTTACATTACCATTCGCCATTATACTGGTTGAGCTATTTTTTCTTCAATCAGCTAAATTTACATTTAATTTTAGTCGTACACAGATTGCCATATTTTTAGCAGCTTGTGCGGGCTTCATTTTTTTTGTAGCCAATAAGTTTTCCCTCAATGTTCTTAAACCTTTGCCGCCCGATGTTTACAATGATTTTAACGAAATATCATCTGCAAACTATTTGTTCACTCAGTTTTCTGTGCTGTTGAAATATATACAGCTTTTGTTTTTACCCATCAATCAAAATTTCGATTATGACATCAGTTTATCCAAGGGCTTTTTCGAAATAAAAACCATTCTTAGTTTTGTGTTGTTGGTAGCAATATTGGTTTGGGGTATATGGTTATTCAACAAAAATAGAATTATTTCTTTCGGTATATTTTGGTTTTTTCTTACCAACCTAATTGAGTCAAGTATTATTCCAATCTCCGATTTAATATTTGAGCACCGAACGTATATGCCATCAGTAGGTTTTTTTCTGGCATTGATTGCAGGCATTTTTGCGTTGCTAAAAAATAAAAACATGAACATTGCTCTAGGCATTTTTGGAGTTATCATTTTGGTCAATTCTGTACTTACGTACCAACGCAACTTTGTATGGAAAAGCGACTTTACGCTGTGGTCGGACATTATAAAAAAATCGCCCGACAAAGCTCGTGCTTATGTTAACAGAGGTAAAATTTATAATGAAATGAAACAATATGAAAATGCTATTGTCGACTTAACAAAAGCAGCTGAAGTTGACCCTCGTTATGAATTAGCGTATACCAACCGCGGTTTTGCATACAAGAGCCTTGGCAATTGGCAAAAAGGATTAGAGGACTATACTAAATCTATAGAGATAGAGGCAAAAAATTCTCTGGCTTATTCGAATCGGGGAAACATTTATGTAAACCTGAAACAATGGGATAAAGCGTTAGCTGATTACAATCAATCGATAAAAATCGATCCTGATTTTCATTTGGCATACCTAAATCGTGCTTTCGTTTACAACGCTCTTGAACAGTGGCAAAAAGCTTTGGACGATTGCAATGTTGCAATAAAGCTAAATCCAAAACATGGCGGAGCTTATGCTTCACGTGGACCTATATATGTAAAGTTGGGAAATGTAGATAGCGCTATCGCTGATTACAATAAGGCAATTGAACTTAATCCTACGTCACCTCACTCCTATTTCAATCGTGGCTCTGTTTATCTTGATAGAAAAGAATGGGAAAAAGCATATCGCGATTTTTCGATGGTGTTGCAGATAGAACCTAAAAACTCCGGTGCCATTACTGCACGCGATTACGCATACAATCAATTGAATGCAAAACAGAATCCTTAGTTTCGAAAAGGGTTAAACATAAAATCAAAAAATAATAGCCTATTTATATTTGTCAAATTTTTCGTTTCACAGTTTTCGATACGAAATTAAAGGCGATTCGTTTAAACTTATCACAACATTAAATCACAGTAAATAATAGTGATTAATCTTCGGATTGGGAATTACAATATTCTTTTCTGTTTGCATATTGAACGCTCTATTAACAACAACTTTAGCACAAGTTCATTGCACAAAAATCTTACTATCCTCAAAATCGAAATTAAAAAGCTGCTTTAATTTTTAGTCGTAAAGTGATTTTAATAGGAGAGTGTTTCAATATAATTGATCTTTTTTTTGCTGAGATAAAAAATAGATTGAATAAATGGAAGAAGATAATTTTGAAAAACAGTAGCATTTATTATCAACCGTTTAAAATAAATATCCCTTTGCCATTCGATTGATATATCTATTTTTGCGCCACTTAAAAAAAAGGATTATGAATTTACACGAATATCAGGGAAAAGAAATACTAAAGAGTTTTGGTGTGGCTATATAAGAAGGTATAGTTGCCGATACTGTTGAAGGTGCAATTGCAGCAGCCGAGGAATTGACAAAACAAACGGGCACAAAGTATTGGGTAGTAAAATCTCAAATACATGCAGGTGGTCGTGGCAAAGGAAAAATTGCCGGCACCGAACAGCGTGGTGTACAGGTTGCAAAATCGATGGATGATGTGCGCACCATTACAAAAAATATTTTGGGCAATGTGTTGGTTACAATTCAAACGGGCGATGCAGGCAAAAGAGTAAACAAAGTGCTCATTGCTCAGGATGTATACTACCCCGGTCCAAACGAAACAAAAGAGTTTTATATGAGTGTGTTGCTTAACCGCAATACAGGGCGTAACATTATTATGTACTCAACAGAAGGTGGTATGAATATAGAGGATTTTGCACATAACACACCTCATTTGATTTTCAAAGAAGAAGTTGACCCTTCTGTTGGCCTTCAATCATTTCAGGCACGTAATATTGCTTTCAACCTTGGCCTCAGCGGCAACGCTTTTAAGGAAATGGTAAAATTTGTGGTGGCACTTTACAATTGTTATGTGCAAACAGATTCTGCCATGTTCGAAATAAATCCTCTTTTCAAAACCAGTGACGATAAAATAATTGCAGTAGATGCTAAAGTATCTTTGGATGATAACGGATTGTTTCGTCACCCAAGTTACGAAGCGCTGCGCGATAAAATGGAAGAAGACCCAACAGAAGTAGAAGCAAGCGAAAACGAACTGAACTATGTGAAGTTGGATGGTAATGTGGGCTGTATGGTAAATGGTGCCGGACTTGCCATGGCCACTATGGATATTATAAAACTTGCCGGTGGCGACCCTGCCAACTTTTTGGATGTAGGTGGTACAGCAAATGCAGCACGTGTAGAAAAAGCATTTCGTATTATTTTGAATGACCCAAATGTAAAAGCCATTCTGGTTAATATTTTTGGTGGTATAGTTCGGTGCGACCGCGTAGCACAAGGCATAGTAGATGCGTACAAAAACATTGGTGAAATAAAAGTACCAATCATCATACGCCTTCAAGGAACAAATGCGGAAGAAGCAAAAAAAATAATTGACGAAAGCGGGCTCAAAGTTTACTCAGCAATTCAATTAAAAGAAGCAGCCGATTTGGTTGCAAAAGTGTTTGCATAATCTTTTTTTCAAAATTCATAATTTAAAAAAATGGCTGCTTTAAAATCACTATCGACCAAAGACAATTTTCTGGGCATTGAAGAAAAAAAATATTACGACTACTCATCATCTAAGTATGTAATACAACAAGTGCCTTACGAACATACATCCTCGTATTTGGCAGGCAGTGCTAAAGGACCGGGTGCAATGGTTAAGGCTTCGCAATTTGTAGAATTGTATGACGAGGAATTGGGCATCGAAACGTTTCGCAAATGTGGCATTGCAACTTTACCTCCATTGGATTTTAAAAATAAAGTAGATGCCAAAGCGGTAGATTATATTGAGCAAGAAACGACACGGTTGCTCAACGATAAAAAATATATTGTGTCGCTTGGTGCCGAACATACAGTTACTTATGGTTTTGTGAGAGCACATTCAGCAAAATATAAAAACCTGAGTGTGTTGCAAATAGATGCACACAGCGATTTACGCGATACTTATCACAACAATAAATATTCGCACGCAAGTGTAATGCATCGTGTGCACGATATGTGCTTGAATCTTGTGCAGATAGGTATTAGGGCTCAGTGCATAGAAGAAGCAGAACTGATAAAAAAATCGAAAAACATTCACACGTATTATGCCCATGATGTGCGCAGCAATAAAAACTGGATGAAGAATGCTGTGAAAGATTTAACCGAAAATGTTTACCTTACAATTGATGCCGATGGCTTCGATCCTTCGATAATGCCGGCTGTTGGTACAGCAGAACCCCGCGGTTTGTTTTGGGAAGAAACTTTAACCTTTTTAAAGAAAGTTATAAAAACAAAAAATGTTGTCGGCTTCGATATTGTTGAATGCGCACCTATGAAAGGGACTATTTTGAGTGAATATACTTTAGCAAAATTGGCTTACAGACTTATAGGCTATTTGGAAACCAAATAAAAAAAGGCAACAAATAATTTGCTGCCTTTCTTTTTTTCTTCAATACTGAAATTTATTGTTTATCCATTTTTACAAACTTAATTGCTTTGTAAATTTCGTTGCCGGCACTTATCCTTATTTCATATACCCCACTTGCCAAATCACCTGCATCGATGTCAAAACCATTTTCGCCAGATTGAACAAACATATTTTCTTTCCAAACTCCATTTGTCGTTCTCTTTTAAATTTAAAACTATGGCCTCATTAAAATAATTTATTGCTTGTGTGTAATCTTCATCAGCATCGTATAATTGGCCCAGATTGCTGTACGCCATAGCAGCGATATGTTCATTATGAATGCTGTCTGCTAGTTGTTGTGCTGTCAGATTGTTTTCAAGCGCGGGGCCAAAATTTCCGGTAACATAATTGCACCACCCTTTTACAATATTGGATAAGGCTATACCCTTGCACCATCTCAAGGCAATAGCAAGTGACTCTGCCTGGGTGGCTAGTTGTAATGCAGTATCAGGACTTTTGATGGACAACTCGCGGGCAAGCATTTACAATTGCATGACTCGTGTAGTGTCTGCTTTCGAATTAACCAGACATTGTTGTAATGAATCTATATTTAAATGAGGCCCCAGGGTAGACAGTTGCCCGTAGCATATGTTAGCTACCTGACTAAGCGCAATTACAATTAGTAATCTTTTTTTGATCATGTTAAATTACACCATCCTGTTTTGAATAGCTTTTGCTACGGCCTCGCTCTTACTATTGACATGCAATTTTAAATAAACATTTTTTACATGGTAGCGCAATGTTTCGATACTGATTTGCAATTCGGCAGAGGCCATTTTATAGCTATATCCACGTACAAGCAAAGACAATACATCGTGCTCGCGCGAGGTAAGTCTTTCTAGTTCTTTCGAATGCATGAAGGGTTGCGAAAAAAGTTTTAGCACTTGCTTGGCTACCGAAGGTGTCATAGGCGCACCGCCTTGGGTTGCTTCACGCATCGCATTTACTATTCTTTCGGGCGTAGTACTTTTTAATATGTATCCGCTTGCACCATTACTTACTGCCTGAAACACCCGTTCATTGTCATCGAATACGGTGAGCATTACAATGCACACTTCGCTACCTGCCGCACGAATAGCCCGCAATCCATTTAGGCCATTTTCTATGGGCATATCAATGTCCATTAATACCAAGTCGGGGTGATGATGCGCCACAAGATGGGCAGCATTTTTACAATTACTGTATGTGCCACATACCTCCAGCCCATCCGATTGATTTATCAATTCTACCAGACTTTCTAGAAAGTCTTTGTTATCCTCAAATACTAAAATTCTAATCATGATTCAATTAATTTGCTGCAAAATAATGGATAATAAAGAGATATCCATCTCACATAAATATGTGAGACGATGAAGTGCCTGTTTAAGATTCATCTTATAGACTTCTTAATGCATAATATGCATTCATCATAGTTCGCTGTTATGCCCTTCAAATCGTGTATTCAAAAAAAATCTGCTAACAAATTCAAAACATAAATTTTTAGCAGGCTCTAAAAGAGCAAAAATTGTACGGATGGAAATCGTTTTTATGAGGCTATTAAATTGGTTCCTATGACTCACATCTTCGTAAATTGCAAATATAGACGTGCCTTAAAAGCAGCCCCCAAAATAAAACAACTATTGACTTTCGTAATTTTTTTTCAAAATAAATTTTGACAAATCTTCTTGTTGGTAATTGAATTTTGTTGCTATATTTGATGCACTGCTATTAATGTTGCAGTTTGCACAAGAAGCAAGATGGATTTAGAAAACAAATTCCATATTATACACTTACGCGAATTGGCTCCGATAATAAGGCGCAGACGAAAACACTAGTTCTTTAGATTTAAAACTTAATACCCAAAAAAATGAAAACAATATTATTCGCTTTAATTGCATTAGCCATAACTATATATGTTGATGCACAAAGTATTAATGCCAGGAGCAAACAAGTATTAGCTAACACAAAAGCTAAGAGCAACCGATTAAAAGAAACACTTTCAACTTCGATGAAAAAAAATCCTGTTGCAATAGCCGGAAAAAAAAAATATGCACCAGGAGTATTTTCTACCTCAGAGTGGATAGTAGGCCATACAGACTATGATCTTCAAACTAACGGTGCTATTTATCCGCGCATTGTTAATCATATGAATGGAACAGTTAGCGCCACATGGACAATAATTCCTGATGGGGCTGCCAGCGCAAGCAGAGGAACAGGTTACAATTATTATGACGGAAGTGCTTGGTACAACAATGTAAATTCCAGAATAGAAAGTGTGAGGACAGGGTTCCCCAGTTATGTTACAACAGGTGCTGGACGAGAGTTGGTTATTGCCCATTCTTCCTCGCTAGCTAATATGAGCATTTATTATAGAGACACTATTGGAATAGGAGTTTGGCAGCCAGTATTAATATCGGGCGCATACACAGTTACATGGTTCAAAGCTGCTGTTGGCGGTTTTAACGGTACTAACATACATGCTATTTACATTGGATCTAACATTGGCGATTCACTATATTATTTAAACAGCTATGACAATGGAAATACCTGGAGCGCCATGTTGAACGTAGTTCCATTAATAAACGGAACTCAGCCTATATGCATAGGAGACAGTTATGCAATCGGTAGTAAGAAATCTAAAGTTGCTATTACTAAAACAAAGTCCCTCGAAAATTTGTTTTTATATAAATCGCTTGATAGCGGAATTACATTTACACAAAGTGTGCTAGGCAATTTTTTTCCTGGTGGAAGTTATAATCCGGTTGGAAATATTTCTGATTTTAATGGAAATGGAGTAGCTGATACATTCCCCTCTTCAAGCGGTGATGTTTGCTGCGTAATTGATGATTCAGGAGTGGTACATGTTGCGTGGGGAGTAGTTTATCAATGCGACACAAATCTAGCTGATTACCCCTATGTAATGTTTGAAAGAAGTGGAATAGGATACATAAATGAAACCATGACAAGTCCAGTTTACATTGATGGAGTTAGAGATTGGAATGGAAATGGAAAAATTGATTTAAAGAAAGAATTAGACTCACCATGTTCTATAGACGATTTGCCATGGGGGCGTTACGGGAATACTTACACCTGTGCATCACCTTCATTAGCAGTAAAAGATACGCAGGTATTCCTTACCTTTCAGGCAATAAACGAATTGGCCGATACTAATTATTTTGGCAAATCTTATTTCCAAATATATGCAACAACCTCTGATGATTATGGCAAAACATGGCCTTACAATTTATATAATGTTGTGACCAACTCGGGTTATATCGACTCTTCAATTGCCGAGTGCGTTCATGCATCGCTCGCCAAAGAAGTAGATAACAATATTTATATGGTGTATCAGCGTGATTTTGCTCCGGGAAATTCTTTAGCAAGTGGCGTTTGTGATTTGCAAAATAACGATCCCATGGCTAATTTGAACGAAATAGTGGTAGCCTTTGTACCTACCATCGACCTTAGAGTAGGTGCATCTTCATTACTAGATAATAGTAGCAAGTCGCATACGCTAGGCATTTATCCTAATCCTGCTGCCAATATAATTAATTTCAATGTTCCTGATGAGCTAATAGGCACGGCAACATTGGAAATTTATAATACAATGGGGCAGTTAACTAATCTTGACTTGTTGAGTGCAAAAAATTATTCAATTGCAAAATTGAAAGAAGGAATGTACTATGCTGTAATCAGGCATAGGGCTATAGTTATAAGGGAAAATTTATCAAAAATTAATTAGCAACCCATTTAGCACTAGAATAGCAAATAAAAATAATTTCAAACAAATTTTCCGTTGAAAAATTAGTTGATGCTCTTAATTTTTTGAAGAGAAAAAAATCGTCTCAGCTTTGCTGTGGAAATTTACTTTCATCCATAAAGAAAATTTCCCAGGTATGTCCATCAAAATCTTCTATGGTGCGTAGTTGCATAAAGCCGTAGTCCTTCATGGGGTTAGGTTCTGTTGCCCCTGCTTTTATCGCACTTTCAGCGGTACGGTTCATTTGTTCCGTTCCCTCTTGCGAAAGCGATAGTAATGCCGCAATATTGTTTTTGGTATCGGCAATTGGCTTGCTGGTAAATGATGAGAAACGATCTTTATGCATCAACATTACAAAAATGCTTTCGCTATAAATCATGCATTTGGCAGTATCGTCACTAAATTTTGGATTAATACTAAAACCCATAGCCTCGTAAAGTGATTGCGACTTTGATACATCGGCTACGGGTAAGTTTATAAAAATTTGAGTTGGCATGCGTTAGTTTATTAGAATATTAAATTCTGATTTTCAATTTTCGCTTGCCTAGAGGCCTAATAGTTTTTTTGAAGGATCATCGCCAGCAAACATTAGCTTAATCGGGTCTTCGAGCATTTGCTTTACTTTCACCAGAAAACCTACGCTTTCTCGTCCATCAATAATGCGGTGATCATAGCTTAAAGCTACATACATAATTGGGCGTACTTCCACTTTGCCATTAATGGCTACCGGGCGCTCAACAATATTGTGCATGCCAAGTATTGCAGCCTGTGGAGGATTAATAATAGGGGTAGAGAGCATGCTGCCAAATACACCACCGTTGGTGATGGTAAAAGTGCCTCCCGTCATTTCTTCAATCGTAATTTTTCCATCGCGTGCCTTCGTTGCTAAGTCCATTATTTGCGATTCTATCATTGCAAGTGTAAGTGTTTCTGCATTGCGTATAACCGGTACCATCAATCCTTTTGGTGCACTTACGGCTATGCCTATATCGTAATAGTTGTGATATTCAATTTCTTCGCCATCAATGTATGCGTTTACAGCGGGATACAATTTTAGCGATTCACATACGGCCTTTGTAAAAAAGGACATAAATCCCAATCCAACTCCATGCTTTTCTTTAAAGGTGTCTTTGTATTTAGTGCGCAAATTCATGATGGCGCTCATATCTACCTCATTAAAAGTGGTAAGCATGGCGGTAGTATTTTTTACTGCTACCAAACGTTGCGAAAGTTTCTTTCGCAGCATGCTCATTTTTTCGCGTGTTGCAGTTCGTTCTCCGGTGGTAATAGTAGTATCGGTAGGTGTATATGACGGTGTGTTTTTTGCCGTGCTGCTTACTATATCTTGCTTGGTAATGCGTCCACCTTTACCAGTGCCGCTCACGCTTTCAACCATAATATTTTTTTCGGTGGCAATTTTTCGGGCTGCAGGCGACAATATTTTTTCTGCCTGAACCCCATTCGTTTTTGATTCCTGCTTTGGTGCAGATAGCACCTGTTCTTTATTTTCTGCTTTTGCCGGTGCTGCTGCTGCGGTATCTATTGTTGCAACCACATTGCCTACTGCAACGGTTTGGCCTTCTTCTACAAGGATGTTTAATATTCCATTTGCTTCGGCACTTAGGGTAAGTGTAGCTTTATCACTGTCTATCTCTGCAATTTCCTCATCCTTTTCTACATAATCACCGTTTTTTTTAAGCCAACGTGCTATTTGAACTTCGGTTATACTTTCTCCGGGACTCGGCACTTTCAATTCTAACATGATTATTTATCTATAAATTTTTGGTGCGCAAAGGTGTGCATTTTTATTACTTGGTCACAGTTATTTTTCCTGAAACCAACCGCCCGTTGACCACCGCTTGATAAACATAACTTCCGTTACTAAGGCGCGACACGGGCATGCTTACATTTCCATTAATACGGATATTTTTTTCGTACACCATTTTACCATTGCCGTCTATCAAAACAATGCGACTTATCTCGTTTTTGGTAGTTGCATTAATAAGTAATGATTGCGTATTGCCATCATAATAAATAGCGATGCCCGCTTCGTTAATTTCACTAAAGCCAATACTTACACCGGTAGTTGCAGAAGGCACACTGCAATTGTTGCTATCGGTAATTACTATATAATAGCTGCCGGCTACCGTAGGAATAAAAGTAGCATTGGTGCTTAGCACCAATGTAGGATTAAGCACATTAAACCAGGCATACGTTACATTGGTTGTATTGCATATGAGTGTATCATTTTGATTTATTATCAAATGTATGGTTGGTAGTTGCAGCTCGGTAATGAAATTGGGCATAAGGATGGTATCGCAGCCAGCTGCATTGCATGCAATTAATTGTACATCAAATGAACCGTAATTGTTGTAGCAAATACTTTGAGGATTTTGCAAAGTTGAGGCAGATGGATTTGCTCCTGTAAATGTCCACAACCACGAAGTTGTATTACCTGAAGATAAATCGGTAAAGTCAATGCATTGCTTATCGCAAAATATGGTATCGCTGCTGCCGAAGGCTGCCAGTGGCAAGGCATTTGGCGTATAACCAATACAACAATTGCCGCCACTACTCACATTGTTTACCCCTTGCCAGCAACCATATTGTGTAAAATGATAGCGCATGGTACCTCCAAAAACCTGCATAAAATAAGCAACTACCTGATCGGGGGTGTTGCATCCTCCTTGATTATTAATGGTGTCGCAATCGTAATTGCAAAGAATATTTGGCCACCCGTTTTGCGTTTGAATTGGCGATGGCGGGTAAAATACTATGGTGTCTGTTCCTTGCGGTGCACCTACAATATTGGTTTGGGTTGGTGTATTGTTGCAATGTTTATTGGTAGTTGTGTAATATCCTGCAAAATGCACTGCCGTAATATTATTTACAAAAGGGCCTCCAAGGCTGATGGTAACGGGTTCATAGCTGACCACACCAATTTTCAGGTTAGGAATATTTACATCCACATTAATATTGATTTGCCCACCATCGTAGTTACTGTAAATGATAACATTTCCGGTTGTATCGCAAATCTGACTGTTTGCCTTGTCAAACAGAAGCGCCATAAAGGCAATTAGGAGTAAAGAATATTTATTCATAAAAAAATCGGTTTAGTTATTTTGGAGCAAATTAATGAAAAAAAACAAAACCAACAATGGTGGACTTTCCTGCAAAAGTAAACAGGCAATCGTTTATAAAAAATTACCCAATAAGAAAACAAGTTGATGATTAAAAAATTTGGAGGTTATTAATTTTTGTTACTTTTGCGCTCGTTCAAATAAGGTCCTGTGGCCGAGTGGTTAGGCAGAGGTCTGCAAAACCCTGTACAGCGGTTCAAATCCGCTCGGGACCTCAACAAAAACAAAAAACCTCCCATGTGGGAGGTTTTTTTTTATTGCCTGGTTAAGGGGCAGGTATCTTTATTTTTTTTCAAGTGCCAATGGATTACTCAATCCGCTAAATTTTTTCAGATCCATTTTTACTGAGCCTACCATTATCTTGGCTTCAAGTCGGATAGGTATTTTATTTTCATCATCGGTTACCCAAATGGTCATGTCCTCATTATCCTTAAACACACGGCCTTGCTGCAAAAGCGGGCGTAAGGCAATACACCTAAAGGTTCCTAACCGTGTTTTAACTTTTTGACGACCTATAAAACGCACGTTCAAAGGGATTACCTGATCGTCTAACCAGGCTTGTATTGGCACTACATCACCTTCTTTAATGCGGTTAAAGTCGATGGTGCGAGCATAGTAGAATGCTGATATTAAATCTTGCAAATGTTCGGGAGTAGTCATAAGCGATTTTTCGCTCTTCGCGGTATTATTAAAGTGATTAAAATAAACGTTTTGGTTTATCTTATATCCTCCTTCGTCTACATTGCGTATAAAACGCCATGGAATAATGGCCTGTGAGTCAATTACGCTCTCATATTTATCGCGCACTTTAAAAAACAGGTCAAATGTGCCGATGCTGCGGCCGGTTCCGGTAACTCGATAACAGGTGCGACCAAGGTATGTTTCGGTTTGTGAGTGCACTTCTACTCGGGCTTCACCTGCGTCAATAA
Organism: Bacteroidota bacterium; assembly: GCA_016714535.1. NCBI lineage: Bacteria > Pseudomonadati > Bacteroidota > Bacteroidota bacterium. The sequence goes on from JADKDR010000002.1 coordinate 573,989, forward strand.
AGCCATAGTGCAGGCGATATTCAAGCACCTCGCCAGGTCGGAATGCTTTGTTGGGATGCGTACGCAAGGGCTCATTTGCCATGACTTGCGTAAGCATGCTAACGATAAGCAAGATGGTAAGGCTGCTTATGATTTTTGCTGATTTTCGTATTTTACGAAGTACCATTTCTATTTATATTTGTTAAACGCAATGGTTAAATCAAATCGTATTCCAACTATGTTTGATAGTACAACAAATGTAAGAAAAGAATGGTTTGTTTAACTCAATTTCATACTTCTTGCCCAGCGTCATCGCTTGCCGGAGCGTCAAGTGTGGCCTCTGATGATGGGTTTTCGGGATTTTCGGCCGCAATACTTAGGGTGGCTGATTCGATATCAAGCATGGCTTCGGCCGGAATTCCTATCGTATTCTCATCTAGTATAATGTCTTTTAACTTGGGCAAGTCAGCAGAGTCTTTTAGACCAAAGTAATCCATAAAGTTTTTACTCGTAGCATAAACCAACGGCTTGCCGGGTAGGTCGCTTTTTCCTTCTATTTCTATCAATTCTTTTTCGAGTAGTTTCTGAATGCTGTAGTCGCAACTTACTCCACGAATTTGCTCGATGGCCGCTTTCGAAATTGGTTGTCGGTATGCAATAATACTTAGCGTTTCGAGGGCAGCAGTACTTAAACGTTTTTTATTTTTTTGTGCTATAAATATTTGGATAGCTCCATAGAAGGCAGGCTTGCTCAGAAAACGATATCCTCGTGCTATCTCATTTAGACCAAAGCTGTATTCATCATCTTCATACTTCTCGCGAATGGCATCAATGCATGATTTCACTTCCTCATCGGTAAGTTCCCAGCCATAAACAGATTTAAGGCAACTTTTTATTTCGTCAAGAGTTATGCTTGTTTCGCAGGCAAATATCAGGGCTTCTATGTTTTGTCTTAGTAATTCCATTTTCTTAAATTTCTGAAGGGATGCGAAGGTAAGTTTTTTTCGAATTTGAATGGGAATTTAGTTTTAAGGCACAACTAAACGATTAGTTAAAACTCAAGATTGGTGCTGTTTCCTGATTGATATTTTTTCTTCTAGAATTAAAAAGAGTTGTTAAAATGTGCCGTGGAGTGGCTAAGCAGCAAGTACCAAATAAGGTTGCTACTTGTGTATAAAGGAAAAACAAGTAGCACAAATTTTCGGCCCTGCTTATTAATTCTTATTGAATATGCCGTGCTTAGAAGGAGGTAAAATGGATACTCCAATTTTATAAACCACTGAAACGTTATTTCAAAACGGATTATTTTTTAGAGCAAAAAAAAAGCAACCTTTTCAGGTTGCTTTCCAATGAAGAACTATACAAAAATGGGTTAACGGTTCAGTTTATTTGTTTTTAGAAGAGTCTGTATTTGATGCAAAAGAGCCAAAGTCATTTCTAAACACAACGGTGTAGTAGTAATCAGGATGGTCTATAGATGCCATTAATAGTCGCAAACCTTCGCCTACCTGATACCATTTGTATTCAACAACTCCGTAATCATAGGTGGTCTTAATTAGGACAACATTTTGAAAGGTGCCAAATGGGAGCAGCAAACTACCTGAAGCCACGTATTCAGTTTGTACCAAGGCTGTATTTCCTTTGTGCATCTCAAAGGCATCGGTAAACTTATCACCAACGTTCATTGGTAAGCGCAACAATAGTTGCGTGTCATTGTACTTTACCAGGTTGAACGAAAGTTCGGTTGTCACGTTACCGAGGTATTCAAACGTTGATGAGTCTATCCGAAGGTATTCATAGGCAACGCTTTCGCCACCATTCATTATTTTTTTAACGTGTGTTGCTTCGGGAAATCCTTTGGTAACGCTTACATCTTTAGGATTTACTACATAAATTTCATCACCATTTGGTTTGAATTTGCTGGCAGCAAAATTCCATTCTATGTTGTTTCCTGTCGCTTTCAAATTTTAATCTCTTAAAACTTTCCAAAACCTGCGTCTTAAATTCGGTTTGCAGGCGAAGGCCTTTTTTCAACTCGGGGCCTTGAGCAATTGCACTGGCACATGCTATCGCTAGCGCCAGGGTTGATACTACTTTTGATGTTGCTTTCATCTTTCTTTTTTTTAATTGGTTACTTGTTATGGCTATTGTTTAATTACACGACAAAAGTAGCATGTCGGCATACCCTTAATCAAGGGCGTTATCATCCATTTTACTTTTCAGGGGTTTTCCCTTGTTGTGAAGGCTACTATATATAGGTGTAATGTGCGGTACGCAATGGTGTATTTGCTCTATTGCCCGGGAAGGCCTTTGACACTAGCTTTACGCATAAAAAGGGAGACTGAAAAAATACTATTGTAACCGTAATAGTATATGCACTGCAAGAGATAAAGTCAATTCACTACTTCTAGTGATTGACAGGTACTCACACATAATGTTTCTTTGCATCGTATTCCTGATACATACACACTCAAAAAGAAAAAGGAAAGGGACTTAATCGAAAAGTGTTACACAACCATTACTAACACTCTTTTTAAAAGTACAACTTTTGAAGGCCGCAACACACGCGGCCTTTTTTTTATTTCGTATCCGTAGTGTCGGATTTAGGTTGGGTTCCCGGGTTGCGGCCTATTTTATAGTTCGGATTTGGCAGTTTCATTACAAGCATGGTGTTTTTGCAGTAAACACATTTGCCGCTATCGCTGGGCGATGTGCCACAATGCGTGCAATATAATCCTCCAACTTTGCAAACCTGCATTTTGCAATAACTGCAACGGCCGGCACTGTCTGCAACAAGACTGCAATTGGGACATACATATTTTTCAACCGTTGCCGCAGCTTTTTTGGTTTTAGCTTGCGCGTTTACATCGGTTGCAAAAGTTAATAAGAAACTTAATACTGCTATCGTAAAAATTCCGGTTAATTTCATTTCTGGTTTTTTTATTTTTTTGGCAAATGTATTTTTCTGTTGTTTATTGGAGCATGTAAATGAAATGAATATAATCTATGATTCCAAAAAGCCTATAATTTTGGCATAAGATTTCTTAGGAGTACGGATATGAGAAATAGCAAAGCAGATTTATTGTTAATAGTGGTTGTTTCCATTTTTGCATCATGCAAAAATGATGGAGATACAGCCTATATCATTACCGGAACGGTTTATCAAAATTCGATTGCTGCACCAATCCCTAATAAGAAGGTGGAGCTATACAAAGAAGCAACAACCAGCTTTCCTTATCAGCCGGGCAAAGTAATAGCATCAACATATACCAACAATCAAGGTGCTTTTAATATCGAGTCTAACGACCAGGGAATTTTTACTTTGCAATTTAGCCAAACCGAAAAGGTAATTTACAATTATAAAAGTGGTGACCCATTAGATGGAGTTTTGCTATTTACCAAACCTCTAACCAACCTAACTATTAATCTGAATGTTACAAATGCATATACTTCGGCTGATACGTTGTTTTTACTTACAACCGATGCCGCAGGCAATCAATATAAATTTGGCGGACCTTTTACTTCGGGTAAGCTGACCACCTTAAGCCATTATCAGTTCCAAACTAATGTTGCTCTTAATGCAGGAAAATACAACACACAAAACATTTTAGGTTATGCCATCAACAGGGTAAAGGTTATAGAATCAACGGTAGATTTTAATGGAACCCTAAACGCTCAGGTGACGCTAAAGATTGAGTAATTGTTTTTTGCGCATATTGCTTTTGCCACTAAATTGAATTAGCTTTTATATTCCTGAAAACTTCAACCGCTCGTCTGCATTTGCAATGCTGATGTGCCAAATTAAAAACCAGCCGTTGCATACAACAAGATAATAGCATACTACAACGATTTTTTAGCTGATGAAACTAAGCAAGACGAAAAAATAAAAAACAACGGAACCCAATTAAAAATAAAACAAACCAAATTGCATATAGCTCATTATTGATGCACAGACTGCAAGGTATATTGTTTTAATTTTATAACAGCAATCAGTTAAATTCAAAAGTTGGGATTGACAGATTGTTATAAGAAAAACGCATCACATTGCAAAACTTCTTACACCGAAAAATAAACCTGCGCCACTGTTTTTTTAGGTTCGGGAATATCGGCTTCGGTGAGGGTTTTTAATACTTCGGGCGATTGTTCAAGTATCGATACAATTCTGTTGGCGTGGTTTTGAACACATTTTTCAAACAGGTTACGCACTACGCGTGCATTACCAAATCCTTCATCGCGCTTTTCGTAAAGCAGTTTAAATGTATCGTGGAGTTTTTCGGAAGCATTATCATCAATTATAAAATCGGATTTGGTGCAAAATGTCTTAAAAATTTCGAGCAACTGTTCGGGAGTAAAATGGTCGAACTTAAAATACCGGTTGAAGCGCGAACGTAAACCAGGATTGCTTTCGATTAATTCTTTCATAGGTTCGGTATAGCCGGCCATAATTACTGCGAGATCCTTGCGGTTATCTTCCATACGTTTTACAAGTGCATCAATTGCTTCCTTGCCAAAATCGTTGCCCATCACATTTTGCGAAAGCGAATAAGCCTCATCAATAAACAAAACACCTTCTATACTTCGCTCCACAATTTCGTCAACTTTAATAGCTGTTTGTCCAACATAACCTGCCACCATTCCTTCGCGATCTGTTTCTACAAGATGGCCTTTATCAATCATTCCCAGGTGTTTGTATATGCGGCCAAGCAAACGTGCAACAGAAGTCTTGCCGGTGCCGGGAGGTCCTAAAAAAACAATATGTAAAGAAGTGTCAGGATTTTTTAAGCCTTGTTGCTCGCGTGTTTTTTGAACCTTTATAAGATTCACTAAATCGTTGATATCCTTTTTCACTTCTTCTAAACCAATCATGGCTTGCAATTCGGCCAACACTTTTTCAAGTGTGTCATCATCGGGTATACCATCCGTATTTTTACTTACATCGGGGTTTGCAATTTGGTTTAATATTTTTTGAATTTCGGGTTGTGTTTTATCTACCTGATGTTTTTCTAAAATCAAGGCAACAAAATTATTGTAAGCGGTTTTTATTTTTTCGAAGAGCGGATGATTATTTTTTTTCAATGCCGATGGCAAAAACATTTTTTATCGTCATTGGTATTTATCCTGATTTGATTTTTATCCAATATTCCCTGCAAATGTTTTTTGAATTCGGGCTGCGATAAAATTTCGTTCAGTGTATCGATGGCATTTTCGTTTGCAAAATGATTATTGAAAACAGCATCATAAAAATATGCAATGGTGAAGCCTGATTTTTCGGTGTGATATTTATTTAACTGACGATATAATGCAATACAATCGGAAATAAAAAATTGCCTGATGGTAAACTGTGTGGCAATATTATTGGCAGCTTTTATTTCAAGGTTTATCGATTCGCAAAGTTTGCGGTCGCGCTCAATTTCATCACAAAAAATAACAATCTCGTCACACTGCTTCTTCAACAAAGTCATATAAGTTTTATCGAAAAAATACTCCGTTTTGTTGGCTTGATTCAATACGGCCTTTGTAATTTCCGACAGATAATTTTCGAGAAACGAAAGTGTGTTACGAATGTTATTGTTTTTTTCCATTCGTTTATGAAAGCATCATTTGATGTACTATTTCGGCCATGAGTTTTTTTCGTTCTTCGGCATTTTCTTTCCAGGCAATGCCCATTTCGCGCAAATCATATTTGCCAATAATGGTTCCGTAATTTTGTTTTTCGCCTTTAATCGTAGGGTAGCCCACAACATAAATGCATTGTGCAAGTTCAATAGCAAGTTCAATATCGTGTGTCGAAAAAATGGCTGTGTGATATTCGCTTGATGCGTTGAGCAATTGGAAAGTTTTGCGTACTTCTTCTATGTTGCCAACATCTAATCCAGAAAAAGGTTCATCGAGAATGATAAAAAGTTCGGACGAAAAAACCTGTTCGATGATTGCTGTGCGTTGACGTTGCCCACCCGATAATTCGTTGGGATATTTATCGGTACATGATTCAAGTCCCCAATTTTCAATATAAGTTTTTATTTTTTTATCCTTCTCCGTTTCAGACAAGGATTTTTTGCGCAAAGCAAATTTTAAAGTTTGCATCACCGTTTTATGTCTGAACAAAGTATACTTCTGATCGACAAAACCTATATCGCCTTCCTTTATATTTTTTGCTGCATCTTCGGCTTTGCTGTTAAAATCTTTTATCAATATTTTACCGGTTGCAGGGGTAACAAGCCCTGTAAGCGCTTTGAAAAGTGTACTCTTTCCACGCCCCGAACGGCCCACAATTGCGATGGTTTGGCCGGTAGCATCTATCCCTTTGCGCGTAACATCCTTCTCAATAATATTGATGTCTTTTATAATGGTAACACCATCGTACGCTACACTTAAATTTTCGACAAACAATAAAGTTTGTCCTAATTGGTAATCCATTGAAATTATATTTTTGAAAACCGGAACAAAGCTTTACGTAAAAAATTAATGCCATAATCTAAACCAAGACCTATCAACAAAATAATAATTTGCAAAGCAATGATGCGGCCATGATTCATAAATTTATCGGAATTTTTTATCAGGAAACCTAACCCGCCCGAAGCAACAACTATAGATTCAACAGTAACAATAAGCATCCATGTGATGGCAAGATTTTGGCGTATCACATCAATAACATAATCGAGTCTGCCTAAAATTACTACTTGCACCAATGTTTCGAAACGGCTGCACTTCAATGTTTTTGCGTGGTCAAATTCTTCCTGAGGTATATCGCGAATAACCGCAATCAATGATGTGGTAAGAAACGTAGTAAGAAAAATTACAAGTATCCAAATCTGCATATCGCGTGCATCGCTTATAAGTAAAGTGATATAATAAGACAATCCGGTGAAAGGTAAAAACCTCAGCTTGGTAATAAATTCCGACACAGGTTTCATTACAGGTACAGGCCACAGGTATGCAAAAAATAATGAAACAATAATGGCAAGCGAAATAGAAATAAAACACAATTGCAGTGAATGAAAAATGTGCGTTACCAATCCTTCGTTATACAAATCGGAAAAGCCTTTTGCTACCTGAGCAGGGTTGGGAAACAAATGCTTCTCGCCTGCCGTGCCTGCAAACCATAAAACAATCAATAACACAATCCAAACCAGAATTAATAGCGTCCTGTTTTGTTTTGATATTTTTTCGAGCGGAATAAATATTTTTTTCATGCTATATTTTATTTCACCCCTTCAAGGGTTTGAAACCCTTGAAGGGATGAAACGAAATTTAAAATCAATTCAACAATGTAATTACTACGCGTCTGTTTTGTGCACGGCCAGCTTCGGTATCATTTGTCGCTACAGGATCTGTTTCACCTTTACCATCTACAATTTGAAAACGCGTTTGAGGTATGCCCCGTTGTTTCAAATAATTTACTACTGCCTGTGCTCTGCTTTTCGAAAGCATATTGTTAGTTGCATCATCGCCTTGATTATCGGTATGGCCCACAATATTCAATTTTGTGTTTTCAGCCTGTATCAATAAATTATAAATTTTTTCGAGCTCTGTTGTCGAACTTGATGATATATCTGCACTACCGGTTTTGAAATTTATTTTCCATTCGCCCGATGCCATTACCTCTTTCTTCTCTTCGGTGTAATCAACTTTTTCGGGGGCAGTCGATTCTATGTCGTTTATATTTTTTAAGAAAAATAAATTTACTGCATTGTCGTAAGGAACCACACCACCAACGTTTTCGTTAAACCCAAAAGGATTTAATTCTGTCAAATAATTTGATACCTGATTGTAAACAGATTTGTATCGATTTACTCCATCGGTGATTCCAAAATATTGCATAGCATCGGCATAGTTAAAAACCTTAGAACCACCCATGTTATAAGTTAAACCATTTTTTGTGCCTTGCTGACCCTGAAACATTTTATACCAATAATCGGCATTTTCAATTTTATATGTTGCCGTTACTGCTTCGGCTGCACGCATGCGCCAATCGTCATAATTTTTCATTTGGTTTGAAGCAGTAAGCGATGCTTTTAAAATATTGGAAACCATATCAGGATTTTTTGTGGCCCATTCTTTTACTCCTATTAATGCAACAGGCATTTGATTATTAAATTCTTTGGTAGAAACTATATCAACAAAGCCCGATAATTTGTCGAACACAACTTTATCGCCCGGAGTCCATGTAGCACAACCATCAATTTTGCGGCTCACTGTTTTACCGGTTAGCTTGCCTTCTTTCACACCTTTCAACGAAACAGTCCATCCAGTAGTTTGCGATTTTATAAGTTCTTCGGCAGCCTTCATATAATCATCGTTTTCCGATGGAAAAAAGTTTACTGCATCTTCGTCATACGTTGTGGGATCGGGATTTACTTTCAACCCATTTGCAAAACAATAATTTACAGTAGTAACCCAATCGCCATCGCCAAGTACAGTGGATATCAATGCGCCTTTCATGCTTTTTGGATTTGATTTCCATGCCGGTGGGCCTATTAATTTATCTTCACCATAACTCATTCCCAAAGCGCCCATCACTTGCAGATGATATTTATCCTTGCCATATTTTTCGTCTAACGACTTTTGTACCGAGCTAATATAAAACGGAGCACCATCGCCCATTATCATTACAGCAAAAACACTTTTATCCGATTGCGGAAACGCCTCACCCTGATCGTACTCTTCGATAAATTTCATTTGCATATTGCGTAATTCCGATAACCAATCCTGACGGATAATTTCAAGGTTCACATTATTTTTTTCCATCAACGATCCTTTTGTAGTAACCGGCCCTCCGTTGGCAACTATGATGCCCGATTGCGCATTCCAGGCATAACCGGCAATACGAATTTTTGGTTTGCTGCTTACTTCGCTCGATTCGTCTTTTGCAGGCAATGCAATTTTATCAGCATTCACTACATTATTTACATCGGCTTTGTTTACGTCAATGCCTTCGAGTTTTTTCGATATTGATGTTTTTATTCCGGGCGATATAAAATAAATAGCGCCAAGTATTCCGCCTATTACTACCAGCACAATCAGCAATTCGGATAAGGTAGTAAGTTTTTGAGTACGAAGAATTTTTCCCATTTTTTTATTTGATTTATAATTTCTGTTTTTGAATTTCTATAATATGTGTTTGAAATACTTTTTTAAAATGATACAATTTATAAGGTAAAATTTTTTGATGCCGGTAAATTTTTGCACCCCAAAAAAATTAATGATATGAATTAAAAAATATCGCCAAATCCACCACTGTTTTGTTTGTCGTCTTTGGTGAGTTTGTAATCGGGATTATTATATTTTGTCGAATCGGGCACTTTGCTATCACCTGTTTTTATTTCATCGGCAAGCTTATCAAGACGTGCATACAACTCATCGTTGTCGACAGAATATTGTGCTGTGAGATTATCAATGTCTATCAAATTTTCGGACGTGCGGGCAATGTCCTGAGCAATAGTTGATGTTACCACATCGAGTGCATACTCCAGTTCCCAGTCTTTAGTAAACAGCATGGCACTTTTTGCACTTTCGGTTGCAGCCTTGGCATTTTTAGCAAATTCAAATTCCTTGCGCAACATTACTATTGTAGTATCGAAGTCGGCAATTTTTATATCGATAGCAGTGCCGGCAAGTGTAAGTTTACGATCCATTTTGCCTAATATATTTGCACGCGAACCATACTTTTGAATAAAATTTTTACTCTGCTCGTACTGCTGTGAAATGCGTTGCGAGTTGCTGAGCTTTTTTGCTAAATCACTTTGCAACGTAACATATTCATCAGTATCTTTTGCAGCATTGCCAGCTGTTTTCACCATGTCTTCCATAGTGGTTTTAAGCTTTTCGGCTTGACGCTGTAAACTCAATAATTCTTCCTGAAAAGTTTTTGCTTCCTTTTCCGATTTCGATGCCTCAACCTCCATATTCGATTTCAACGCTTTCAATTTCGCTTTTGTATTTTTAAACACATCACGGTTTTTTATCATCTTCATTTTTTGCTCTTCGAGCTCAGCAAAAGGATTGCTTTCTATTAAAGATTTATGCAAACTCTTGGTGGCAAATCGCAACCCTTTCATAATAACAGGAAACATCATGGCTAAAAAAATGAGAAAAACTCCCGTTGCCGATAAGGCAATAGCCTGACCAAGCATGGTGAATAATGGAGGTAAAATATATGTCCATGTTAAATAACCGGCAGTTCCCAAAAGTCCTAAACTCAAAAGCCAAAATAGTGGCTTCTGATTTTTTTTCAAATCTTCGGTACGCAAAGCAATTTCGCCTTTGGCTTCGTCAAAGTGTTTTAATATTGGCAGTTCGAGAAGGTTAGCTTTTTCTTGTTCGTATTTGTTCATATATCTTTTATTATAAGTATTGATTTATTCCGTTGACAATATTTTGAATAGACTCAACCATTTTATTTTTAGCGTGATTGTTTGCTTGCAATTTATGGTCGGTTTCTAAAATGGGCGCCACATATTTTTGCTCCAGTTTTTGCAACTCGGATTTTTTTTCGTTCAATTCTTTTTGCAATTGCATAATGTTTTTTTCAATATCGTTAATGGCAATTGTGAGGTCCACATTTTCCTGCTTTTGGGCATTGGCAAGTTCGTTGCGTTTATTCAAACCTGTGCCGGCAAATTTGGTGTGCACCTTTTCTATTTCATTTATATAAAACTTCGATTTCTCTATCAACATGTCTTTAGATAAATCTGGTTTTATCGATTTTCCCATCGCAAACGCCATTTGAAAGCTTTGAGGATTATTTGCTCCAACTGTTACAACAGATTTATAAAATTCGAAAAAATCGTAATCAGGAAGGTTGAGCGAATCGAAACCTTTTTGATAAACATCAATCACTTCGTTTAAATAAGGATTATTCGGGTTTAATGATGTTACAACTGTAGAATGAGTAATTCCTGCCGTTTCTGGAAATTTAGTTTCTGCTTTATTGCCCGGCTTGCTGTTGTTGCCCGCTATCTCTTCTTTTGGTTTGCTGTCTTCGGTATCTGTTATAAACAGGGTTTTCCAGTTAAATGATTTCTCGCCCATAGAATAAATTTTAGGTTCAAAAGTAGTAATTATTACAATACGCCACCGTTATTTCATTTGTAAGAAAAGCGTTGTCCACCCGTTAAAAACATTTTCTTGATGGAGTATCCGTGGCTTCCTCACAAAAACATAATCTATGCATCTCAAAATTTATAACTATTTTTGAAGCAATGAAATTTAATAACGAAGATGCCAAGTTTGCCAGTTATTATAATGTACTTATCAATTTGATAAACAATAATAAGAGATGGGACCAAGTAACCACTTGGCAACGCAATACCATCACAACTGTTGCCAACTCTGCTACTAGTATAGCACCCGTTGCATTAGCATACATTGAGTTTTTAAACAAATCGTTCACGTTTCGCACCAATGCTAAAGAAGGGTTTGCAAAGCAACAGATTATAAAAACAGAGAATTTTGAACTGGCAACAATGTTGGCTTCGCCCAATCCCTTTGCGGATGTTACGTTTATACAAGTTTCAATACCGATAGGGCAAACCTGGAGTATGAGGATTGTTGATATTACAGGACGAGCAATATTGCAAACGCAATTGGTTGCAGGTAAATATGAATTACCAATCAATGCAAGTGAACTTAATGGTAATGGCGTTTATTTTTGCCAACTTATATGCGATGGCAAGCCAACAGAAACCATAAAAATAATTTGCTTAAAATAATGGCAAAACTAACGCCATACTTATTCCTGCCCTTTGTACTTTTTGTTTTTACGTGCAAAGGGCAGGTTTATTTTAATAATACGTATAGTAGCGGTTTGCCCGATTCGGCATTTCGTGGCGAAACTATTCGTTCAATTGTTGAATATGAAAACGATAGTACGTATGTAATAAACTTAGTTTCGCAAAATGTAACCAATGGTGAGCTTGTTACCATTTTTACAAAACTCAACAATCAAGGCGTACCAATTTTATCGAAGCAATATGGTTATCCAAATCATTATTTTTTAGGTTTTAAATTGATAAAATTAAAAGATGGCTACATGTTAAGTTGTGGACAAGACTATGATAATTCGCTTGCCTATAGTAAAGCTATTTTATTAAAATTGAATACGCAATTGGATACAATATGGAAAAGGGAATACCTTGGCAATGGCACGTTCAACTATGCAATTGTAGACGTTATAGAGTCCTATGACAAAGGTTATATTGGAATTGGATTCTCCTCAAACGCAATCGACACAATGGATATTTGGATACTCCGCACCGACTCAATGGGGAACCAACTATGGGACACAACGTTAACCCAACCATATTGGCAAAATGGATATGCCATAGCCGCAACAGATGATAGTTGTTATATACTGGGGTGTATGGCGCAAAACGCTCCTGGTGGACCGCCACCACTAATTTGGTTGGCTAAAATGGACGATAATAAGAAGATAGCATGGAGTAAATATGTTTACGGTATTGGCGCAACAGCTATCCAAAATTTGATGAAAACTAAAGATGGCAAATTTCTTTCTATTGGTGTTAATAATAAAAGCTGGGGGCAAGGCACCAATGAGAATTATGGGTTAATTGTAAAATTTGATTCGGCAGGTAATATTTTAAAATATAAAGTTCATGGCAGTCCACTTCAACGTTCAGAATATTGGAATGCGATTGAGGAAGCAGATGGTGGTTTTATAATTAGTGGAAATATTTTTGATACAGTTCCTGGCAACTATGAAGCAGATGGGTACATAGTAAAACTTGACAGTGCCTTAGATACCCTTTGGACCCAAACCATAAAGATAGATAGTTTGGGTTATATTGATTACTTTTTTAATATTGCCCGTACCCATGATGGTGGCTTTGCATGCACAGGTATGCGCATTGGTACTATACCTTACAATACTGATGGTTGGGTTATAAAATTTGATAGCCTCGGATGCCAAAGTGCCAATTGTTGGTTGGGCATAAATGAAACAACATTGCATAAAACAGATTTGCCTTTTGTATTTCCAAACCCAACAACCGATTTTTGTATTGTTCGCTTTACACATCAAGGCCCGGTGCAAGTAGAAGTGTTTGATGCTATTGGTCGACAAATAAAAAATGTACGTGCATTACCATTTGGAGATACAGATATACATATTGACCTGCGCCAAGCACCAAATGGTATACTTTTATTAAGATTAAAAAATGGTTCAAATATTCTATCAACAAAAATTATAAAAAAATAAAATCATGTTAACCAAAGTGCAATCCCGCAAGGAGGGAAAAAAACTATTGTTCTTCTTACTGTTAACTATGAGTATATACGTTGCTCAAAGTCAAACCAATGTGTATCATCCATTTCCAAACAATGGTGCAATGTGGAGTGTGAAATGGGATGGATCTTCTATTTGTCAAGATTTAGATTACTTTAGCTATGGTGATAGTGTAATTAACAACTTAATATATCACAAAGTATGGGTAACAGGCTTAGAAAGAGTGTGCTTTATCGGATACCCAAAAGATACTATCAGCAATTATGCGGGCGCCTATCGCAACGATTCAGCTGCAAAAAAAGTATATTGGCTTGAAGCCGATAGCAGTAATGACAAACTACTTTATACTTTTGATGTGCATGTAGGCGATACCTTACCGTTAGATATTTACAATATGTATGGTGGTACTCTACCAGTTAAAGTAAAAATGAAGGATTCTGTGTTGCTTAGTGATGGAACTTACCGCAAGGCATATTGGGTCGGTTATGCAGGGCAACCAGGTACTTTTCGTAGAATTGTAGAAGGAATTGGAAGTGAAGGCGGATTAATTGAAAGGTTATGGGATGGCATTTCTGATTTGTACATTTTAAAATGCTTTACTATGGATACGCTAAGTTTGTATCCAAATAATGGTAGCACTTGTTATCCGTATATTCCAAGCGGGTTTACACCTATTTTAAATAATATTGTATTTAGCATTTACCCCAATCCTAACAATGGCAAATTTTATTTGCCAAAAGATTTTCGTTTCGATGCAATAAAAATTTATAATTCATTCGGTCAGGAAATATCATTTACAATTTCAAATAAAAATGAGATTGACATAACCGAACAACCCGCTGGGCTGTATTTTGTAAAAATAAGTGCTGGTAAAAATGTGTATGTGGCCAAGGTGTTGAAGGAGGATTGAGGAAATTAAAAATTGAAGATTTAGATTTGTAAGATGATACAATTTTATAAAATATATTTTTCAAACTTTATCAGCTTGAAGTAAGCTTGAAGGGAAAGATAAAAATTTGACGACCATCAACTAAAATCAATCTCCGTACTATCACCAATATTTAAACTTTGGCTAAAGCCTTTAAGATATGCATCGCTGCCAATAACAGAATGATGCAAGGTGGCTGTTTCGAGTTGTGAGTATGAACCAATTATAGAATCGCTTATTATTGATGTGCTAATAATGGTGTGTTCGCCAATCGATACATTAGGGCCTATAATAGAATCGCTAATGCGGCAATTTTCGGCAATGCTCACAGGCTCAATAACTATCGTATTTGGAAAACGATATTTAATTTCCCCACCGCTCGTCCGCATTTGCAATGCGGATGTACCAAATTATTTTCCACCACTCATCCGAATTTACAATCCAGATTTACCATGTTCACCTTCTCGCACTCATTACAAATCCATGGCCTTCACCACCCAATTTAACACCATCGAAACGCTACCGTTCTTGTCAGAAATTTTCTGCTTTTTATTTTCGATAGTATAACATGGTTTTGAAAAAAGGGAATTAGAATTTTATAAATCAGAATTAGATTAATTACATGTTGAATCAGAAATGGCAAAAAAAAATTACAGCTTCTACTTATTCATCAAACCACGCCATTAAATCCTGTGGCTTGAGTATTCGTTTCTCATCAGTCATAAAGTCACGATTAATCATCCCATCTTTAAATTGTAAAAGCCTATTGCCATATTGAATAGCATCGCGCATCGAATGTGTAATATAAAGCACACAGAGTTTTTTTTCGGTTGCCAGTTGTTTTGAAAGATGCATCACCAATGTTGCCGATTTGGGATCGAGTGCCGCTGTAGGTTCATCAAGCATGAGTATGCTGCAATTGCTTTGTGCTGCCATCAGTAGCGATAATGCCTGCCGTTGTCCACCCGATAAGTTGCCAACCAACGAATCTAGTTTTGCTTCCAGCCCCATTTCAATTTTTGCAACCGATTCCTGAACCTGCTTGCGGAAATCTGAATTGATCCTGTTAAACAGCGTACGCGGATTATTTCGCAAATAAGCAATCCTAAAATTTTCTACAATTGACAGATCGGAAATAGTGCCCGTAGTTGGGTTTTGAAAAAGGCGCGCTATCAAGCGACTCCGCTCGTGTTCTGCTTGTCGATTAACATTTGTGTTTTCTATCAGTATGTTTCCCGAATCGGGCTGCAGGCTGCCAGCTATTACGTTTAAGAATGTGGATTTACCAGAACCATTATGCCCAATAATTGTTACAAATTCTCCAGCGTTTATAGTTACCGTTACATGCTGCATGGCCTTCACCTGGTCAGGCGTATTTTTATTGAAGGTGACACATATATTCTCTAGTGCGATCATGCAGTTTTTTTCTTGGCCGAATAGGTAAGTAATACAACCAGCAAAATAGTTAGTGCCTGCATAAGTCGCAGCAGGTCGGTATTCAATTCAAGCGTAAGAATAAAAGCAAACAGCAGTCGCAATAATAGCATGCCGGCTACAATGCACATCAGCCTGAAGAATAAATGCGGTTTAGGAAAAAACGAATGGGCGGCTTCGCCAATCATCACTGCTGCAAGCCCCATCACCACAATGCCTGTGCCCATATTAATATCAGCAAATTGTTGCAGCATACATACCATAGCGCCTGCACCGGCTGTAAACATGTTGGCAATGGCAAGGCCTTTAATTTTTAATAGAGGGGTATTCACAGCATTTGCTTTCAGCATGGCCTCATTACTTCCAATAGCACGAAGCAAAATTCCAAAATCGGAGGTAAGAACAAAGTAATGTTTCACAATAACCAATAGCACAAATGCTGTTAACCATAACCCTATATGTTGTGTGAATTCGAATGGCGAATTTGCCAAAGGCAAATTGCTGCGGCCCATTATAACCAGATTAACAGAGTACAAAGCAGTCATCACAATAATGCCGCTAAGCATAATGTGTACCTTAAGCTTTGTATGTATAAGTCCTGTTATGCCTCCGGCACATGCCCCTGCACACACGGCCAGTATCACTACCAAAATAGGATTGGCTTGTTGTGCAAGTCCTGTCGCTACAATCGCTCCGCCAAGTGTAAAAGTACCATCCGTAGTAAGGTCAGGCAATTGTAAAACGCGCATACCGGTATACAAGCCAAGTGCCAAGAGCGCATAGCATAAACCTAAATTTATTGCATTTAAATAAAGCTCCATGTATTAACTTTTCTTATTCAATTACCTCAAACCCCATGGGCAGTTCAATGCCAAATTTTGTTGCTTGCTTTTTATTAATTACAAAGTGGCGATTCGCCACTTCTTGCAAACTTAGTTGTTTGGTATTTTTTGTTTTAAGGTAAACGGCAGCCTGCACACCGGCCTGATAGCCCCATTGATAAAAGTTAGCGCCATACGAAGCAAGTGCACCGCGTGCTACAAGACCTGCCTCGCTGGTAAATATGGGGACACTTGCTTTTTCGCAGCTGCGGGAAATGGTTTCGAATGCCGAAAAAATTATATTGTCGGGGAGAGCAAAGAAGGCATCAATATTTTTCGCAAGCAATGCATCTGTAACTGCTTGTGCTTCTCCCGATGAACTTACACTCAACACCACCAATTCAATTCCTTGCCGCTTACATGCGTTAGTAATTACTTCAAGTGCATCGCGGGATTGCGATTCTGCCTGATTACACATTACCCCAACTTTTTTTATTTGTGGCATTAGCCGTTGCATCACTACTACCGAAGTATCCAGGTAATTTAAAACTTCATACACCCCAAACAAATTTTTAGGTTTTTCTCCATCTATCTGCAGGCCTGCAATATCAGGCCGTGGAGCTACCATCATTACAATAGGAATAGTTTTGGTTTGCTTAGCTGCCGCTATGGTTGCCTGCGTGCTGTTGGTAGCAATTAATATTTTATTTGCTGCAACCATACTTTGGCTTGCTTGCACCAAAGTTGCAAGATCGCCTTGTGCATTCAAAAATTTAATGCGAACAGTAGAATCATTCACATACCCTGCTTTGGCAAGGGCAGCAACAAAGCCATCGCGTGCCTGACTAATGGTGGCATCTTCAAAAGCATCCAAAAATCCTATTTCAGGCATGCGGCCATCACCTTTATTCGTACATGAAAATAAATGTACTGTTAGCAAAACACAAACTAACCAGCCGTAACTGCTTTTCTTAATTATCATGTTGGATTTATTTTTTTATTTTGCTGATGCCTTGTAGCATCGCGTGTAGTTTTCTTTTCCAGGTTTTGTTTCAATGCTTCTTCCAGATTTACACCGGTTTGATTTGCAAGGCAAATCAACACAAACAATACATCGGCCATTTCATCGCCAAGGTTATGTTCCTCTTCTTTGTTTTTAAACGATTGCTCACCATACTTACGTGCCACAATGCGCGCAAGCTCTCCCGTTTCTTCCATGAGTAAAGCCATGTTGGTGAGTTCGTTAAAATATCTGACTCCTACGGTTTTTATCCAACCATCAATTTCTTGTTGCGCCTCAATTATGGTCATACGTTTTTCAAATTGTCATTTTTTTTCATTACAAAAAATTCAAAATCGAATTCATTTTTTTCATTTTTAGCATAGTTCCTTTGTTCTGTTATTTCCCAATCATTCATGTTGATTTCAGGAAAATAAACATCGGCATCTTCAAAGGTAGCATCAACTATGGTCAGGTATAATTTATCAGCCAGTGGCAACCCTAGTTGGTATAATTGTGCACCACCTATGATGAAAACTTCTTCTTCGCCTTTGCATAATGCAAAGGCATCTGCAAGGCTACTCACAGTGGTAACTCCTTCTATTTTTAAGTTCTTGTTTTTCGAAACCACAATATTTTTCCTGTTGGGTAATGGCCGCATAATGCTTTCATAAGTTTTGCGACCCATAATGATGGTATGTCCTGTAGTTAGTTGTTTAAATAATTTTAAGTCATCCGAAAGCTTCCACAGCAACTGATTGTTTTTTCCTATGGCATTGTTTTTTCCTATGGCTACAATGATGCTAATACCTGGAGTACTCATACGTGCTAAATTTTTACTGCAAAGGTTTAGAATTGGCAGCTTCTTTTAAATATAATTCAGTGTGAATGTAAGTATAAAATATTCGAATTATTTGCATTCATAACTATAACAAATAGGAAGAAGCAAAGGTTTAATTGAGGCAGCTTTTCTAACTATAACTATACTGCCACTTGTCCTTTTATGGCCGGGTGGCATTGATAGTTTTCAATTACGATATCCTCAAATTTAAAGGCAAACACATCTCGTACATTCGGATTTAATTTTAGTGTTGGCAAGGGAAGTGGTGTGCGCGTAAGCTGCAGATTCACCTGCTCCATATGATTGTTATAAATGTGAGCATCGCCAAAGGTGTGAATAAACTCGCCTGCAAGGAGGCCGCAGCAATGTGCCACCATTTCGGTAAGCAACGCATACGAGGCTATGTTGAATGGCACCCCCAGAAAAATATCAGCACTACGCTGATACAACTGACAACTTAATTTTCCATCAATTACATAAAACTGAAACAAGCTATGACAAGGAGGTAAAGCCATCGAATCTACATCTGCAACATTCCATGCACTAACCAGTAACCTGCGCGAGTCTGGATTTTTTTTAATCATCGCTATCACTTGTGCCAGTTGATCTATTACACGGCCATCAGCGGTTTCCCATTTGCGCCACTGCTTTCCATATACAGGGCCAAGGTCGCCATGCTCATCAGCCCATTCATCCCAAATGCTTACACCATTGTTTTTCAAATAGGCTATATTTGTATCTCCCGAAATAAACCACAACAACTCATGAATAATACTGCGCAGATGCAGCTTTTTGGTTGTTACCATCGGGAATCCATCAGCCAGATTAAAGCGCATTTGATAACCAAATATACTCTTGGTTCCGGTGCCTGTGCGGTCATGTTTTTGCACCCCGTGTTGCATCACATGTTTTAGTAAGTCAAGATATTGCTGCATCTTAATAATTTGAATGAGGTTGCAAAGGTAGGCAATGTTCATTTGCAAAATTTTGCTCACATACTTAAAATACCAACAAAGCATTTATAACATGCACATCTAAGTTTATAAAAAACCATTTGTGTTTATATACAAATCTTGTAGGTTTGCAGCCCTTCAAAGTTGACAAGGCAGGATTAATAAAACTTGACCTTTATCACTTAACAAAGCAAGACATTCAAAAAATATATTTTTTAAACAGAAATACACGATAAAAAAAATTTAAAATATGGCATATTTATTCACCTCAGAATCCGTATCCGAAGGACATCCGGACAAAGTAGCCGATCAGATAAGCGATGCATTAATTGATCATTTTCTTGCCTATGACCCAAGCAGCAAAGTTGCTTGCGAAACGCTCGTAACTACCGGGCAGGTAGTACTTGCGGGTGAAGTAAAATCATCGGCATACCTTGATGTGCAAGAAATTGCGCGCGAAGTTATTGGCAAAATAGGCTACACCAAAAGCGAATATATGTTTGAGGCACACTCATGCGGAGTGCTAAGTGCAATACACGAGCAGTCGGCCGATATTAATCGCGGTGTTGAGCGCAAAAATCCAATGGATCAGGGAGCAGGCGATCAGGGAATGATGTTTGGTTATGCCTGTCGCGAAACAGATAATTACATGCCACTGCCTTTAGAACTTGCCCATTTATTGTTGCGCGAGTTAGCCGACATTCGCAAAGAACAAAAAACGATGAAATACCTGCGCCCCGATGCTAAAAGCCAGGTTACAATTGAGTATGATGATAACAACAAACCGGTACGTATAGATGCAATAGTAATTAGCACGCAGCACGATGACTTTGATAAAGATGCCGTAATGCTTAAGAAGATAAAGGATGACGTAATCAACATACTGGTGCCACGTGTAATGAAAAAATTGCCTAAGCGTGTGCAGGCATTATTCAATAATAAAATTGTGTACCATGTAAATCCAACCGGTAAGTTTGTAATTGGTGGACCACATGGAGATACCGGCCTTACAGGGCGTAAGATTATTGTTGATACCTATGGTGGCAAAGGTGCACATGGTGGTGGAGCATTCTCTGGCAAAGATCCAAGTAAGGTGGACCGTAGCGCAGCATATGCTACCCGACACATTGCAAAGAACATGGTAGCAGCAGGCCTGTGCGATGAAGTATTGGTACAAGTAGCATACGCCATAGGCGTTGCCAAGCCAGTTGGACTTTATATCAATACTTACGGTAGTTCAAAAGTACAAATGACCGATGGTGCCATTGCCAAAAAAATAGAAACCATATTTGACATGCGACCCTATGCCATTGAACAACGTTTCAATTTGCGCACACCTATCTACTCCGAAACCGCATCATACGGCCACATGGGACGCAATACCAAAGAAGTAACCAAAATATTCAACAAAGGAAAAGTCAACGAGAAAAAAATCAAAGTCAAACTATTTCCATGGGAAGAATTGAATTACGTGCAAGCCATTAAAAAAGCATTCGCACTATAAGCAATTGCAAATCCACGTAATAAACGAACCGCAGCCACACCGTTGCGGTTTTTTTATGATTAAGAAACAGCGGACATCTCCTTGCAAATTACAATGAGTTCCCGCTTTACACTCCAATCTTTTTTTTGGTGCGATCGAAAAATAAAAAAAAGGATTTCCGCTACAATCGGGGTTAGTGATAAATAATTATTCCTTCGGTTTTTTAGTTTATCCATTGCCTATGCTTGGAGTTTTCTTTTGCCACAAAGGCACGAAGAAATACAATGCAATAAAACTTTGCGTCTTAGTGCCTTTGTGGCTATTAATTTTTATCATTTCAAAACAATTTAGCCACCAAGACGCAAAGGCAATAAGAAATACAATCCATTAAAACTTTGTGCCTTAGTGCCTTAGAGTGTATTATTATTTTTGCCTTGGGTAGAAGTTTCCTCCAACCATATTTTCTATTCGGTATATATACGCCCGTGCTTTTTTGCCAGCAAACTAATTTTGTCCCTTAACTTGTCTTTCAAATATTTTTGGCTGCCCCATTTTATAACTGGAAAGTCGGCTACATCAAAAGGTAATTCGGTGTCCTCCCATGCAGTTATAATAACATCTTTTTGTAAGCCTTGTGCATATCCCAATTCGTAAAAACATTTGGTTTTGGTTCACTTATATCTGCAATTACAAATGCCGAGCGACTCATTTGTTTGAAAATTTCGGGCACTATACGTTCGGTTTGGTTGCCTTCGTTCACACGTAGGCATGTATATTTATTCTCGGTGCAAATTGTTTGAATGGAATCGTAAGCATCTTCGAGTTTTGCATCGCCCGAATACGACATGATCACCAACACCTGATTCGAAAAAATAATTCGCGCTGCTAGTGCTAGCGCATCCTGTGCAATACGTGCAGAGTCTGTAGTAATTTGGTTCAACATTTCAAAATCCGACTTATCTATGCGCATGCCATATTTCTTATCGAAATCATTAAGTTCAAGTGCGAAAATTTCGGCAGCAGCACCATCAAAATTACTTATAGGAAGAAGCGGCTTATTGCAAATTCCCGCCCAGTTAGCAGCACATTTTGTTCCGTCATTTCCTCCTACTACAAAAACCACATCAGCATTTTGTACTGTTTCAGGTTTTGGAAGACCAAGAGAAGCTAAACTTCCCCAGCTTGTGCAACGCGATTTTAAAATAGTACCAAAATCGTGAACAGGCGTGTGACCCGGCTCTACATAACTGGTAATATACTCATGTGGATTGAGTCCTTTTTCGATTAGCAATTTATTCATATTCTCCGTTAATACCTTATCCATTTCGTTGCGGCAGCCATTCAAAAGTTTATGTCCGTTTTCAACTAATTCTGCGGCAAAAGATTGTAAAAATTCGGTACATTTTGCATTGGTAGTGTCGAGTGAACCCATCACAAGAATATTCATAAATTTATTTTTTAAAGGTTAAATGATTATTAAGGGAACTGCAATATAGGAAGTATATCTGATTGAATGTAGTGTTCAATAAAGACAATAAAATTTTGCTTTGAAAAACTTTGGTTTTTGCCAATAGTTGAAGTTTTCTCCAATCGCAATCAATACAAATTAAAAATGCAACAAGCACCTAGTAGTTCAAAACTAGTGACTACTAGTAGCCAATAAGTTTCGGGTATCCAAATTTAGGTCAACCATATGGACAATAAATTGATTTTATAATCTAGACGTTAGCTTCTCTTTCAAATATTTTCCGGTATAACTTTTCTTCTCCTTTACCAGGTCTTCGGGAGTTCCGGCAAAAACAAGTTGCCCGCCTTCTTCACCACCTTCGGGGCCGAGGTCAATAATCCAGTCGGCACATTTAATTACTTCAGTGTTGTGTTCAATTATAAGGAGCGAGTTGCCTTGTCGTATCAGTGCATTAAAAGCCTCGAGTAATTTACGTATATCATGAAAGTGTAATCCTGTAGTAGGTTCATCAAAAATAAAAAGCGTATCGGTGGCACCGGTACCTTTCACCAGAAAGCTGGCAAGCTTTATACGTTGTGCTTCGCCACCACTCAATGAACTTGATGCCTGTCCTAATTTAATATAACCCAATCCAACATCCTTAAGCGGCTGAATTTTTTGCGCAATCTTTTTTTCGTAACCATTAAATTTGTCTAGCGTTTGGGTATAGGTAAAAAAATCAAGCGCTTCGTTTACCGTCATTTCAAGTATTTCATCTATACTGCGCTCACGGTACTTTACAGCCAGTACTTCATCCTTAAATCTTTTGCCATGACAAGCTTCGCACTTCAAGTGAATGTCTGCCATAAATTGCATCTCTATGGTTACCATGCCTTCGCCTTCGCAGGTTTCGCAACGACCGCCTTCTACATTAAAAGAAAAATGTGATGGCTTTAATTTTCGCATTTGCGACATAGGCAGGTCTGCATACAAAGCACGTATTTCATCATACGCTTTCATATAAGTAACGGGGTTGCTGCGCGATGATTTTCCTATCGGATTCTGATCAATCATTTCCACCCCTTTAATTTGCTGATAGGCACCATCCAGTTTATCAAAATTGCCTGTAGCTTCACTATATCCACCATGCATTTTCATAAGTGCCGGCACCACAATTTTTTTGATGAGGGTAGTTTTACCCGAACCCGAAACTCCAGTAATTACCGTCATAACATTTAGAGGAAATTTGACACGCAAATTTTTCAGGTTGTTTTCTCGCGCGCCAATTATTTCAAATGACATATTCCATTTTCTTCTTTTTTCTGGTAACGGAATCTCGAGCCGGTTAGTAAGATATTGTGCTGTGAGGCTCTCTCGCTCATCTACCAGCTCATCAAAAGTACCTTGAAAAACAAGGTGCCCTCCATCGGTGCCTGCATACGGACCTATATCTATCAACTGATCGGAATTGCGCATAATTGCTTCATCGTGTTCTACAACTATAAGTGTATTGCCAAGTTTTTTTAACGATTGCAATACGCCTATCAATCGCTCGGTATCACGTGGATGTAATCCAATGCTTGGCTCATCCAAAATATACATACTTCCAACAAGGCTGCTGCCTAAAGAGGTTGCCAAATTTATTCGTTGCGACTCGCCACCGCTTAAGGTATTGCTCAATCGGTTAAGTGTAAGGTAGCCCAATCCAACATCACTAAGGTATTGTAATCGGTTGGTAATTTCTACTAGAATTCGTTTTCCAACTTCAGCATCGTGTTTACTGAGTTTTAAAGATTTAAAAAAAACGAGACTTTTATCTACAGGCATCAATACAAGTTCGCTTATACTCGTGTCTTTTATTTTTACATAGTTGGCATCGGCACGCAAACGTGTGCCTTCACACTCGGGACAAAGCGTTTTGCCTCGATATCGTGCCAGCATTACACGGTATTGAATTTTATAAATTTGTTTTTCGAGTTCGGCAAAAAAAGTATCTAACCCATGAAAGTACTTATTACCTTTCCACAACACCTGGTATTGAGCTTTGGTAAGATCATAAATAGGTTTATGTATAGGGAAATCAAATTTGTAAGAGCTCTTTATGAGAAGATCTTTCCATGCAGACATTTTTTCTCCATTCCAGCAAACTATGCCTCCTTCATACACCGAAAGCGATTTATCAGGTATTACCAAATCGGGGTCGATGCCAATGATGTTTCCAAATCCTTCGCACCGCTTGCAGGCACCATATGGATTGTTGAATGCAAATAAATTGGTATTAGGAATTTCGAACGTCATTCCATCACGTTCAAACCGATTATTAAATTCTTTGAAGTCTTGGAGCAACCCATCCTGCAAGTTAGCAACTATGCAGCTTCCATGACCTTCGTAAAAAGTAGTGTTGGCTGAGTCACTTATACGTGCTGCCATTTCTTCACTTTCTTTATCTACTACAATACGGTCGGCAAGGATATAAAAATCTGGTCCGGTTTTTTTCTTTGGAGTGCGCGCTTTGGATGGTGCACGTGTTGCCACGTCTTCTATTTTAGCAATTTCTCCTTCCAGTACAATTCGTGTAAACCCCTTTTGCAGCAATAGTCTGAGCATGGTGGGTAATTCTTGCTTGGCACTTAGTGTAATGGGTGCAAGCAATAATACAACCGTTTCATTTTTGAGGGTGGCTATGTAATTAATTACATCTTCCAAATCATCTTTTTTTACCAATTCATTACTTATAGGCGAATATGTTTTTCCGATACGCGCATACAATAATTTGAGATAGTCATAAATTTCGGTACTGGTGCCTACGGTACTTCGGGGGTTGCGCGTGTTTACTTTTTGCTCTATGGCAATGGCAGGGGCAATGCCCTTAATGTACTCTACTTCGGGTTTATCCATCTTGCCCATAAATTGCCTTGCATACGATGATAAACTCTCAACATACCTGCGTTGCCCTTCGGCATATAGCGTATCAAATGCCAGCGAACTCTTGCCACTCCCCGATACTCCTGTTATTACCACCAACTTGTTACGAGGTATAGCCACATCTATATGCTTCAGGTTGTTTACAGCTGCACCCTTTATGATTATAAAGTGTTTAGGGTCGAGATCTTCTACTTTTTGCTTAAGCACGGTGGATTTTTTTTTTGCGGATGCAAATGTACATTTAGTTCGCACCCTGTGGTAGTTATGAAAATACAAACTGTATTTTTTATTGAAAAAAATGCACAATCAAGGATCAATGTGTTAAATCATCATTAAGATGAATCAATATAAATCACCGCCTATATCAAAACTTTAGTACTTTCGCATTTCGTTATATTTTTTTAAAAAAACATAGTTCAACATGTGCGGAATAGTAGCATACATAGGAGATAAACAGGCTTATCCCATCGTAATAAAAGGTTTGCAAAGACTTGAATACCGAGGTTATGACAGTGCAGGTGTAGCCTTGCTAAATGGCAAGCTCACTGTTTACAAAAAAGCAGGCAAAGTAAGTGACCTTGTAAAATATCTGGAAGGTAAAGATGTGCAAGGCACAGTTGGTATGGGCCATACACGTTGGGCTACCCACGGAGAGCCTAACGACCGCAACGCTCATCCTCATTTTTCCGAATCTGAAAACTTTGCAATTATTCACAACGGGATTATCGAAAACTATGAGACCATCAAAAAAGCATTGATATCAAAAGGGCACACCTTTAAGAGTGATACCGATACCGAAGTGCTTATACATCTTATTGAAGAAATATACCTGAACGAAAAAGTAACCCTTGAGCATGCAGTAAGGTCAGCCCTTACCGAAGTGGTAGGAGCGTATGCTATTGTAATTATATCGAAGCAACACACAGATTTGCTTATTGCCGCGCGCAGAGGCAGCCCTATTGTAATTGGTATTGGCGATAACGAGTTTTATGTAGCCTCAGATGCTACGCCCATTGTAGAGTATACAAAGAATGTAGTATATCTTGATGACAACGAGGTAGCCATTGTAGAAAACAGAAAACTAACTGTAAAGACCATACAAAACCAAACCAAAACTCCTTTTATACAAGAGCTCGAATTAAAATTGGAGGCAATAGAAAAAGGTGGGTACGACCATTTCATGTTGAAAGAAATTTTTGAGCAACCCAATTCAATATGGGATAGTATGCGTGGTCGCTTTGATGCCAAAACGGGTCGCTTACGATTGGGAGGTGTGTCGCAATTCGAAACAAAGTTTTTAAACGCCAAGCGAATCATCTTTGCCGCCTGCGGAACTTCATGGCATGCAGCATTGGTTGCCGAATATTTAATTGAAGACCTCGCACGCATTCCGGTCGAAGTAGAATATGCTTCGGAGTTCCGTTATCGTAATCCAATTATTTCGGAAGAAGATGTGGTGATTGCCATTTCGCAATCGGGCGAAACGGCTGATACCCTTGCTGCCATAGAACTTGCCAAGCAAAAAGGCGCAACCATATTTGGTGTTTGCAATGTGGTGGGTGCTTCTATACCTCGTGCTACACATGCCGGTGCATATACCCATGCAGGCCCCGAAATTGGTGTTGCCAGCACCAAGGCTTTCACTGCACAGGTAACAGTGCTAACGCTAATTGCTTTGCAATTAGCTACAAAAAAAGGTACGATAAGCGAATCTAAACTACGCGAATATTTATATGAGCTGGAAAGTATTCTAAAAAAATAGAAAAAGTGTTGGCGCAAAACGATGTTATCAAAGAGTTAGCGGTTAAGTTTAAGGATGCACGTAATTTTCTATACCTCGGCCGTGGTTATGGTTTCCCGGTTGCATTAGAAGGCGCATTAAAACTAAAAGAAATATCTTACATACATGCCGAAGGCTATCCGGCAGCCGAAATGAAACATGGCCCCATTGCCTTAATTGACGAGGAAATGCCGGTGGTAGTTATTGCAACAAAAAATGCCTCTTACGAGAAAGTAGTGAGCAACATACAAGAAGTAAAGGCACGCAAGGGAACTATCATTGCCATCGTTACCGAAGGTGACGATGTTGTTCGCAGGATGAGCGATTATATAATTGAAATTCCCGAAACAGATGATATACTGGTACCGTTAGTTGCCGTTGTGCCTTTGCAACTTTTAAGTTATCATATTGCTGTATTGCGAGGTTGCAATGTCGATCAGCCACGCAATTTGGCAAAGAGTGTGACAGTGGAGTAAGCATAGGTTATTCTGCCTTTCCTGCGCGCTACATGTAGCTGATTAAGTTATACACCACGATTAAAATTTGGTGGAGAACAGTTGGAAGATTTCAAGAAGAAGCATTCCCGAGTTTTGTAACCAAGATGATGTAAGTAGCTATTAACGATTTAAATTACAAAATCTGTTTTTTTCAATCAATCGTATTTTTACTCAAATCTATTTTTTCATCGCCTTTTTGATAAGGCAGGTAGGTAATTATTAATTGAAACATTTCGTCCGTTGTGCGCATGTTACCACCTACAGGTTCGCGTATTATTATGGGCGGGTTATTGGGATTATTTGGGTTTTTGTCTGTATTATCAAAACTGCCTTCTACATAAATGGTGCTACCTGCCGGAATTATTATTGGTTTTGGATATGTATAAAAATATTGCCAACGGAAATCCCATTTATTTATTCGCACAATTCGAATGGTGTCTTGTTGCGGTGTTAATGCATAAGCCCAAAAGCTTTTTCCAATAAGATGCATGTGAGGGTTAATAGTCAGGATAGAAATAGCAACCGGTACGGTTGCCTGAGTGCGGTAAGTAGTAATCTTATCTGGAGGAATAATTAAAGGAGGTTCAATTTTCGAAATGCCTAAGGTGCCCAATTGAATTTCGAGTGTGGGCCGCACCGGTTTTTCTTTTGCAAAAAACAGGTTGAAGTAAGAGCTGTCCCATTGATCGATGGTAGTAGCACCATAGTGAATGTCTCTTAATAATAGCGCTGAGTTTTTGTGTATACGCCAACCCCCAATACCATTGGGATATATCATAGTGCCCGTGCCGGGCAGGTAGTTACTTACACTTCCATACATGGTAGGGTAACTGCCATCATCAGCTAGCAAATGAAGGTTGTGTGCCGACTCCGAAATTTCGTAAGCCGTATCGCGGTCAACTATAAAGGGTGGAGCATAAAGTAAAGCAGGCTCCCTTTTATCAAAGGTAATCATATGCCCGTTCATATGATGTATAAGTTTTTTATTGCCGGCTACAAATTCTATGCAACGTATATTGGTATCGTTTTCAAGCGTAAACGGAACTTTCATCATGATAAACTTTTCGCGCTTATCTCCCTTGATCAGGAAGGGCTCGCATGGAATGCGCAAATCGGGAATGCCAATTTCGCTACTATCCGGAAACGAAGGTGCTTTTGGTGTTTTTTCTTTGTCGCCTTCGAGGGCACCATTCTCTGCCCAATCGCTTATTAGTTTTATTTCTGCATCGGTAAGGAATTTTTCATCCAAAAATTGAACATAGTTTACATCGGCAGGCCATGGCGGCATCTGTCGCGATTCCGTAGTATACTTTATCGTATGTGCTACTTTCTTGCAATCGGTATAGGACAGTAAACTCATGGGTCCTGATTGTCCCGGTCGATGGCAGCCACTACAATTTTTATAAATGATAGGAGCTATATCAACAAAGGTGGGCTTGGGCTTACAACTTTGAAGCAGTATAATAGAAATAGAAAATATCAGAAGCAGACGCATGCTGCAAAAATGCAAAGATTATTCAAATTCGATATAACATCCTTGAGGTGTTGTTTGTGAAATCGCAGGTGCTTGCCCAGCAAGCAACTGACTTAACACATTGGTTAGGTAATGTTTAGTTACTTGTTGCCGTGTTACTCCGGGCGCTAGGGCATAGTCATCTATTAATCCGGTATACAAAATTTCTCCTCGGTCAGAAGCTACCATTACCTGCGGGGTAACCCGGGCATCCATCTTTTTTATAAATGCATGAGCTTGATCTGCATAAACCTTGCAGGGTATATGGTAATCGTAAACAAACTTTTTTATAATAGCTAAGTTAACATGCGCTGCAGGTATAATCATGTTGAAATTAATTTCCTTGTTTTTAAACGTGCTATCAATAGTTTGTAAGGTAAGTGTGTAGCCAAGACAAATAGGACACTCGGGCGAAAAAAAATAAAACACATTAACCGACTTTGAAAAAAGTAGTTTTGAATTTACCTCTGTGCTGTCAAGGTCATAAAGTAGTGTCTCTGGCAGCGATGCGTTGGTACATCTCAAGTTAACGGTGCATATTATTAAAAGTAAAATAACCACCGTAAATCCTGTAATGTTTAATTTAGTTCTGTTTTTCAAGTTAATTTTATAACAGACTTATTTGCAAATAGTCTTCTGTTTTTGGCGAAGGTATAGGTCTTTTTTGTATTAACTGTGTTCAGGATGTATTTTCGCAAGCAAATATTGTCCACTTTGTGTCGGACATTTTTTTTCAGCTATTGACACTTTTTTTAACAGATCAATTTTTTCTAATGATACGTTTTTTTTCAATTCTCATTTTTAGTATTTCGATTTGTACAAGCGGTATGTTGTACAGTCAGGTTAACACTTATCCAGCAACCTTGGGCACAACCTCAACTATGCCAGCAAATTATTTTGGGTATAACGGTGCAAATTTTGTGAGGCCTACCAGTCCCTTTTACAATGATATAGCAATTATTGATAGCGCCTCGCAATTGGGAACTTCCAATTTGCGTTATCCTGCAGGGGTACCGGGCAACTTTTGGGACTGGCAAGCAGGCAGCCTTGTGCGCGAAAGCGCAGTTGGATTGCAATTGCCACCCGATTTTGACAATGCAAAGTACCGTGATAACCGATTAGAAAAATTAAAAAAATTTGTTGATAGGGGAGATGTGGTTCCTTCACAAAATCTGAATGTGCTGTGTAGCGATCCGCTAAACGAAACAGCACGTTTGTGGTGGACTCGCGGGTTAAATATCCCCGCTATTTATTTCGAGTTTGGCTCCGAATTGTATGACGACAACTATCCACAGTATACCTCCAAATGGCCTGAGGCAGAAGACTATATCAACGATATGAATCAGTGGGCCATGACCATGAAGTCGATGGCTGGAGGCAACACCATTAAGATTGCCGTGGTTGGTGCTACCAACCGCAGGGGTTTGGAGCCTTTGCTGAGCAGACGTAACCGTTGGTCGTCAGTCATGCTCAACCAAATGAATTCAAGTATTGATGCCATCACCTATCATCATTATATTGCTTCGGGTGTTGGCGAAGGCACACCTGTTACCCTCACTAATCTGAAACGAACATTGTCATCTGCCTATTCCAGCATGGAAAATTTTAAATCGATAGAACTTGATATAACGCGCGTTGCAAATAAAGAAGCATGGGTTACCGAGTACAACTTGTTCGATCGTTCGCATTGCATACAAAGCACATGGGCACAAGGGTTAATGCTTGCCATGCAAACATTGCTTTATAACGAAGACAGTATTATTAAGTTTATTAATTGTCATTCTTTAATAGCTGATGGAACCTGGGGTTCCATTTTTTCCGATACCATTGGCCTCGATTTGGGAATTTTTTATAATGATCAGGCATGCAACTCGCAAATCAAAACCTCACAATATGAACGAACTGCCGGAGGCAATGCGATGGCGCTTGTTGGTAAAGCAATGTTTAATGCTACTTCGCGAACACCAATAAATTTTGCTACAAGTCCTTCGTTATATTTAAACTACAAATCGCTTTATGGCTGGCGTTTCGAAAGCCCAACAACATCGCAGGCCATATTAGTCAACATGGATAGTGTAGATGTAAATGTAGTTTTCAGCATGGGTGTGTGGTCGCTTAACGGATATAAGTTTGAGCAAGTGACCCACGGACCCGGAGGTCCTTTGGAATACATTAAAGGAAATGCGGTGACAAACCCCGGGCCAAATCAATTGAGATATTTTCCGTTAGCTAACGTAGCTAATAATACTATTACATTAAAGGCATACAGCATTACCCGATTGGTAACGACAAAAAATGCACTACAGATAAAAGTGATGGATAATGAAATATGCAGTGGCAGTAGCACAGGCATTTCTGTTTATGGGCAAGGGAATTTTTCGTGGACACCTACCGCCAACATCACTTTCGAAAAGGCAGATAAGTCGGTAGTTAATTTTACAGCAAATGTTGCAAATACTACAACCTATACGGTAACCGTTACTAATGGAGCGGGGTTATCGGCAACTGCAACCATACGGGTGTATCCAAAGCCGAAGATTAATGCAACAGCCACCCTATACAATACGTGTAAGAATATGCCCATTAAACTTGGGGTAACTTTTACAGGTGGTAATACCAATGCGTTCAAGTCGCTTATATGGCTGCCGAGCAAGCTGGTAGATAATCCAACAAGCGAAATTGTAAATGTAAACCCCACCACCACTACAACGTATACGGTGGTAGGTACAGATGGCCGCTGTTGGGGCAACATGGATTCAGTAACCGTTCGTGTTAATAATACTGCCGATATAGTTGACAGCCGTGTGGTATGTCGCGACAGTATGCCCTTCCGCTTGTTTACAAAGCAGTTTCGAGCCAAGTATACTTACAATTGGTACCTGGGCAGCCAACTGATTGGCACCGGAAAAAATGTTTTTGTAAGTCCTGATACAGCTACAACGTATATGATGGTGATGTACAATAATTTTGATCCTTCGTGCCGCGATACGGATTTTGTAACCATTACCCCCATTACCTGCTGCGGTAGTAAAGACTCGGTGTTACTCACCATGGGGCCTTTTATAAAAATGAGTGATGTTGCCAATCGCATCAAGAAATATGCACAGGCTTCGGGCAATGGAATATGCACAAATAATTCTTTGACTAACTTTTTTAAAGAGATTGTTATTAATGGCGAACTTTCGGTTGATTCAAGTTACACATTTACAAATTGTACAAAAATTAAGTTTGGCGAAAATGCTAGAGTTATTTTTAACGGTGAAGATGCAGTGCTTACTTTTAACAATTGTAAATTGAGTGGTGCCGATTGCGATGCCAACATGTGGCAGGGTTTCGAATTTACTGACTGGTACGAAGCTCTTATAATCAGTAATTGTGAGATTAGCGATGCAAAAACTGCTGTTCAGGTATCGCACAATCCCAGCATCACCATTAACAATTGTGTATTTAGAAACAACTACATATCGCTTGAGTTTATTGACCTTCCTGAGTCATTCTGGGGAAATTTTTATGCCGACAGTTTTGCCTTTACTGCGCTCAAGAAACCTTACGTGGGGCAAAAACCTTTTGCAGGTATAAAAATTAAAAATGTGCTCAGTGTTAAATTAGGAAAAATGTCAAGTAGCCCCAATGTGTTCTATAATTTACCTTACGGTATTTATACTGAGAATTCAAACATCCATTTGGAGAATAACGACTTTGTAAATATATTGAGTTCAGGAGGCAGCGATGTCAACGAAGGTTCGGCAGTGTTTATGAATAACCCCAATGGTTATGGCAATCCGCTTGACCATCGTCAAATATGGCCATTCAACAACATCTTTGCAGGCCACACCAACAATGCTACCGGAGGCAATACGTTTGCCAATTGTACCTATGGTATCAATGCCATCAACAGTCAGTTTGAATTATACCGCAATGAATTTATCAATACCGAACACGCCATCTGTTGCATTGGTTGTGTCGGAAAAGAGCATGTAATTAATATTAATAACATCGATAGTTGCGCCACCGGAATCACACTCACCGAACCTAAACTGAGCAACATCACCATCACCAATAATAGTATTGATAATTCGTTTGATGTTTCTAACTACAACAACATATATGGTGTTAGTATAACAGATGATGTGCTGTTACCATCTACCATCACTTTTGACGATAATGTAATTTACAATTACGGAAAGTATGGCTTATACCTGGCAAACGCTAACCGACCCTTTGTACGCGAAAATAAATTTTACATGCAGATGGGCTTAACCGGTGGTGTAGACATGTACGGGATACGAATGGAAAATTGCGACTCAGCTAATGTGCGTTGCAATTTAGCTAAGGGGCTAAATGTAAATCTGTCAACCCGCACCGGCATGTCATTTGCAAATTGCAATGCTGTTGATTTCAGATGTAATGTGGCCGACTTTCTAAACGATGGATTCGAGTTTTTTGGAAATTGCAACAACTCCATTTCAAAAAACAATGAAATGAAATACCTTAACATCGGTTTACTGGTTGGCAAGGAAAGTCAAGTAGGCGGAGTAATAGGTCCGCAGCCCAAGTTTGGCGGTACTCCCGGATATCGTAATTATTTCAAAGGCCGCTTTATTAATAATAGCGGTGCCGGACAGGGCAAGGGAAATTTTGGCATTGCAGCAACAAGATCTATCAATAGTTTCTGTGCTGGAGGCAAAAATGATCTTACCAGATTTTACGTTCTCAATGGCCTTGATGCTATTACTAATGACTCTTCACAGATTCCTTTTATCAATGATTTATTAGGAACTGGCACTGCATTTACTCCACATTATTATTCTTCATCGGTTGCAACATGCGATGGAGGATGTACCATGATGTTTTCTAAAGTTGCACTTTCGGATGAGGAGCATGCAGATGAAATGCCCTTAGCACCCTATATAGTTGCTAGTCAGGCCAAGCAAGTTCTTGAAAATGTAAACGATGATTTTCTTGCCTATAGCCTCCGGTGCGAAGTTGCTGAGTATAGCAATGAACGTGTTACCAATAACGATTGGTTTTCTTTAATTCGGAAAATTATGCATGAGCATAATACAGGGAGTGATGTGTTGGCAAAGGCCATCGCAATTAACGAGCAACTTTTGCCAACTAATTTGTATGAGCTGAATGAGAAAATGGTTAATGCCTTTCAGCTAAACCAATTGCAAACAAAAGGGAGAGGATTTACATCGATAGAGATACAAGCGCTAGAAGACATTGCATTGCAATGTCCATTCGATGGTGGTATGGCAGTAATTAGAGCGCAGGCTATGCTAAGCAATTTGCAGCCTTATCGGGTTTTTGATAACGATAAATTATGTGCGCAGCGAATAAGAAATTCTACAGTATCAAACATGCAGATGCAAGAAGTGATGTTATTTCCAAATCCGGCCTCAGGCGAATTGAATATTTCGGCTATGAGCGGCAACCACATCAACAGAATTGAAATATTTACTCCTGCTATGCAGCGCATAAAATTAATTGAGGACGTAAATGCACAAACTTTCAAATTGCAAACATCAGAAATGCCTAATGGAATTTATTTTGTTGAGGTAACCTGTGGCAGTAGTTCTGTTACCCGCAAGTTTGTTATTAGCCATTAACAAAAAATAATTTTTGTTAATGGTAAGCTGATTCAGTTATTTATTCTTGTAACCTGAGGTGTATACTTTCTGTCAATAGCTGCCCGCAACATGCGTAAGCTTATCCGAACACAAAAAATGTGTTTTGGTTACTCGGGAAGTTCAGCCCCACCACCTTCAAGATATTTAATATCAGGTATAGAGGATCCTGCAATACCTTTTAACGAACCATAAAAACCTACGGCATTCGTCAGGATTCTTTCTAATTGCTTTTCGCGCTCTTTCCATATTTTTTGCATACGCAGGCGCTCATCCTGATAGCCTTTTTGCAAATCGCTAAAGCCTTCAATCAATGCCTCAAACTGTCCTTTAAATTCATTGCCGGTAAAATAGTTATAGAGCATTTCCATTTTTGTTTCGCGATTTAGCGAAACTGTTTTGCTGTTTTTTAATTCATAAAGCATATGGCGCAATACCATGCTTAAACCTTTTACTTCAAAAAATGAACATATCCACACCCCTTCGCGATAGAACAATTTTTTTTTGTCTTCCGGCATCGCCTCGGTAACAAGTACCAGCACATCAGCTTTTACAACAAGATTATCTTCTTTCAATTTGGTAATCCATTTTGATTCAAAATGCTTGGTGCGTTTGCTTTCATAATAGATTAAGCCACAACGTTCTCCTTGTCGGGTGTTTACTGTCTGCAACACATCAGCTCCGCGCACACCTTTGCTTATTTCCGAAATTTCATCGTAAGGGTAATCAGTGCGTAGCAATTCCTCCAGAACAAGTTCCTGCACCTCCCCTTGTAGTTGCATGCTACCTTGTTCAGCCTTCCGCTTCATTACTTCCATTTGCGTTTTCAAATCTTCAATTATTTTTTCACGCTCCTTTAGTTTTAGCATTTGCTCTTCTTCTGCCTGTTGCTTCATTTTGGTTTTTTCCTCACGCAGCTTTTCCGATAGTTCTTTTTCCTTTTGCAAGGTGATAGTCTCCGATAGCGTCTCTTTTTCGCGCACCACACGCTCCATCTCTGCCTTAAGTTTGTTCATCTCTCTGAGTGATTCTTGCTGATCCTGCAATTCGCGTTGCATCAGTTTTATCTGATCTTCCTTTTCTTCGTTTAGTTTCTTCCGCAGTTCCTGTGTGATTATTTCCCGTTCCGCTTTTAATTGTGCTGCAAGTTGCTGCGCAATCGATTCATGCATTTTCTTTTTCTCGTCCAAAAGCAGTTTCTGCTGAATGGTCATTTCATCCTGCTGCTTTTGAATATGAAACAACATGGACTCTTCTTTCTTTTGCCATTCATCATTCATGCGCTCTTGCATTTGGCGATAGAGCACTTCGTTTACATCTATGGCTTTATGGCAATTGGGACAAGTAATGGCCTGTTTATTCGTGTTCATATGATAGTATATAATTGGTTGGCTAAGTTAAATGAATTTGAGTGTTATAAAAAACCTTAACGCTGAATGACAATTTTTGCACGGTAATTTTTTCTGAGATTAGAAGTTTCAAGCTATAAATGCCGCACGCAAGTTCCGATCAATTGCTTTGTCTAGGATTTGTTTAAAAGCGTAGTTTGTTTTCCCCCGCTGATTGCCTAGGTTAGTATGGTGCGTTTGAAAGAATGTTCAGTTTGTTATTTAATTTAAGGGCATGATACTCGTAGGTTTTTTTGCAATCAGCTCAGAATTGAAAAGAACTTTATATTTACAGGCAAATCTTTAATGCTTAATCATATGAAATCACATCACACATCACAATTTAGCAAGTAGCAATTGATGGAAAGGAATAACCTGTCTATTTTTGCTCACAGTGTTTATTTCTTTTTTCAACAATCAAATTTCTTATGGCCAATGCACACCTGCTACCAATTCTTATGCTAGCCAAACTATAAGCAGCAACCAAGTTATTAATACCAATATGCATTTAGCTGGGAGACTATTAATTGGCTTAGAAGGAAATAGGATAAATGAATTGAATAATTATTTGCTACAAAATATGATTTATGTAATTAAAAAAGTAGATTTTCAGAATAATATAACTTATTCTAAAGTAGTTAAAAAATAACTAAGTGAAAACGTTTATTACTGCATTTCTGTGTATATTTTTTATATACACAAATGCCCAAATGAATTCCTATTTTATGTATGGGTTTGATAAAATCCCGCCCTGGGGCAGAGGTGTTGTTGATTTTTTGCAATGGCATTCCGGTTAATAATATAACGAATAACCGAAACCTTAATTTTTTACAAACCAATAGTGTGATGGCCGATTCTTCAGGCAACATACTATTTGCATCGAATGGTTTGTTTATTAAAGATAAAAATGACAGTACCATGCTAGGAGGTGATAGTATTAATCTTTCAAGCATCGCATACACTTCTAGTTATATTAGTACGGGATGGAGCGGCACGCAATTTTTGGTTACGATTCCATATCCTGGTAAGGCACATGATTACCTCATGTTTAATACTCACATTAAAGACGATCCGGGAGTTTATTTTGTTAATGTAGTAGATTACCATCATATATCCATGGATAGTGCTGGAGGGCTTGGTGAAGTAGTATCACACAACAACTTGGTGTTAGCGGATACTTTAACAGAGGCTTTTTTTTCGGCAGTTAAACATGGCAACGGACGTGACTGGTGGATAGTAAAACCACAATTATATACTAATAAGTATTTCAAATTTTTGGTTACACCGACAGGCATTAGCACAGGAATGCAAAACATTGGCGCTCCCACTGAATCGCCCACCTACGAAGGGCAATCGTCCTTTAGTCAAGATGGGCATTATTATGCACGTATAGATTGGATAACCGATCCATGGACTTTTGACGGGCAACTTGTTGTTATGGAACTTGACATATGCACCGGTGATTTTAGTAATGTAATAGTTGATACACTTGACAGTGCTGCTGCGTGTGGCGTAGCTTTTTCACCCAATGGTAAGTATATGTATGTTTCGACTTACTTACATATTTATCAATATACTTTGCAAGTTGGCCCAAATATGATTAACACGAAAAAAATTATTGCTACATATGACGGCTATGTATCCCCTCAACCATATGGTTTTGCATCTTTTTGGCAAATGTTCATGGGGCCTGATAAAAAGATATATTGCATAACCCAATCACCAAGTGATAACATGACCGTAATCAACCAACCCGATATGTTCGATACTCTTTGTGATGTGCAGCCTCATAGCTTTCATTTTGGTATTCGAAATAATCGCACATGTCCTAACTGGCCAAACTACGAACTTGGCCCTGAGCCCGGCAGCCCTTGCGATACACTTGGGTTGGTACAAGCTGAGTTAATTTCT
Organism: Bacteroidota bacterium; assembly: GCA_016714535.1. Lineage (NCBI taxonomy): Bacteria > Pseudomonadati > Bacteroidota > Bacteroidota bacterium. The sequence continues at coordinate 611,762 of JADKDR010000002.1, forward strand.
AATGTGGGGTTGCAGGTGTTTCCCAATCCTGCCAGTGGTTTTTACAATATACGCACAACATACCGGGCAACAGCAATGCCATTGCCACCATTTATGATGTAACAGGGCGCAAAGTAGAGCAGCACAATTTATACGGGCATTATACCAACCTGCGTGTGTCCACCACATCGTACAAACCTGGATTGTATATAGTAACCGTTACATGTAAAAATGCAAGCGAGAGTAAACGGGTAATGATTGAGTGAAGGAAAGAGTTTTTAGCAGGTACAAAAATGCAAGTGAAATTTATTTCATTTCCTTCTGAATTATTATTTTACTGCGGTAAATCTTCGTTCGATTAGTTAGTTTTAAAAAGTAAATCCCGTTTTCTAAGTCAGGTTGACTAATTTGAATTACGTTTCCATGTATGTAGACCATTGGTTGCAAAATTTGTCCAAGGCTGTTTGTTAACGTACACTGTATTGGTTCTGATGAATTGAATGGATTGAGGATATTAAAATATCCCGTTGATGGATTTGGAAATACATTTACCAGCTGATTTTCCTTGTCTTCGACAATTGCAGTTGCGCAGTTTCCAATATGTTGCAATACAATAGGCGATAAGAAGTTGGCAACACTATCATATACTTGCATGGGATTACGTGTGTAATGAAAGCTTCCATATTGCGAAACATTCAGGCAATTAAATGCCCAGGGAAATTGCGATAGCACATAATTGCACAAAGCATCATCTCCAAAATAGTGATAGGTAACCGTGCCTTGCGGGAGCGTAGAAAAATAATCAGCGATTGATTTGCTTCCTGCAACGTATGGGCAATTGGCACTCCACCAGGAATTCGTTGCACAATGAAATGAAATGTCGCTAAGTAGCACCCGTGTTTCATTTGGTGCAATCATATCACAGGTTTGATGATATAAATAGTAAGCCGGAGTGTCAGGGCCGGTCATCCAATTGCCGGTTAAGGTTTGTGGAAGCACACCGCCAAAAAAATTGACAACACCATTTACGTTGTCATCATATCCGTTCAAATTTATTTTGCCTTCTACATTTCCTAAATCAGGCCTAAGCAGTTGCACGTTTGTGAGTGGCAAAGTAGTGGTATAGCATGGAGCAAAAACATTTGGTTCTGGTTGTGTTGCATCAGGCAATGCATAACAGTCAGCAGGTTTTTCGTTCGGTAAATCAAGAAACGAAGTTAAGAGTGCTGTAAATCCTCCTGCGCTTTCGCCTGCTAAATAGTAATTGCATACATCCGCACTATCTAGGGCATGCCGTGCTTTCATAAATCGTATGGCTGCTTTGGCATCCTGCACTGCACGATACATGGCACGTATAATCTCGCTACTATCAGGAGTGTAAACACACACGGGGATAACAAGCGAAGGGCTTATCCATGACGGATGATGATGGCCTAGTCTGTAGTTAATGCTTGCACACACATAGCCGCGTTGCGCCATGTTGTGGCAGTATTGCCATAACTCTGATTTGTCGCCTGCTACCCATGCACCTCCATGTATTGCAATCATTACAGGTCGCAGCAAATTATTATCTCCAACCGGTTTAAATAGGTCGAGTTTCAACGTATCAATATTTCCAAAAAAATTACTATCCGTGCCAAATACCAAATTTTTTACGGTGTCTACCTGATACTGTGGCAGCACATACGCCTGACCACTTGCAACAGCTATGGTTGCAGATAGCAAAATTGCCAGTAGGTTTTTGTTGTTAAATTTCATGTAATCCATAATTAAGATGCAACAAAGTTAAATTATTTTCGACTCGTAGTTGCTTTGGCAACAACATCTAACAGAATGTTTTTTTCATTTTGCCAACTGAAATGTGTGGCTGTGCGTAAAGCATTTTCTCGCTTTATATTCAAATCCTCAGGATTTGAAAAAATGTTAGAAAGGCTATCAGCAATAGATTTAACCGAAAATTCGTGAAGCACATAACCGCACTCATGTTGCTTTACGATAGCTGCAGGTTCGGGCAAGTTAGTTATGAGTACCGGTACGCCACAATACATGTAATCGAATAGCTTGTTGGGCAAACTTAATTTGTAATTGATGTTGGTGGGTTTGTCAAATGAAATGCCTAGGTGAGCGCAGCAGGTGTATTGCAATAGCTGTTTGTATGGCATGCGTGGTTTAAAAAACACTTTGTTTTCAAGATGTAGCTCGCGAACTTTCGATTTTAAAATTTCTATTACATCGCCATTACCGGCAATGAGCAGGTAGGCATTGCTAACGTGCTGCATGGCTTCAACAAGTTCTTCACTGCCACGATGTATATTAATACCATTGCCTTGTAAAATAATCATCGGCTTATCGGCCGGCAAGTTGTTTTCGGTTTTGAATTTAATCTTATCCACTACAGGAAGCTCAAAATCGATGGAAGGTACATTACGCACCACTGCAAAGCTGCTGTCATATTCCTTTTTATAAAGGGAAGCTATGCTGTTGTTAACGGTTATCATATACGTTAGTTGGGGAATAATCCATCGTTCTATACTTTTCCAGATAAATTTTACAACCCTCCTGCCTTCCAGTTCGGGCACCCCGGTAAAGTACTCGTGGCTATCGTAGATGAGCGGAATGCGCTTCATTCGCGAACATAGGTAATTAGGCATAAGGGTGTCCAGATCATTTGCAAACAAAATATCTGCTTTTGTAAAAAGCAGAAAGAGAAACAAGCGAAGGTTGTACGAAAAATAGAACATGGGCCCTTTGGTAAACCATAGTTTGAATCTGCGGGTTAAGTAAGGTCTATTATCAAGCGCTGTGTTTGAGAGTTGTCTGCCTATTACCAAGACTGCGTATCCGGCTTGGTGCAAGGCACCTGCTGTGCGATGTACGCGTTGGTCGGTGATTAAATCACTTGTTACCGATATCAGGATGCGTGGCATTAGAACGTATAGGGTGTTGGTTAATTAAAATTATCTTCGTTGTTTAATATGCTGAGGTAATTATAGTAGCGCATGGGATGTATGGTGCCCACTTCTACCGCTTGTTTTACAGCACACTGTGCTTCATTGAGGTGCAGGCAATTATGAAATTTGCATTGATGCATCATAGCCTGCATTTCAACAAAGTAATGCGATATTTCTGCTTTCTCAAAATCTACGGTTCCCAGTTCGCGAATTCCGGGTGTATCAATTATATATCCTCCAAATGGCAAGTGCAACATCTCGGCAAAGGTGGTTGTGTGCATGCCCTTGCCATGTTGTTTCGAAATTTTGCCGGTACGGAGATTAACTCCGGGTGCAAGTAAATTGATGAGTGAGGTTTTGCCAACTCCGCTGTGCCCTGCAACCAGGCTGGTTTTGTCTTTTAGCAGCAGTTTTAATTCTTCAATACCCGTAATATTTTTTGCTGATGTACGCAGGCATGTATATCCAAGAGGTTCGTATATAGCAACATAGTCATCAATTAAGGCTGCCGATTCTCCATCAAAAACATCTGATTTATTAAAAACCAAAATGGTTTTTATATGATATGCTTCGGCAGTGGCTATATAGCGGTCTACAAAACCGGTCGATGTTTTTGGAAATAGTGGGGTAACAATCAATACGGCATTGTCTATGTTGCTTGCAAGTATCTGGGTTTGCTTACTCAGTTTATTTGACTTACGAATAATGTAATTGTGCCGAGGTAGCACCTCGGTAATCAAGGCAACTTGGGCGGTGGCATCCCATTCAATATGCACATAATCACCTACTGCTATTGGATTGGTGCTTTCACTTTCTTTCAATCGTAACTTGCCTTTCAATATGCCGGGCAATATTCTTCCTTCGCTTGTTTCGAGCGTGCATTGATTGCCTATTGATTTTATGACCCGTGCAGGTTTCAAGTACTTCTTGTTTTTTTAGCGTTGCAAATTTCTTATTTACTAATTAATAAAATAGCTTTGATGCCAATATTTTCAATTTGTTCTGAATGGATGTAATAAAAAGACGTATTGCCATATTTGCTTCTGGTAGCGGAAGTAATGCCGAAAATATAATCAACTATGCAAACGTACATCAGTGGCCTGTTACTTTTTTTATTTATACCGAAAATAAAAATGCCGGAGTGATAGAACGTGCATTGCGCCTCAATGTTGTTTGCAAATTGTTTTCAATGGATGATTTTAAAAGGGATGCATTGCTTAGTGAATTGCGCGAGTTAAAAATTGATCTGATTGTGTTGGCAGGTTTTTTAAAATTAATGCCCGATCATTTTATAACTACTTTTAAGCAAAGGATAGTGAATATACACCCGGCATTGTTGCCTAAGTATGGTGGTAAGGGAATGTATGGCATGCATGTGCATAAAGCGGTAAAGGCCCATAATGAAACCGAAACCGGTATTACCATTCATTTTGTAAATGCTCAGTATGATGAGGGTGAAATTATTATGCAAGAAAAAATCGGAATTGACGCTGACGATAGCCCGGAGCAAATTGCAGCCAAGGTTCATCAATTGGAGTATAAATATTATCCCAAGGCAATTTCAAAAATTTTAAAATTCGATTAAGCACCAAAGCAATGCCACAAGGTGAACTCATATATTTAGACAACAATGCCACTACACGAGTTGATGAAGAAGTACTCAATGCCATGCTTCCATTCTTTACCGAACATTATGGTAATGCATCGAGTGCCTTACATCAATATGGTTGGCGTGCAGCCGAAGCAGTAAAGATTGCGCGCGAACAAACAGCTTCGATACTTAGTGTAACGCCCGAAGAAATTTATTTTACAGCCTCGGCAACAGAAGCCATTAATATGGCTTTGGTTGGGTTACATGCACAATACAGCGCTAAGCGAAACAAAATTGTAACCGTGAAAACTGAGCACAAGGCAGTTTTAGAGACCTGCATTTTTCTGCAACAGATGGGTGCCGAAATAATTTTTTTGGATGTGAACCGCCAAGGATTGATTGATATAAAGGAACTGGAAAAAACAGTTGATGATAAAACAAGTGCTGTTTGCATCATGTGGGCAAATAATGAAACCGGTGTGTTGCAACCATTGGCAGCATTTGCCGATATAGCACACAGGCATGGCGCCATATTTATGAGTGATACCACACAAGCAATAGGCAAAGTAAGAGTTGATTTAAATGAAATGGGAGTTGATATTGCCTGCGTATCGGCACATAAATTTTATGGCCCCAAAGGAGTTGGAGCCATTTACCTGAGACGAAAAAATCCAAGAGTGATATTGCCCACCTTTATATATGGCGGTGGTCAGGAAAGCAAATTACGCGCGGGCACATTAAATGTGCCCGGAATTGTTGGTTTAGGAAAAGCCTGCGAAGTAGCGATGGGTCATCTTTGGAATTATGGAGCTGATATGTCGCGGCTACGAATAGCATTAGAGCAACAATTATGTGCCAATCATCACGCTTTTGTAAATGGTACCATGCGAGACCGGCTGCCCAATACATCAAACATTTGCCTTCAATCGTTGGCTATTCGAAATAAAATTTCGGCAATGTCGCATCTGGCAATAAGCACAGGGTCAGCTTGTGCTTCGGCTTTAGCAGAGCCCTCCCATGTGCTGCTGGCAATGGGGCTGAGTAATGACGAAGCATTTAATTCGATACGATTTAGCTTTGGCAGATATAATACAATGGAGGAAGTACGGATTGTAACCGATTTTTTTAATAATCTTGTTCCATCTGCATGATAATTGGAGCATATAAAAATATGCTCACGGCAAATAATTAAGCTATGAAGAAAATTTTCCTTTTTACGTTGTTAACAGTTGCTGTATACCAAGTGGTGGCTCAGGACCATTACATTCCATTGGCAAGTATGATACATCAGCGTTTTGAAGCTCCCGCCAATCGGGTTGGAAGTACCGTACATACGGCCATCAAGCCCTGGCGCAGTGGCGAGCTAAAAGCCATGTGCAATACCGACTCCATATTATTTCAAGAGGTTACTCTGCGGGGAATAACCAACACCAAAGTGGGCAACCGCATTTTTAACCAACCTTTGTTTAGTGTACAGGGAGAAGATTATGTGTTGAGGCTAAATCCTGTTGTAGATTTTTCTTTTACCCGCGAGCAGGAGTTTAATCGGAATTTGTTGATTTTTTCGCGTGGCCTGCAAGTGCAGGGCACGATAGGCAAGGGCTTTTCGTTCTATTCGCAGTTTAACGAGAATCAAAATGAATACCCTGCGTATATTGACGACTTTATTCGTTTACGAAGAGTTGTGCCGGGCTTAACACGCGCTAAAGATGGCGATGGAAAAAAAGATTTTGCCTGGTCAAGTGGCACCATTTCTTATTCACTCAAAAAGTATTTCAACTTTCAATTCGGCCACGATAAAAATTTTATTGGTGATGGATACCGGAGTATGTTGCTTAGCGACTATGCCCCTAATTATCCGTTCCTGAAAATCAATACCACTATATGGAAAATTAAGTACATGAATCTATATAGTGTTATGCAGGATATTAATATTAAACCTCCGGCCAACTACAACGAAGAGGATTTTAGTTTCCGAAAAAAAGTACTCCTCAACCCATTATTTAAGCATTCAAATTGGGAAACATGTAACCTTCGGAATTTTAGAAGGTGTGGTTTGGCAACACGATTCTATTCGTGCTAAAGGATTTGATATTAATTATATCAATCCGTTTATTTTCTTCCGACCTGTAGAGTTTTCAATGGGTTCGGCCGACAATGCCTTTATGGGATTTAATATTAGTGCAAAAATTAATAGCCATCATAGTATATATGCACAGTTACTTATTGATGATTTAAATGTAAAACTGTTAAAGTCTAAGCCGGGTTATTACGGAAATAAATTTGCTGGGCAATTTGGATACAAAGCCACAGAACCTTTTAAAGTTAAAAATTTATTTTTCCTCACAGAAATAAATGCGGCCACTCCTTATACCTATCAACACCGTTCGCGAATAACCAACTATGCACATTATAATATGGAATTGGCTCACCCCTTGGGAGCCAACTTTTTGGAGCACGTGGTTATTTTGCAATATCAATACAAACGTTTCCATGTGATGGGTAAGAACACGTATGCTGAAACCGGCCGCGACACAGGCAATGTAAATTTTGGAAGCGATGTATTTAAAAGCTACTATTCCCCTTATCTGCTTACCGGCAACAAGTTTTTGCAAGGCAATCGTACACGCATAATTCAGCCGCAATTGATACTGTCTTATATCGTAAATCCGTCCTATAGCCTGCGTGCATTTTTTTCTGTAGCAGCAAGAATGTATTCAGATATCAACCAAAGCAACCGAAGCATGTTTATATCTTTTGGCATAAAAACTGATATAGGTAATTTCTATTCCGATTTTTAGTACTTTTGAAATCGGATATGCCTGCTTGACTCAATTTAGGTTTTTCGCCCAAATGTGTAGCAAATTTTAAGCGATAAAATTCGCCACTAAATTTTTAACAATACATTTGCCGCAATTCACCTATAGAATCTTAACGGTTGCAGTACCGAGATTACAGGTGTGATAATCTAAAAACTGCACAACTGCCACTTATGATAAATATTGTTTTTGCTTCGATTACTGCTTTTATCATCACCTTTTTGGCGATACCTGCTGTAATTAAAATAGCTGACATAAAAGGATTGTATGATGTTCCCGGTGGGCGTAAGAAGCACAAAGCTTCTATACCGCGCCTTGGAGGCATTGCCATCTTTGCGGGAGCTGTTTTCTCATTTTCTTTTTGGTCAGCCTTGTTGAGTTACGAACCCATTCAATACCTTATTTCGGCATTAATAGTTATGTTTTTTATTGGCATTAAGGATGACATAATTGAAATGCCGGCAAGTAAAAAATTTATTGGGCAATCAATTGCAGCGCTTATCGTGGTTCTGTTTGCCGATGTGCGCATTACAAGCCTTTGCGGGGTATTTGGTATTTATGATATACCATATTATATAAGTGCACCTTTTAGTTTTTTTGTAATAATTTTGATAGTAAACTCATTTAACCTGGTAGATGGGGTTGATGGGTTGGCAGGAGGCTTAGGGGCGATTGCCTCTTTTACTTTTGGGCTTTGGTTTTTTAACTACGATCAAATTCCGCTAAGCATTTTGGCTTTCTCTGTTTTTTCTGCTTTGTTGGCATTTTTGTCTTATAATTTTGCCCCTGCAAAAATTTTTATGGGCGATACAGGCTCGCTTGTGGTTGGGCTTATACTGTCAGTACTGGCAATTAACTTTGTCGAATTAAGTTTCAATGCCTTGCCATATTCATTTCCTTTCCGTTCAAGTCCTGCTATGGCTATTGCAATTTTGATGATTCCGCTGTTTGACACGGTTCGTATTTTTATTGTTCGCTTATTTCATAAGCGTTCACCATTTGGTGCCGACCGCAATCATATGCATCACATCTTATCCGATATGGGCTGCTCGCATCGCGACATTTCAATAATCTTATATTCGGTAAACATTGGTTTTATTATTCTTGCCCTGGGGCTCCGTAATATCAGTAGTTTAATGCTTTTAATTATACTTATGGGTACAGCTATTTTCTTAAGCTTTATGCCTTTTATTATTAAGTATTTTCACAAGTCGGGTAATTACAACATCAAGGTATTTAAGCATTAATTTCTTTTTCTACCTCCCACCTTCTTCTTAGCATAAATATTTCATTTAGAAACACGTCCAATTAATTTCTACTTTTACGCCATTCCACTATGGCTAAAGCAAAATATTATTTTAATCCGAATACACTAAAGTACGAGAAGGTAATTATCGGTTTGCGAAAAAAAATGTTTCGCGTTATCGGTTTTATTGCTTCGGCTATGGTGTTTGCTACCTTTATCGTTTATCTTGCTTACAATTTTTTTGACTCTCCCAAGGAGAAACAACTGAAGCGCGAAATAGAAAAACTTACCGATCAGTATGATCAATTAAGCAACCGCATTAAAATTTCGGAACGGGTGTTGCTAGACCTTGAATCGCGTGACGATAATATTTACCGTGTAATTTTTGAATCGGAGCCTGTGCCCAGAAGTATGCGCATGGCGGGTTTTGGTGGAGTAAATCGCTATAAGGAGTTGCAAGGTTTTGATAATGCCGACCTCATGAGCAACGTTAGTAAGCAAATGGATATACTCGAGAAGAAAATTTACGTTCAGTCAAAATCATTTGACGAAGTTTTTGAACGTGCAAAAAATAAAACAAGCATGCTGGCGCATATTCCCGGTATACAACCTGTAAAAAATGATGGACGTAGTTTGCTTGTCAGTGGATTCGGGTACCGAATACACCCCATTTATAAAACATCGATGATGCACACGGGCATCGACTTTTCTGCGCCCATGGGTACAGCTATCTATGCAACGGGCGATGGTGTGGTTGAGCAAGTTTTGTTTGATGGCCGGGGTTATGGCAATCATGTTATAATCAATCATGGTTTTGGCTACACCACGTTGTATGGACATATGAGTAAAATATTGGTACGCAGAGGTCAGAAAATAAAGCGTGGCGATAAAATAGGATTAGTAGGCAGTACAGGCGCTTCTACAGCTCCCCATTGTCATTACGAAGTTATTAAAGATGGCAAAAAAATTGATCCGGTTAATTTCTTTTACAACGACCTTACCCCCGAGCAGTATCAACTTGTTATAGAACTGGCAAGGCTCGAAAATCAATCGTTTGATTAATCAACTATGCTATGCCTTTAAAAGATAAGGAAATAGAGAAAATGTTCTATTCAATTGGTGAAGTTGCCGAGATGTTTCAGGTGAATACATCGCTTATACGTTATTACGAAAATGAATTTGAACAATTGCATCCTGCTAAATCAACCAAAGGCAACCGACAGTTTACAAAGAATGATATCGAAACATTGAAACTGATTTTTCAATTGATAAATGAAAATGGCTATACCATACCAGGTGCACGCAATTACCTTAAAGCCAATTATCAAACTGCACGTGCCAAGCAACAACAGCTAAATATATTGACCGAACTCAAACAGTTTTTGATTGATTTAAAAGGGCAGTTGTGATTGGCTTTATTCCAATATCAGCTGTTCTTTAAACTTTTAGTGGGACTGTCATAAAATAAAAAAAGTAGTAATATCATTTTTAGATAATTCTCTTAAACCAATGTGTTGTTCCCACTTAAGATTATTGTGCCAATCTTGTAAAGTTAAAAGCAATACAATTGAATAACTATCGCAAATGAAAAATTAATTTTATGCTCTGATACTACCCTTTTTTCTTATTATTGCATTCAAGACCACTTAAAGACCGCAACAATGACAACAATACAACAAATTTTTAAAAAAAGTTTGGTCTGTTTCTTTGCGTTTATTCTATTCAGCAATTTGCAAGCACAAATAAATTGTACGGTTACGGTGCTTGATACTACTCTTGCTGCATGCAATTCAACAAAGCTACGCTTTCAATTTTATAGTACATCACCTGATACCATAACCTTTAATGCATCACTTGAAAATGATTCTATTAGTTGTGCGGGTGCAGGTATTGCGCCTTTGTATTATAACCACGTTATTGATAGCAATGCTGCCTTTGTTGATACTGATACAGCGCAACAGAGCATTGTTTTTTTTATTGATAGTGGCATTAGCTGGATTGAACTGGACCTATACATTGATTGTAGTTTGTTTAGTATCTCGTCTGAAATAAATGTATTTCAAACATTATTTGCTGCTAATGATTCCATTACAGTTACTAATGGCGATAGCAATACATTCCTAATGCAAGGGGTTGATTTAATTTCGCTGCAACTGGATGGAAACAATACAGAGTTTTGTACCGCATATAGAGAACCGGCTATCTTAACGCATACTTATATTAATTTTGGAAAAGCGCAAGCTAACATAGCATTTAATGCTTTTGTTACTGACACCACTTACTGCAATACAGCCAGCCTGATTGCTATGGACTATAGCGTTGGAAGTGGAACATTTACAAGCTAAACTATGGGGTCAAGTGCAAGTATTACTATAGGGCAGAATGACACGCTAATCATACGCGAACATATTTTGAGAGACACGTGTTTAAATAGTCCTTGCGATAACAATTTTATTTTCAGTTATCATTGCAATAATTGGTTGGTTGATAGCAGCATCTTTTGTAGCAATTGTATCAAGGTTGATACTTCTCAGTATCGAATTACATCTTGCGATGTACCAAAGTTGAATTTAGTTAACCTGCATAACTCTAATTTATATAATCAAGAATTTAGTTGCTTCAACCGGAACAAAGTACAATGGCAATACAGGCTTACACATGACAGCACAAGTGTTGGAAGTATTGCGAAGCTATTAATTAATTTACATAATGGATTTCAAGATATAACCGGACCACTTTTACCTACAAGACTTTCGCTCATGCCGCTAAGTGATATAGCGTTGGATTGTAGGGGCTGTACTATTGACTCCGTAAGAACGCGAATAAATACGAACTCATTTTGCCAGGATAGCGTAAATGACAATGCAGAATTTTACTATGCTTACCTATATGACTTTGATAAATTGGATACCGTATTTATAAATTTTACAACCTATCGCTGTGCTGCCGAAGTTGATACGGCACTAATAAATAGCGATAAGATATTGAATGACCGATTGCTTGGGTATGAAATATACAGCCCTTGCGACTTTGTAACAAGGCCACCGCTACTTGGACTTGATGTAAATGTTGAGGGGGTAGTACAATTTAGAGACCTTAGCTACCGATATAACTTTATTCCATTGATTAATAATTTGCAAGTTGATACCAATGGAGTTGGAGATAGTACTGCGATGGAGATGCTCATGTTTAAGAGCCCATATAATAATGGCGTATATCAGTATTTAGGAGTAGATGGCACTATCACTAACATAGATAGTATGAACCCACAAGGTTGGTTGCGCATGCAACTAAATTGTGTGCAAGGCATAAAGCCTGCCCATGATTCAACGTATATAGTAAGGGTTATATCAGACACCAGCAGTATGGTTATTTATCCAAGCTTTTATTACAGCAATGCCTACGACAGTTGTGCCAACAACCAGAGTAATTATTATTTTGCATTAACCCCCAACATCTTACATGCGCTTATAGATGGAAAAATAAAAACAATATTATATGCGTGTTGCGATATTAAACCAGGCTCGCAAAAAGCGAGCATGAGCTTACACATACTGCCTAATCCCGATAGTTGCTTTACCTTGTTGCCAACCGATACCATAACACCGCCTATATTAAGCGATACGCTGCAAGCCTATATCCCTTTGGTAGGTGTAGAACAAGCATACCATGTACACTGTCCGGGTTGCAAGGCACCGGGCATTATTGTTGACGACTACAAATTAAGGCGCACTAACCTTGGCTTACGAGATAGCGATAATAATGGTGTGGCAGATAGTGGAGCTTTTTCAATAACTAAAGGCGATAGCTATTATAATGCAAATAAGAACTTGTTGCAATTGCACAACAGTGCCTTTGGCGATAAACTTGTAGAAACACAAATTGCACGCTTTAATGATGGCGTACCAAGCAAAGGCGGATATAGCTATCAACAGATGTTGGATTTAAATGCACCGCTCGATTATCTAAATTTTGCAACCTCAATTCCTGAAGCACTTGAAACAATGATATTAAAGGTAGAGGGATTTGATTTTTATATTGATAGTATAGACACAACCGCAATTGGTGCTTGCACCGATTGTGGATTAATGGAAGCTGATTCAGTTTATTTTCGTACTATATTAAAACTAAGTGCTGATACCAATATACTACACAGCTTTTTGCAAACCGATACCACGCAAAATTTATTCTTTTATACATTTAGTACTGATGCTAATAAAGATAGTAATTTATTATCAGGCCACAATTACATTACAACAAATAATTTTGATGGATTTTATCCTAACCAACGCTACCGCTTGCACGTGCGTTACGAAGTTTGCGGCACATTTGCAGCACCTGACAATCCGGGTAGCTTGGAGGATGTTTCGATAAAAGCAGATATAACCGCAGGCAGTTGGCTTACCGGAACGCAAATGACAATGAATGCACCATCTATTCATGGGCAAATGCCTAATGACACCATTGAGTTGCACGATACCTTATTTACTATATTGTATGCCGATACTCCGGCATATACTATCATAGATACAAATTTCACAAATCAATTTTTATTTTATTGTGAATGGAATGGCAGCTTGCATTACTTTTTTGCACAGCAAAATTATTTTGACAGGATTCCTACTCAGAGCCAAACAAGTTGTGGCTATAACTTAAAAATAATTGACAACCCTACCTTAGCAGGAAATTATTTAGATCCATATCCATATGAGTTTCATCCACCAGCATTCCGGTTACGTGATATCAAATTTTTGAATTTCCCCGGATATGTACCCGATAGTGTAGCGGCTGTGCGTGAATTAATTGTTGGTAATAGCACACATACAACTGATACACTTATGCTTGGTGTAACGCCTGTTGGCAATATGTGGTTAATTGACAACAATGTACCAACCAATCATTGCCTTACCGAAGATTCCATACCTTATACCGATAGTACCATTTGGTTTGTAAATGAATTGAGCTACAGAACGTATTACTACATACATTATCAACCAGACTCTTGCCAGAGGTGGCTTAACATAGACGATGGCTTACTATGCCAGGCCCAAGCGTTGGTTGACAGCCTGCCTTGCATGGCATTAGCCAATTGCGAAAATACTTTTGCCTTAACCCGGACACACAATTTTAATGACAGTACACAATCAAATTTATCGTGTGCAATTGATAACGCTGCAAATGATGTAGTAACAGGCACCAAATGTTGGCCTATCACATTTAATAACCAATACAAAATAGATATCCTCTATAGTGATACAACAGGTAATCAACAAATCTCAAGCGGAGCAGCCCCTTTTGTATATCTATACCCGATGGATACTACACACTTTACCGGGTTTTATTGGGTAAGTGGTACCGATACTGTATGGCCTGTACAAGGGGTATTGCAGATTAACCGGGCTTTAGGATTTGCAATTAATACTACAGCAAGCGGCACACTTTGTGCCAATTATACTACCTGCTATGATACAGCGGGATTGCACAGCACTCCCATTGCCTGGGGTTATGACTGCTATGGATGGCCTACCGCTAACACGGTAGCAACTAGTTGCGGCTACCATATTGATACGCTCTTCAGTTATGTGTATGATGGTGACTTGAATGCTGAATATACTGATTCCTTGTACTATGGCAAGTGTACTCCATTTACGCAATCAGTAGCTTTTAGCACTGCCTCCAATGCCTGCCTGCATGTGGATAGCGTAACACTAAATAACATACCACAAGGCTTTAACATAACCAATGTGGTAGCATATACAGCAACCGATACAGTTCTACTACAAGGCAATGCAACATCATTTATGATAGGCGATTCCATTATGCACTTACTTGGTTACGCAGATAGTTTGCTATGCGATACCACATTAAACATATCACTAACGTACGAACTTGCTTGTGCCCCCGCACCCACCAACAACCGCATACGCGTTACCTTACATACACATACGCCCTGTGGCGACTATGTTTTTGAAGAAAGCGGAGGTGGCTATTTTTTTTATAACGGTACTAATAATTGCACCGATTGCTTTACTATTACTAAAATGGCAAGCACCGCAAATATTAATGCGTATGATACTATAACATATACCATTACTGTTACATCCAATAATGGTAGTACGCAGTTGGTGGTTGTTAGCGACTCCTTACCGCCCAACTTTACCGTCTTGCTTCCAAACCACTTGCCTGATACCTTGATTATGGCAGCACAGGATAGTGTAACATACACTGTGCAAGGATATTTTACACAAACAGGTAATTGCCCCTATACATATAATTTTGCAAGTATTACCAATGGTAATGTAATCCTAAATGATAGTGTATGTGTTGAAGTTAATCCCATGTATATGACTGACACCACATTTACTATCGAAAATCAAAGCGTTAGCAGCAGCCTCCCGTCAAATTACTTTATTAATTCATCTCTTTATATTAATGGTACTTTAATAATAGACAACAGCGCTACCTTTGATAACTGCAACATTTATGTGAGTGCCGGTGGGCAAATAATAATTGATGTGGGCAATAGCTTGAATATATCCAACACTACTATACAAGCTTGCGACAGTATGTAGTCTAGGATTTTACTTATTAGACAATACCAGCATAACTACAGAAAACGGCACTGTGATGCGCGATGCTAATGGTGCCATCGTTATATCTGAATTTTGCATGGTGCAATGTGAGAATACTTTCTTTTATGATAATGTGAGAAGCATATATGTACCTGCTTCTTTTGACAGTATTGCCAAACATAATAATTACCTACGTGTGATAGGTTGTAAGTTTGGGATGGTTAGCCCTTCATTTAAACCGGACTACATAGGCCAACCATTACATGGTGCTGTACCGCTTGCTGGCATAGATATACAAGACATGGTAAGCACTATAGGCGACAATAACTATGCACACAATAGTTTTTTAATATGAACATAGGTATTGCAGCTTACAGAAGTGACCTTGTATGCAAGAATAGTACTTTTACTAAAAATTAAACCAGATGCATTTTTATGCTAACAATTACGATGGTAAAGTGCCATGGTAGTATTGGGCAATTACAAAGTAACTGCCAGCCTCAATACCCAACCAATAAACAATGGAGGCTTTACCATTACTAATTACAAACGAGGTATTTATACCCGCTTGGCTAATAGCACAATTACCAGCTTGCGAATAGATAGTGTAATCACCGGGGCATATATATTGCAATGCGACAAACTAAAGCATTGCCACATTACAGATTGTGAAATTAATGCTACATACCGAGCCTTTAATTTTGTTGCTAACAACAGTGCCTCATTAGTAAAAGCAAACAATAACCGTATAACCATTAACGCCAATGCCGCTAATAGTGCCGGTATTGCGTTAGAAATTTTATACAAGTAACAAGCAATCACCAAATTATAGAAAATACTATTACCATAACTAATGGGCTGTACGGCATATATTGCAACTACACACAAGCAGCCAACATAACAGGCAATACCGTTAGGTTGAAAAAAACGCAAAGCAACGCAACCATGTATGGCATAATGAATACCGCCAGCCGCAGTGCCAATGTTAGCTGCAACAATGTTAGCAGCCATACCGTAACCGATACATTAATTACCGGCATATGCACAAGCATTAGCTACAATACAAATGTGTATTGCAACAATGTGGATAGTACGGGCTTTGGTTTTTTCTTTGGTGGCATTTGTCTGGGTACCAAATTTAAAGGCAATGCAATGTGGCATCACTTTAATGCACTGCGATTAAATAGTGTAGCCGTAATAGATACACAAGCACATGCAGGTAATACTTGGAATGAAAAAAATATAGTAATGAATGGTAATTGGGATGCGGTGAATTTTAATGCGACAATTCATTATCGATTTGCAGAAATCACTGTTTTCAGTAAATCAAAATTCGCCCGGAATATATTTACCGCAAACTCCTATTGTGAATCCAAATAATGTGGGTTGGTTTGATATTACTCCGACAGGGACAGAATTTACTTGTGCGCAAACATCCGTATGCCAAATATTGGATGAAGATATTCCTACTTCAGATGAATTGCGTTTAGCAATTAT